>JBBIQR010000274.1:0-6445 GCA_037442245.1 Candidatus Solibacter sp. | reverse complement strand
TTCGTGCTCCCCGGCTCCAGCGGCACCCAGAAGTCGCTCTGCGCCAGCTTGCACTCGTCGACCATCGCCAGCGCGTACTCGCACCGCCCCACGTCGTTGGCCCCGGTGTTGTTCGTGCCCATCGTGAACTTGCAGCCCTCCTCCTTCATCAGCTTGATGAAGGAAGCGCTCGGCAGCTTGTAGCGGTTGTTGATCTCCACCGCCACCCGGTTCTTCGCCGCCGCCTTCGCCACTTTGCGCCGCCGCTCCTCCGTCCACAACGTTTCGTAGTCCTTGGAAATCACGTCCGGCAGGTAAGTGGGATTCACGTAGATATCCACCGGCTCCTTCTCCAGGATGCCCGTGGCCCGATCCACCAGCGTCTCCATGAACTCCTGCGGATCGGCGATCGCGCCGACTTCGTTCGCCATCCACGTGCGCATCCGCTTGCCCCGGTTGTCCGTGAACGTCATCGAGTCCGTGAACACGTAGTCGAACTGCGCCGCCGCGCTGCGCGAGAACATGTTCACCCATTCGCGCCCCTCCGCCTGCATCGCGATGAACACCGGCTGGCTTTGCAGGCTCTCCACCCACTTGCGGGCGCCCGCGTCGTCCGTCACCGGCTGCGCCTGCCCGCAATTCACCGCGAGGCCGTATTGGATGCCCCCGGCGCGCGAAAGCGCCAGCGCCTGCTCCACGCTCAGCCCGCCCTTCGGGTGGACGTGTAGGTCCAGCATCGGGATGCCGCGGCTGCCCGTATCGAGAATCTTGTTGAAGGTCTCGTCCGCGGTTACCACCACCCCGCCCGGCGCCGGCGTATCGTCCGGCAGCGCGCGCACCCGGATGCTGCGGAACAGCGCCTTCGACCCGGCGTCATGGCATTGCAGCGCGAAGGTGCCCCGGTCCAACATGCGCTGCTTCTCCATCCCGTTCGCCGGCACGTGCGGCGGAGTCGGCTCGACGTAGTCCACCATCAACATCCCGTTCACCCTCACCTGCACACTCTTTCCCCGCACCAGGATGTTGGTCTTGAACCACGCGTTGTCCGCCACGAACTGCTTGTACATGTTGCGGATGTTGTACAGCGATCCGGTCTTCTTGTGCTCCCGCAACTGCGTATTGTTGATCTGGACCTCGAATCCCTTCTGCGGCCAGTTGGTCGCCTGATACGCCGTGTGAAAGTAGATGCCCGAATTGCTGTTCGCCGCCGCCGACGACTCCACTTCCAGCTCGAAATTCTTGAAGTCCGCGTTGCGCACCGGCCCCGCGTAGAACAAGTGGCACATCGGCCCATCCGCCGCGATCGCCCCGTCCACCACCTTCCACGAGGAACGCCCCGCCGGAAGCTCCTGCGGACGCCAGCCGTCCAGGCTCTTGCCGTCGAACAGATCCACCCAACCGTGGTCCTGCCCCAGCAGCGGCGCCGCCGCCAGCGCTCCGACGAAAGCGCGCCGCGAAAGTTCGTGTTTGAAACTCATAGTCCTTTCCTTTAACGCACGACGACCCGCAATTCGGCATGCAGCGGCGCGGCCGAGTCCTCCCCGGCCCATACATCGAACGCCGCCGGCTCCACCACCCACTTCCCGCTTTGCGGGCTCCAGAACTCGAGCTCTTCCTTACCCAGCGGGAATTTCAGCGTTTGCGTTTCGCCCGCCTTAAGCGTCACCCGCCGGAAGCCCTTCAACTCCCGCACCGGACGCGATGCCGAGCCCGACCGCTGATGAATGTACACCTGCGCCACGGCATCGCCCGCCACCGCGCCGGTGTTTTTCACATCCACCGAAACCTCCGCCGCCTCTCCCGCGCGGATGCTGGTCTTACTCAGCCGCACGTTGCTGAATGCGAACGTCGTGTAGCTCAGCCCGTAGCCGAACGGGTATAGCGGCTTCGATTCCAGGTCCCAATAGCGCGACGTGAATCCCGGGCGATCCTCCGGCTCGTGGGTCAGGTTGTGGTTGTAGTACAGGGGCTCCTGCCCCGCCGAGCGCGGCCAGGTCACCGGCAGCTTGCCACCGGGATTGACGTCGCCGAACAGCACGTCCGCCACCGCGTTGCCGCCTTCCGTCCCCGGATACCACGCCTCGAGGATCGCCTGCGCGTGCCCCGCCGCCCACCGTATGTCCAGCGGACGCCCGCTCACCAGCACCACCACCATCGGCTTGCCGGACGCCGCCGCCGCTTCCAGCATCTTCTGCTGGATTCCCGGCAGTTCCAGCGCCGCCCGCGACGCGCCTTCCCCGCTCATCACCGCCGTTTCGCCCACTACCGCGATCACCATTTCGGATTCAGCGGCGGCGGCCTTCACCTTCGCCAGTGCGTCCGCGATCTCCGCTTCCGTGGGCGGCGCCGGAGGCTTGCGCCCGCTCAGCGCGTCGAAGAAGGAGGGATACACGCGCTGCGGCATCGGACCGCCCGCGTAAACCACCTGCGCTCCGTCGCCCAGCCGCTTCCGTATCCCGGCCAGCACCGTCACCGGATGGCTCTTGCTGTTGCCGAACAATCCTTCCACCGTCCAGCCGCCCTCGATGTCCGCCGCAGCGTCCGCCAGCGGGCCGATCACCGCCACTTTCCGCAGCCCGCTCTTCAGCGGCAGCGTTCCGCCCTCGTTCTTGAGCAGCACCATCGAGCGCGCCGCCAGTTTGCGGGTCAACGCCAGCCCCTCGGGGCGGTTCAGCGTCGCCTCCACTTTCGACTCGTCCACGTACGGATGCTCGAACAACCCCAACTGATATTTCAACGCGAGGATGGGCAGCACCGCCGCGTCCAGTTCGGCTGCGCTCACTTTACCCGCGGAGACGAGCGCCGCCAGGTTCTTCGTGTACGTCTGGCTCGCCATGTCCATGTTCAGACCCGCGCGGAAGGCCTTCCACGCCGCGTCCGCCGGATCGCTCGCGTAGCCGTGGGTCACCAGGCTCCCCACCGCGAACGCGTCCGACAGCACGAATCCCCGGAAGCCCCAATCGCGCCGCAGCACGTCCGTCAGCAGCCAGCGGTTTCCCGTTGCCGGGACGTCGTTCAGATCCATGTAGGCGGACATGAAACTCGCCGCGCCCGCCTCCGCCGCCGCCTGGAACGGCCGCAGGTACACGTTCCGCATCAACTCCTCGGGGATGTACGACGCGTCGTAGTCGCGACCGCCGTCCGCCGCGCCGTATCCCGCAAAGTGCTTGACGCACACCAGCACCGATTTCTCACCGGTCGACGCGCCCTGGAATCCACGCACCTGCGCGCGCGCCATCGCCGCGCCCAGATACGGGTCCTCACCGGCGCCCTCGACAATCCGGCCCCACCGCGCATCCCGCGCGATATCCACCATCGGGGTGAACGTCAGTTGGATTCCCGCCGCGCGCGCATCCTCGGCCGCGAAGCGCTGCGCCGCTTCCTCCACCGCCGGGTCCCACGACGACGCCATCGCCAGCGGCACCGGAAATACCGTGCGGTAGCCGTGGATCACGTCGAAGCCGAACAGAATCGGAATGTGGAGGCGAGACTTCTCGACCGCGATGTGCTGCAGCCGGTTGATCTCCTTCGCGTCGCTCTGCCACAGCACCGAGCCCACCCGCCCGGCGGCGATCAGCGCATCCGGCTTCTCAGTCAGGCCCAGCATCTCCCTGCCGGCGGACTCGTTCAACTGCCCGACTTTCTCGTCCAGCGTCATCCGCTGGAGGAGCGCCCGCGCCCGCTCGAGCGCGGCGGCGCCATACGGCGCGTTCTGCGCCAGCGCCGCCGCCGCACACGCCAGGCCCACAAGAAAGGATCGTCTCATCGCCGCGGCTCCTATTTTTCGCTGGGACTATCGTCCGCCGCCAGGTCGCCCAGCGCATACTGGATTCCCGCCAGCATGTGGGCTACGAAGGGCCGCATGAAATAGACCTTCTCGTCGTGCCCGTGCGCTTCGTAAAACACGCGACCGTTGCCCACCCGCTGGATGTAGCTCAGCGCGTAGTCGCCGTCCGTGCGCCGCGTGGCGGCCGGTTCCTTGGCCTTGTCTTCATTGTTCATCCGCTGATAGTTCACGCTGGTCAGCACGTGTACCCTCTTGCGGCTGAAGGAATCCTGCGCGAAGGTGTACGTCTCATCCACAATCTCGTACCCGCGCGGCGGGAACATGACGGTGAGCGGGCTCTTCGGGTCGTCGATCTTCACGCCGATCAGCGTCGGATACACCCAGTGGAACTTGAAGAAGCCGCCGATCATTTCGTTGAACTCCGGCCACGTTCCGGTTGGCGCCGCGGCCGCTCCGCCCGGCGATGCGGGCCGCCCGCTGGTGTGGTAACTGTCGGTCGCCGCGTGTACCCCGGCCAGTCCCTTCCCGCTCTTGACGAAGTCCAGCAGCGCCCGCTTGCGCGCTTCCGTTACCCCCGCATCGTTCGGATCGTTGAGGAACTCGCCCGTCGTGCTGTCGAGGAAGATCGCGTCGTACTGCTTCAGATTCTCCGCCGTGATCGCCGCGGGGTCGTAGGTGATCGTCGTCATCCACGCGCCCGTTTTGTCGCCCAGGTACTCCACCATCTTCGACGCCAGCGGGATGGAGCTGTGCACAAACCCCGCCGCGTGTCCCAGCACCAGCACGCGCCGCAGGCTCTTGGGCGTGGCGTAGGGCTTGTCCGGCACCGCCGCCATCATCGCGGAGACATCGCCCGGATTCGCAAATTGCCGCTGCGGGCATCCTCGCGTAAAACCGCCGCTGAACCCCTCGGGAGAACAGTTCGCCGGCTGCTGCGCGAAACCTGCCGGAATCCACACGGCCGCCATCAAATACGCTTTCCAAGTCATCGTCTTCTTCTCCTGAAACCACGCGGAATGAGAAAGGCAATTATATCGGGACACGGCCCCGCTGGCGCGGGCGGCATTTTCGGGGAAAGAACGAGGAGGGAAAGCGACCCGCAAGACGAGACTGCCACGCCGTGGCCGAACCGGCGAAGCAGCCTCGTTCCACGCGATTACCGCTGCACGCGCTTCATGTCCGGTTGCACCTGCTTGAATCCGGACGGCACCGAGAACGCGCCGATGTCCACCGCCGCGTTGCTGAACCCGCTCATCACCGAGGTCATTTCGATCAGCGACCCCGGTTGCCCGCCGCCCTGCGCCGCCGCGCCGTCATTCTGCTTCGGCTCCGAACTGGTCTTGCGCCGGCCCAGTCCGAACCGCCCGCCGAGCGCGCCGCCCAGCGCCCCGCCGAGCGATGGCCGCTCCTGCGGCTGTTCCTGCTGTTGCTGCGCCTGCTGCTGCTGCCCGCCCGCGCCTTCGCCCGCCGGCATTCCGCCCATCGAGATCTGCTGCTCCACCGGCACGCCGTCCAGTTTCGACATCTCCTTATAGACCTCGGCCATGCCCTTGGCCACCTGCGGGTTCGCCATGAACATGTTCCCGCCCGGCGTCCAGTTGATCTTCTCGCTCATCCGGCGGTAGAAATCGCGCACCTCCTGGTAGCCCGTCACGTTGGGCGCGATCCACATGTCGCTGGTGATGTTCATGGTGCCGGTCTGCCCGCTCTTGGCGTCGGTGGCTTCCATCTCCATCTTCACGATCATTTCCTTGGCGTCCATCCCGGACACCTGCTTGGATTTGCCGGTGGCGTTCGCGCTGACCTTGAAATTCACCTGGCCCTGATCGTTCTGCTTCATCTTCTCCGACATCTGCTGGAGCATCTGCTTCATTTCCTCGAACGTCATGACCGAGTACGTCTTCTTCTGGAAGTCGATCGTCGTGATGGTTTCGCTGTCCAGATCGGTCACGCTCGCCTGCTGCGCGCTCTTGTGCACCATGCGGTTGCCCTTCACCGAAATCGTCGACACGATCGGCTCGCGCGCCTGCTTGGAAAAGACCCCGACCACCTTCATCATGCTCATCAGAGCGCCGCCCGTGATGGTGGCGGTCTCCTGGTAACTGAAATCCGCCATCAGGGGCGCCGCCCCGGCCATGGCCAGACTCGCGATGACCGCGATCTTCTTCATTTTCGGAAAATCCTCCGTTGTCTATCCGTAGCACATGCGCTGCCGCGATACAATACATGCTGCAACCGGAGAGTACTGTGAGCGAGCTCACCATCCGTCCTACCGCCAAGTTTCTGATCGCGCGCTTCATCGCCACCGGGATCGTTTTCCTGGCCATCGAGATCTGGTATTTCGTCTCGCTCCGCGAGAGAGATGCCGCCCGCCTGCTGCCCTTTATCGCGCCCATCATTTTCATACCCGCTTTTCTTCGCCTGGTGAAACGCCAGTTGACCAGGGTCACCCTGTCGGGCGACCGCCTCCGCTACGAGACCGGCTTCGCCGCCAAAACCACCCGCACGATCCAGGTCACGAAGGTGCAGGACGTGCGGGTCGATCAGCGCCCCATGCAGCGCCTCTTCAAAGTCGGCGATATCTCCATCGAGACGGCCGGCGAAACCAGCCGGCTCACCATCCCCGACGTCGACGCCCCGCAATCCATCGCCGACGAAATCCTCAATCGTTCCCAGGCA
>JBBIQR010000273.1:0-6511 GCA_037442245.1 Candidatus Solibacter sp. | reverse complement strand
TTCGGGTGTCGGCAAACTACTGAAAGCAAATTCTTTATAACACAGTAATACTAGTCCGCGCGCAGCGCCTGGATCACGCTCACCCGCGCCGCCCGCAATGCCGGCCACGCCGATGCGGCGACAGCCGCCAATAGCAGCAACCCGGCCGCCGCGGCGACGACCCACGCGCCCGGCAGACGCAGGTCTCCGAGGTAGCTGCCGGCCAAGCGCTGGAGCGCCAGCCCGCAAATCAATCCCGCCGCGATTCCCATGGCCGTGATTCCGGCGCCCTCCGCGATGACCCGCCCCAACAGGTGCCGCGGCTGCGACCCGATCGCCAGCCGGATACCGAACTCGCGGGTCCGCGCGCTCACCGAAAACGCCAGCACGCCCGCGACCCCGACCACCGCGATCATCAGCGCCACCACGGCAAAGCCGCCGAAGACGATGGTGTTCAGCCGGTCCGGCGTGAGCACCTCCGCGCGCACGTCTTCGAGAGTCGCCGCGCGCTCCACCGGCTGATCCGCCGACAGGTTGCGGATGGTGCGGGTGATCGGGCTGACCAGGGCATAGGGGTCCCCTCCCACGTGAACGAACATTCGCCCGCCAAATAGAGGTCCCTGACCGAAGGGCATGTACACCGTCAGGGTCGGCTTGGGAACCAGGTGCTCGTCGTCGATATCCGGTGCGACTCCGATGATGCGCATCGGCGCCGCCTTCATGCCGATAAACTGCAGTACGGGATCGGTCCACGACAGGTGCCGGTTGAGCGCATCCTGCCCAAGAAACATGCGCTGCGCCACGCTTTGGCTCACGATCGTGACCGGCTCACTCTCCTTGCGGTCGAGATCGTTGAAATCGCGCCCCTCGATCATCGGCACTCCCAGCGCCGCGAAGAAGCCGGGCGAAACGATGCGGAACTGTCCGCGCGGGTCGTCCTCCGGGGTCGCGCGAGCGTAGCCTTCCGCGGTGAATTGCAGCCCGGGCCCCAGCGTGCCGCCCTCGCGCCACGGAGTCAGGACGCCGAGCGCGACGCCGTCCACCCCCGGCAACTCGTGTACGCGCCGCATCGCCTCCTTATAGAAGCCGACCACCTGATCGTCGGTGCGCCCGTAGCTGATCACCGGGACGTTGATCGCCAGCACGCGGCGCGTATCCATCCCCGGATTCACCGCCTGCAACGCGATCAGCGTCTTGAGCAGCATCGCGGCGCCCGCCAGCAGCACGAACGAAGCGGCGATCTGCGTGACGGCGAACGCCCGCAGGCGGCGCGCGGTCCCTCCGGTCATGCGGACGCTGCCGGTCGAAAGATTGATTCCGCTCGACCGGTCACCGGACGGCAGGCGGGGCAAGAACGCCAGCAGCAACGCCGCCGCCAGCGCGAGCCCGGCGCCCACCCACAACATGCTGGAATCCACCGTCAGATCCTGCGCCCGCACCGAGAAGCGCGCCGCGTAGCGCGCCAGGATCGCGACCATGGGACGCGCGCTCAGCACGCCGAGCGCCGCGCCCGCGCCGCAGAGCAGCAGGCTCTCCGCCAGCAGCACGCGGCGCAGCGCACCGGTGCTCGCGCCCAGTGCGGCGCGCACCGTGAGTTCGCCCTCGCGGCGAATGGTTCGCGCCAGAATCAGGTTGGCCACGTTGGAGCACGCGATGATGAAGATCAGCCCGGATGACGCCAGCAGCACCCAGAGCACGGTGCGCGCCTTGGACGTGATCTGGTCGCGAAGCAGCATGGCGTCGATGCGGAAATCCGCCTTCTTCGGGTATGCCTCGGGATGCTCCTGCACCATGGCGCGGTGGACCGTCTGCAGTTCCGCGCGCGCCTGCTCCAGCGTGACGCCGGGCGCCAGCCGTCCGAACAGTTCGGTCATGCGGTGGACGCGTCCGGTCACCATCGTCGCCGAGAGATGGTGCGGGCTGGTCACCACGTTGGCGATGATCTCGGTCTCCGCCGGATAGGGGATCGAAGGCTCCAGCACGCCGACCACGGTGGCGGTGCGCGCCCCGAAGGAACCGAGCCGCACGGTTTTTCCGAGCACCGAAGGATCGCTCTTCAGCGCCGTCGTCCAGAAGCGGTAGGTCAGGACCACGGCGCCGGCGGCGGAGGGTCCATCGTCCCGCATGTCGAGGAGCCGCCCCAGCACCGGATGCAGCCCCATCACGTCGAAATAGTTGCCGCCGACGACCCCGGCGCGCACTTCGCGCGGCTCGCCCAGACCGTTTAGCGTGAAACCGATGGTGGAGAAGTCCCCGATCGCGCTCAGCGATTTCACCCCCCGGCGCAGGTCCTGCACCTCGGGCACGGAGAACACGGCGCTTTCCATCCCCAAGCCCTCGGCGCTCTGCCGGATGTAGATCAGCCGGCTCTCATCCCGGTTCACCAGCGGGCGCAGCAGCACACCGCGGACCAGCGTGAAGATGGCCGCGTTCGCGCCGATTCCGAGCGCCAGCGTAACCACGACCGTGATCGAAAGCCCCTTCGCACCCGTCAGCGAACGGACGGCGTACCGGATGTCGCGCCAGAATGCCCCGGCGCGCTCCCGCGGACCCGATTCCCTCTGCATCCCAGTCATCGACGAGCCTCCCGTGAGAGTGTATCTCCGACTCTCTCACACTCATGACGATTGGCGCCAGGGGGTTTTGGACAATCGGACACGGGTGGTTACCGCCTCTTCTTCCCCCTCCCCCGGCGAATCCGGATATTCTGAAGCTGGCCTTATGAAGATTCTCACGTTCGCACTGCTATTGGCCGCCGCCGCGGTGGCGCAGTCCGGCGCCCCCCGGACCATGCGGGTCGATTACTACCACTCCGGCGATGCCGCACACGAGGAATTCGCGCTCGATGGCGCGGTGCTCGAAGGAGCGTGGCCCGGACCGCTCGATCGCTGGATCGACGACACCAACCTCGGCCGCTACCAGTTTCAGGTGCTCGACCGCGCCACCCATCGCGTGATCTATTCCCGCGGCTTCGCCAGCATCTACGGCGAGTGGGAAACCACGGACGAAGCCAGCCGGCAGCGGCGCGCCTTTCACGAAAGCGTCCGCTTCCCCGCCCCGGCGGCGCCCGTGCAGGTCGTCATCCGCAAGCGCGGCCCGCAAAACGAATTCCGCGAACTCTGGTCGGTTGCCGTGGACCCGAAAGACCCGGCCATCGACCGCGCCGCGCCCGCGAAGCGCAACGTGTGGGCGGTCATCCAGAACGGGCCGCCCCGCGACAAGGTGGACCTGCTGCTGTTGGGCGACGGCTACACCGCCGCCGAGATGAACAAATGGCACGCCGACGCCCGCCGCATGGCGGAAACATTGTTTGCCGCGCCCCCCTTCCACGAGCACCGCGCGGACTTCAACGTCTGGGCGATCGATACTCCGGCCGAAGAGAGCGGCGTCGCGCGGCCCTCCGACGCGGTCTACCGCCGTTCGCCTCTCCGTGCCGCCTACGATGCGTTCGGCTCGGAGCGCTACGTGCTCACCTTCGACAATAAACGCCTGCGCGAAATCGCCGCGGCCGCGCCTTACGAGTTCATCGAAATCGTGGTCAACGGCCGCAAGTACGGCGGAGGCGGCATCTTCAACCTCTACGCCACCGTGGCGGCGGACAACGCCTTCACTCCCTACGTCTTCGTACACGAGTTCGGACACCACTTCGCCGGACTCGCCGATGAATACTATACGTCCGACGTCGCGTACGGCAGCGGCACGGCCCGGCCCGAACCCTGGGAGCCGAACGTGACCGCCGATCCGCGCGCGGCCAAGTGGAGCGGCGGCGCGGAGATGCCGCCGGGGTGGCCGAAACAGGAGTTCGAACAGCTCCAGCAGGAGATCCAGAAGCAGCGGCGAGAAATCCGCGCGCAGCACCGGCCCGAGGAAGAGATGGAGGCTTTGTTCCGCGACGAACGCGCGCGGGACACGAAACTGCTCGCCTCCGGCCCGAACGCGGGAAAGCTCGGAGCCTTCGAAGGCGCCATGTACGAGTCCCGCGGCTACTACCGTCCGCAGCAGGACTGCATCATGTTCACGCGCGACGAGGTTGGTTTCTGCGTGGTCTGCCGCCGCGCCATCGAGCGCATCATCCGGATGTACGCCCGGTAGCCGGAGTCTACTCCCACCGCAGCGCCCGCATCGGGTCGATCGCGGTCGCCCTGCGCGCGGGGACGTAGCCGGCGAGCGCGGTGACCGCCGCGATGCCGAGCGACGCGCCGGCCATGGTCAGCAGGTCGGTCGGCTGCACGCCGAAGAGTTGCGTCTGGATCAGGCGCGTCAGCCCGTACGCGCCCGCCAACCCGATCCCCACGCCCACGGCGGCCAGCGTCAGGGTCTCGCGCAGCACCATCCACACCACGTTTCCCTGCCCCGCGCCGAGCGCCATGCGGATGCCGATTTCGCGCGTGCGGCGCGTCACCATGAACGCCATCACCCCGTAGAGGCCGAGCGCCGCAAGCAGCGTGGCGAGGCACCCGAAGACGCTGGAAAGGGCCGCCAGCAGGCGTTCGGTGAGCAGGGAAATCTCCACTTGATCGTCCAGCGTGCGCAGGTTGTACATCGGCACGTTGGAATCCACCCCGTGGACCGCCGCCCGCAGCGCGTTGAAGACGCGCGCCGGATCCCCCGCCGCCCGCACGTAACTCGTCGCGCCATTGGCGAACGATTTCTGTTCCAGCGGAATGTAGAGTTCTTCGGGTACCGGGTCGCGCATGCTCTCGTACTTCGTGTCTCCCGCCACCCCGATGATTTCGATATCCGTCTTCGTGCCGGGATCGATTCCCATGCCGATGTGACGGCCCAGCACATCGCCTTTCGGGAAGTAGCGCTTCACAAATTTCTGGTTGACGATCCCCACCTTCGGGGCGCCCGCGAGATCGCGGTCCGTGAAGCCGCGGCCTTGCAGCACCGGGATCTTCAGCGCCGCGAAGAAACCCGGGCTGCAATACTGCATGTACACATCGGGCCGCTCGTCGGGTCCCGCGGGGTACCCTTCGATCGTCACCCAGTTATCCCACTCTTCGTTCTCCAGGACCGGAATCACCGCAAATCCGTGGGACTCGAGGCCCGGCATCGCGTTCAGCGTCTCGTCGAGGCGGCGATAGTAGTTGGTGGTCCAGTTCTTGTCGTAGCGGCTCATCGTAGGGTCGACGTCGAAGGCCACGATGTTCGTCACGTCGAAACCGGGGTTCAGCGTTTTCAGGTTGCGCAGGCTTTGCAGGAAAAGACCCGCGCCGATCAGGAGCAACAGCGAGAGCGAAACCTGCGCCACCACCAGGCCCTTGCGCAGCCCTGCGGAAGCCCCGCGGATCACCGCGCCCGCCTGATCCTTGAGCGTGGCGGCCAGCCTGGGACGCGTCGATTGCAGCGCCGGAACCAGCCCGAAGAGCGCGCCGGCGGCTAGGGAAATCGCGAAGGTGAAGGCCAGCACGCTCCAGTCCGGAGTCGCGGAGAGCGAAAGCGGAGTGTGGCCCGTGGGAAGAAACGCGATCAGCGCGCGGTCGATCATCACCGCGAGTCCGGCGCCCAGCGCTCCGCCCGCCGCGGCCAGCAGCAGGCTCTCCGCCAGCAACTGCCGGATCAGTCCGGCGCGCCCCGCGCCCAGCGCGAGCCGCACCGCAATCTCCTTCTGGCGCGCCGAGGCGCGCGCGATCAACAGGTTCGCCAGATTCGAACACGCGATCAGCAGCACCAGCCCCACGATCCCCATCAGGGCGAAGAGCGGCTTGGCGTACGTCTTGCGCAGATTGGAGCGCCCCTTGGAGCCGGGCATCGCCTCCATCCACATCTTCAGGAACTCCTGCTTGACCAGTGCCGACGCCTTCGCGAACGGCTTCTCGCTGACTTCGCGGTTCAGAATCTGGTGAAACAGAGGCTGCAAGCCCGCCTGCGCCTTCTCCCTCGTCATCCCCGGTTTTAGGCGGCCGAAGACCTCGGCCCAGCGGAAGCGCTCGTTGTTCAGGCGGTCGAAATCCGTGCGCGGCAGGTCGTCGTGCATGGTGATCGGGATGCGGATCTGCGGCGCGCGCCCCGGTTCCACGCCGTCGAACCCGGCGGCGCTCACCCCGATGATGGTCAGGGCGCGTCCGTTCACCAGGATTTGCTTGCCCACGACACCAGAGTCGCCGCCGAAACGCGCGCGCCAGTAGCCGTAGCTCAAGACGGCGAGCGGATGCCCGCCCTGAACCAGGTCGTCGGACGCGGTGAACACGCGCCCCACCGCCGAGCCGACGCCAAGCACCGGGAAGTAGTTGCCGGAGACAAAGTCTGCGCCGATCAGGTCCGTACTGCCCTGAAACGTGGCGCTCACGGTGCTCGGAAAGGTGCAGAACATCCCGCTGAAGACCTCGTTGCCGTCGCGGATCTCCTGGTACATCGGGTAGGAGAGGCGGTCCGGCCCGTTGTTGCCGCCGTAGTGTTTGCCACGGCCGGCCAGCATCACCAGTTGCTCCGGATCGCGCACCGGGAGCGGCTGCAGAATGAGTTGATGAATCAGCGTGAAGATGGCGGTATTGGCCCCGATTCCCAGTGCCATCGACAGGACCGCCAC
>JBBIQR010000272.1:0-6562 GCA_037442245.1 Candidatus Solibacter sp. | reverse complement strand
CATCGCAAGGTGATGCCGACCGCGATGGAGCGGCTGATCTGGGGCTTCGGCGACGGCAGTACGCTGCCGGTGTTCGACACCGGGTTCGGGCGCGCCGGCGCGGTGATCTGCTGGGAAAATTACATGCCGCTGCTGCGCGCGGCGATGTACGCGAAGGGAATCGAGATTTACTGCGCGGCGACCGTGGACGACCGCGAACAATGGATTCCGACGATCCGGCACATCGCGCTCGAAGGACGGTGTTACGTGCTTTCGGCGTGCCAGTATGTGGAGGGCGCGATCCGCGGCGGCAGCGCCATCGTGGACCCGCTGGGCACGCTGCTGGCCGGGCCGGAGTACGGCCGCGAGTGCGTGCTGACGGCGGAGATCGACACGGCGCGCATCGCCGAGGGGAAGTTCGATCTCGATGTGACCGGACACTACGCGCGGGCCGATCTGTTCCGGCTGGAAGTGAACGAAGCGCCGCAGGCTCCCGTGAAATTCATCGCCGATTCGGAAAGAGAAAACTCATGATTCAACCCGCACGCTACACCTGCTATCGCGCCGCCGGACCCATCGTGGCCGACGGGCGATTGAACGAAGAGAGCTGGCGCCTGGCGCCGAAGAGCACGCCCTTCGTCGATATTGTGACCGGAGAGGCGGCGTGGTTCGACACGCGGGTCGCGCTGCTCTGGGACGAGGAACATCTCTATTTCGGGTTTCAGGCGGAGGAGAACGACGTCTGGGGCACGATGACGGAACGGGATTCGAAGATCTGGGAGGAGAACGACCTGGAACTCTTCATCGCCGGGTCGGACGCGTACTACGAATTCGAGATCAACTGCCTGAACACGGTGTACGAGGTGTTCTGGATCTGGAAGGATATTCACCGTCCCGGCGGACGCTACTGGGGACGAAAGGAATTCGATCCGGCGGCGCAGCGGACGATGGTGCTGGACGGGGTGGGCGGGCATGTGCACGAGCGCGGCGAGCGGTGGGGATTCCTGGACTGGGATTATCCGGGGATGCGGAGCGCGGTGCATGTGGACGGCGTGGTGAACAGCCGCACGCGGACGGACCGCGGCTGGACGGTGGAGGTGGCGTTGCCGTGGCGCGGGCTGGTGGACATCGCGGACGGGCGTTCGCTGCCGCCGAAAGCGGGGGACGTGTGGCGTATCGACTGCTCGCGCTTCGAGAAGATCGGGCGCGGCGGCGAGGTGCTGGACCCGTGCGTGGGATGGACGTGGAACCAGCACGGGCACTACGACTCGCACATCCCGGAGGTGTTCCCGTACGTGACCTTCTCGGAGGTGCGGGTGGACCGGTTGGGCACGTTATGATGGGCTTGTGATCGCCGCCGAGCCGACACAGCGCCGCCGGTTACCCGGATGGCTGCCGCAGGTGATGGGGTACACCGTATCGGCGGCATGCCTGGCGTGGGTACTGCACGGCTACGACTTTCATCAACTGGGCAGCGATTTCCGGACGCTGGACTGGAAGTGGGTTCTGCTGGCGGTGGCGGCGGACCTGGTGGTGTATGTGTGCCACGGGTGGCGCTGGCAGACGCTGCTGGCGCCGGTTGCGGAACTGAACTTCTGGCGGACGGTGCAGAGCATCTACATCGGGCTGTTCGCCAACGAAGTGCTGCCGCTGCGTCCGGGCGAACTGATCCGCTGCTACCTGCTGGCGCATTGGAACGATATGCGGCTCTCGGTGGGGCTGGCGTCGGCGGCGCTGGAGCGGGTGATGGACGGGCTGTGGCTGCTGGCGGCGTTCATCCTGACGGCGGCGTTCGCGCGGGGCATGCCCAAGGAGATCGAGTTCGCGGGCGAAGCCATGGGCGCGGGTCTGGTGGTGGCGCTGGGAGTGTTCGTGCTGGTATTGAAGCATCACCATCACGCGCACGCGGTATTCCGGGAGAGCCGGTGGGCGGCGGTGGTGCGCCACGTGGTGGAGGGCCTGCAGTTGATGGGGAACCGGCGGACGCTGGTGGCATCGGCGCTGATCAGCGCGTTGTATTTCGCGCTGCAGGTGGTGACGATGTGGGCGCTGATGCGGGCCTACGCGCTGGACTATTCGATCTGGGTGGCGGGCGGGGTGCTGGCCATCGTGCGGCTGGGCACGCTGGTGCCGAACGCTCCGGGGAACGTGGGGCTGGTGAACGCGAGCATCATGGTGGCGCTCAGGCTGTTCGAGAGCAGCGAGAGCGACGCCAAGGGATTCTCGCTGGTGTACCTGGTGGCGCAGACCCTGCCGCTATTGATCGGCGGGGCGATCGCGACGGCGCTGACGGGGCTCAACATCGGGGAACTGCGGGAGCACGCGCGGGCGCGGGCCGCGCAGCACGCCCGGCGCGGCGCCGCGTGATGCTGCCGCCGGAGGAGTTCGACCGCATCGTGGAGGACGCGATCGAGCGCATTCCGCGGCGTTTCCGGCGGCGGATGCGGAACGTGGCGATCGTGGTGGAGACGGAGCCCAAGCGTCCCGGACTGCTGGGGCTGTACCAGGGGCGTCCGCTGGCGCAGAGGAGCGTATTCGAGAGCTTCGCGCTGCCGGACAAGATCACGATCTACCAGGGTCCGCACGAGCGGCTGTCGCGGTCGGCGGAGGAGTTGCGGCAGATGGTGGCGGACACGGTGTGGCACGAGATCGCGCACCACTTCGGGATGGACGAGGGGCGGGTGCGGCGGGCGGAGCGGATGCGGCGGGAGCGCCGGGGGGATTAGCGCGCGTGTACAATCGTGGGTAGCATGACGCCGCTTCCGGAGTGGCTGCGACCACCGAAGCTGCTCCTATCCATCCTGGCGCTGCTGACACTGGTTTCGGTCTCCGCGCTGGGGTGGTTCGGGTGGAAGTTCCTCCAGCAGGACCGGATGGTCGAGGCGCAGCGGGAACAGGACCGCCGCGAACAGGCCGCGGACCGCATCGTGGCCACGCTGCGCGGGGCGCTGGCCGAGGCTGGCGAGCGCGCCGGCGCGTGGATTCTGGCGCCGCCTCCGCGCGGCAAACCCGACGAAGGCGTGCTGCTGGTGGCTACGGAACGGGGGCTGGACGTGTATCCGGAAGGGCGGCTGCTGTACCGTCCGCTGGCGTCGAACGAGCCGGAAGCAGCGGACGCGGTGTTCGCCGAAGGGGAGGCGCTCGAGTATCTGCAGGCGCAGCCGCGGGGCGCGGTGGAGTGGTACCGGGCGCTGGCCGAGAATCCGCAGACGGCGGTGCGGGCAGGGGCGCTGATGCGGCTGGGCAGGGTGCTGCGCAAACTCGGGCGGGAGCCGGAGAGCCGGGCGGCGTACACGGAGATGGCGGGGATCGTGGGAGTGCGGGTGGCGGGCGCTCCGGCGGACCTGGTGGCGCGGCACGAACTGGGCGAGCCGCTGCGCGACGACCTGCTGGCGGCGCGCTGGCCGCTGACGCGCGGACAGTTCGAATTCTACTGGAGCGAGGCGTCGCGGGAGGAGCCGCCGGCCGCGATGCGGGAACTGGCCGAGGCGGCCGACGCGGCGTGGAACCAAAGCAGCGCGCGGGCGCAGGGGACGTTGTGGGTGGACGGGCAGCCGTTTTTCGCCATCTGGCGCAGCGCCGGGGCGCGGCGGGGCATCTGGGTGGCGCCGGCATCGGCGGTTTTGAAGGCGGTGCCGGCGGGGGACGGGCTGGCGGTGGCGGCGCTGGATACCGAGGGCCGGGTGGTGTACGGGAAGCGCGACCGGGGTGAACGGGCGGCGGTGCGGGCGGCGGGAGAGAGCCAGGTGCCGTGGACGCTGTACATCGCTTCGGCGGCGGGCGCCAATTCGGACCTGCCGGCGAGCCGGCGCTTCCTGCTGCTGGGCACGGCGGTGATGGTGGCGTTCCTGCTGGCGGGGACGTACTTCATCGCGCGCGCCATCCGGAGGGAGATGGAGGTATCGCGCATGCAGAGCGAGTTCGTCTCGGCGGTGTCGCACGAGTTCCGCTCGCCGTTGACCTCGATCCGGCAGCTTTCGGAGATGCTGCTGGCCGGGCGGGTGCCGAACGAGGAGCGGCGGGGCGTGTATCACGGGACGCTGGTGCGGGAGACGCAGCGGCTGCAGCGGCTGGTGGAGGCGCTGCTGAATTTCGGCCGCATGGAAGCGGGCGCGCGCCAGTATCATTTCGAGGAAGTCGACGCGGCGGAACTGGCGGGGCGGGTGGCGGCGGAATTTGAGAACGAGGTAGCATCGGGGCGTTCGATCGAGCTTCACGGCAACGGCGATTGCCGGTTTCCGGCGGATCCGGAGGCGCTCGGGGTGGCGGTGCGGAACCTGGTGGACAACGCGCTCAAGTATTCGCCGCGCAGCGAGCCGGTGGCGGTGGAGTGGGGGGTGGAGAGCGACCGGGTGGCGATCCGGGTGCGCGACCGGGGGCCGGGGATCGCGCCGGAGGAGCGGAAGCGGATCTTCGGCAAGTTCGTGCGCGGGTCGGCGGCGGCGGCGGGGAACGTGAAGGGGTCGGGGGTGGGGCTGGCGATGGTGCGGCACATTGTGGACGCGCACCACGGAGAGATTCACCTGGAGAGCAAGGTAGGGGAGGGCACGACGTTCACGGTGCTGCTGCCGCGGCTGGAGAAAACATGACCCGCATTCTGGTGGTGGAAGACGAGCCGGGAATCGCGCTGGGGCTGGAGGACGATCTACGGCTGGAAGGCTACGAGGTGGAACTTGCCGGGGACGGCAACGCGGCGGCGCGGCTGGCGCGGACGGGGTCGTTCGACCTGATTCTGCTGGACGTGATGCTGCCGGGAAAAGACGGGTACGAGGTCTGCCGCGAGCTGCGGCGCGCGGGGATGAAGACGCCGATCCTGATGCTGACGGCCAAGGCGCGGGAGGCGGAAAAGGTGATGGGGCTGGAACTGGGCGCGGACGATTACGTGACCAAGCCGTTCGGCACGCGGGAACTGCGGGCGCGGATCAAGGCGCTGCTGCGGCGCGCGGCGGAGGCTCCGGAATCGGGGGTATTTCATTTCGGCGAGGTGGAGGTGGACTTCGCGCGGGGTGAAGTACGGCGCGACGGACGGGCGATCGAGCTGACGCCGATCGAGTTCAAGCTGCTGGACACGTTCGTGCGGGCGCGCGGGCGGGTGTTGAGCCGCGAGCAGTTGACCGGCGCGGCGTGGGGACCGGAGACGTTCACGAGCGCGCGCGTCGTGGACAACCATATCGCGAGCCTGCGGCGGAAGCTGGGGGACGACGCGGGCGATCCGCATTATCTGAAGAACGTGCGCGGGCTGGGGTACCGGTTCGATGGGTAAGGGCGGACGAGTGGCGGTACTGCTGTGGGCGGCGGCGGGCGGAGTGCGGGGGGCGGACGACGCGGCGCGGCGGCTGGAGGCGGCGATCCATCGCGAGGTGGTGGCGGGGGACGTGGCGGGCGCGATCGACCTGTACCGGGGGATCGCGGCGGACGCGTCGGCTCCGCGCGAGGTGGCGGCGCGGGCGCTGCTGGAACTGGGGCAGTGCCAGGAGAAACTGGGGCAGCGGCGCGACGCGCACGCGACGTACTCGCGGCTGCTGCGGGAGTTCGCGAGCGATGCGGAGGTGGCGGCGCAGGCGCGGGCGCGTCTGGCGGGGTGGACGGACGCGCTGCCGGGACCGCGCAACCTGCGCTTCGAGCAGGGCGACGTGGGGAAGATGCCGCCGGGGTGGTTCGTGCCGGCGCTGGAGAAGACGACGGGGAGCCTGGCGGAGTTGCGGCACAAGGGGTGCAGGGGCGAAGGGGGGTGTGCGGTGGTGGTGGCTCCGGCGACGGCTCCGGGGGCGGCGGGGAACCTGATGCAGAGCTTTTCGGCGGCGGGGTACCGGGGGAAGACGGTGCGGCTGCGGGCGTGGCTGAAGGTGGAAGCGGCGTCGCCGGAGGATCGGGCGCAACTGTGGGTGCACGTGCTGCGGCCGAACGGGAAGCCGGGATTTCTGGACAACATGGACGACCGTCCGGTGCGACCGGCTGGGTGGACGCCGTGCGAGATCGTGGCGGATGTGGATACGGACGCGCTGTTTCTGGAATTCGGGGTGACGGCGATCGGGCGGGGGCGGGTGTGGGTGGACGATGTGGCGTTCGACGTGGTGCCGGAGGAACAGATCGCGGCGGCGCGGACGGCGATCCGGCGGCAGTACGGGGACCGGAGCACGCTGACGTCGTTCCGGTTCGCGGGGCAGCAGGCGGTGGCGGCGGTGCGGTCGCTATCGACGCGCGAGGGATTCGATTACGTGGAGACGTATCAGGACACATGGGAGCGGACGAGCGACGGGTGGAGCCTGGCGCAGCGGGTGTCGCTGGCGAGTTACTTCGAAGCGCCGGAGGCGGACGCGGAGACGGTGCGTGGGGTGGCGGCGGACGTGCGGCGGCTGGCGTCGCCGCTGGCGGCGATGGGAGCGCCGGTGAGCAGCGATTGCTACGCGCTGCATCGGGCGGGGATGCCGGCGGGGGCGACGGAATCGGTGCTGGCGGCGGCGGGGCAGCGGGCGTTTCACCTGGATTTGGGGGCGGTGCCGGCGGGTTCGGTGTTGGGGCGATGGCTGGGGGAGCCGCATTTGTTTGGGGGGCGTCCGGTGACGCTGGCGCAGTCGTGCAG
>JBBIQR010000271.1:0-6585 GCA_037442245.1 Candidatus Solibacter sp. | reverse complement strand
CGGCCCGATCGCCACGTGTGCCCCGCCCACGCCTACCGCCGAGGAGATGAGCTTTGTTCCCGCGGGATCGATGCGCGCGATGAAGGGCTCGAGCGCCGGGCCGGACGGCGCGCTCGCCGGAGCCGCGAACCCGCCTCCGGCCGAAGGGAATCCGAACTCGTACGCGTATCCGGTGACCACGACGCTGCCATCGGCATCGATCGCGATGGCTTGCGCCTCCGCCCTGGCCGCGTGTTCGATGGGGAACGAATACACCACGTGGCCCGCGGCGTCGAGTTTGAGAACGCACGGATAGCTCGCTCCGTAACCGGGCGACACGCGTCCGGCGAAATACTGATTGCCCGCGCCGTCAACGGCCATGGCGTTGCCCTGGTCGCAGCCGGTGCCGTTGAGGTCCAACGAGGAAAGGACTTTGGTGGCGGTGGCGTTCATCCGCCACACGAAATACGGTCCCGTCTGGCGGACGCCGAACAGGTACAGGTCTCCCGAACTGCCGTGTCCCACCGAGAAGATGGAGGCGTTCTCCAGAAGAAACGTCGAAAACGGCGGCGCTCCGGTTGCCTGCATCGCGCCGGCAAAGACGAGGCAGGACGCCACAACCAGCGTGTCGAAAAGCCGCTTCCCGCGGCGGGAAGCGCGTGGCGGGTGCTGAACTTCCATAGCGATAGCAACTTATGGGCAATCGAAGGCCCATCGTGTGGCGGCGTGAGCGACACGCCACCGGCTGATACGTTACACTTCCCCGAAAGAAGAAAATTTCGGGCGGCTGTCCAAATCGCTGACGGGCGAAGCGTCATCCTGGTGACGGCGCATCGCGCCGGGCATCCCAGAGGAGGTTCCGAATGAAATACGTGCTGTTGGACTATGTGCAGGAAAGCGGCTGGCCGCAACTTCCCCGCGCCGAACAGGAGCGCTGGCTCGGCGCCTACCGCGCCTACATGCAGGCCATGAACGAAGCCGGCGTGCTGCGGACCAGTTACGGGCTGCATCCCACGTCATCGGCCACCAGCGTGCGGGTGCGGAGCGACAAACCGCAGGTGCTTGACGGTCCCTATTCGGACACCAAGGAGCAACTCGGCGGCTTTCACGTCATCGAAGTGCCGGACCTCGACTCCGCGATCGGCTGGGCCTCCCGCTCTCCCACGGCGCTGCACGGCACGGTCGAGGTACGGCCGCTGTGGGAAGGCACAATGCTGACCCGCGACCTCTGCGATTTTCTCAGCCCGGCGTGATGCCCCGTCAAACACGAACGACACAAGGAGAATCATGCCTCAACTGATCGTCTTCAATCACGTCTCACTGGACGGTTACTTTACCGACTCCAACGGCGGCCTCACCTGGGCCTATCAGGGCAGCGACGACCCCGAGTACAGCGCCTTCGTCGCCGGCAACGCGAGCGGCGGCGGACAATTGCTGTTCGGCCGCGTCACTTACGAAATCATGGCGCGCTACTGGCCCAGCCCGGAGGCCAGCCGGCACAGTCCGGCGGTCGCCGAAGGCATGAATCGCATGACGAAGACCGTCTTCTCGCGCACGCTCGAAAGCGCGCCGTGGAACAACACCAGCCTGATCCGGGGCGACCTGTTGACCGGGGTGCGCCGCATCAAGAGCGAACCCGGCGACGGCATTGCGATCCTGGGCAGCGGCAGCATCGTCGCGCAACTTGCGGCCGCGGGCCTGATCGACGAATACCAGTTCGTGATCGATCCGGTCGCGCTCGGCGCCGGCCGGACCATGTTCGCCGGCCTTCCCGCGCCGCTTCCACTCACGCTCACGCGATCGCGCACCTTCGCCAACGGGAAGACGTTTCTGTGCTACCGGCCGGCGGCGTGAACGAACCGGCGCACCTCACGGCGGAAGCGGTCGCGCGCCGCGGCTACGGCAAGCTGGTCGCTCTGCTCGCGGCGCGCACGCGCGACGTGGCCGCCGCGGAGGATGCGCTTTCCGAGGCGTTTGCACTGGCTCTGACGCGCTGGCCGCTGGACGGGTGCCCGGCGAATCCGGAGGCGTGGCTGTTCACGGTTGCGCGGCGCAAGGCCATCGACGTGACGCGCAAACGCGAGCGCGATGCCTTCGCCTCCGCGCAACTGAACATTCTCGCCGGGGGCGCCGGCTCCGCGGACGCGACGATTCCGGACCAGCGGCTGGCCCTGCTGTTCGCCTGCGCGCACCCGGCGATCGACCCCGGCATCCGCGCGCCCCTGATGCTTCAAGCCGTGCTCGGTCTGGACGCGAAGGCGATCGCCGCGGCGTTCCTGACCTCCGCCGAAGCCATGGGGAAGCGCCTGGTGCGCGCGAAGGAGAAGATCCGCTGCGCCGGCATCCCGTTCCGCGTACCGGAGCGCGAGGAACTCGCCGGGCGGCTCGACGCGGTGCTGGATGCGGTGTACGCCGCGTACGCCGAGGGCTGGAGCGACGCTTCCGGCACCGATGTGGCGCGCCGCGACCTCACCGCCGAGGCGCTATTCCTGGCGCGGCTGGTGGCCGAACTGCTGCCGGGAGAACCGGAGGCGGCCGGACTCCTCGCCCTGATGCTCCACGCCGAAGCCCGCCGCGCCGCGCGACGAGACGCTGCCGGCGAATATGTGCCGTTCGCGCGCCAGGATCCCGCCCTGTGGGACTGGCGCAGGATCGGGGAGGCCGAATCGCTGATCCGCGAGGCTGGCGCGATGGGCCGCCCCGGCCGCTACCAGATCGAGGCCGCGTTGCAATCGGCGCACGTATACCGGCGCCGCACCGGCGACTCCAATTGGCCGGACGTGGTGCGGCTCTACGACGCGCTCGTCGCGCTGACCGCTTCACCGGTGGCCGGCATCAATCGCGCGATGGCCGTCGCCGAAGCCTGCGGCGCGGAAGCCGCGCTGGCCGCGCTGGAGGAGTTTGCCGCCGATCCGCGCATGGCCGGATATCAGCCCTATTGGGCCGCGCGCGCGGAGTTGCTGGCGCGCACAGGCGCGGCGGAGGAAGCCCGCCGCGCCTACGATCGCGCGATCGGTCTGGAGCGCGACCCGTCCGTCCGCCGCTTTCTCCAGCAGCGTCGCACGCTATCCTGAGGGTTCATGCCCGAGGGATCGTACCTCTATTGCGACGTCAGTCTCCCGGTGCCGCTCGACCAGCCTTTCACCTATTCGCTGCCGGAGACACTGCGTCATCGCGTGCGGCCGGGTTGCCGGCTGCTGGTTCCCTTCGGCCCGCGAAAGCTCACCGGCGTGATCCTGACTTGTCACGATGACCGTCCGGAGGTGCCCACGCGCGATGCCCTGCGGCTGCTCGATTCCGCGCCTGTGCTCAGCGGCGAACTGCTCGCGCTGGGAAGGTGGATCGCCGGCTACTACTGCGCGCCGCTCGGCGAGGTGCTGCGCGGCATGCTGCCCCTGGCCAGCGAGATCCGCCGCGGCAAGGTATGGACCCTGACCGATGCCGGACGCGACGCGGCACGGCAGCTTCTGCTCGACTCGGCGCCCGACGATCCGGTGGCCCAGGTGCTGCGCATGCTGGAGAGGCGGCCGCTCTCCGCCGCGTATCTGGCCAAAGCGCTGCCGCTGGCCGATAAAGCCATTCGCGCGCTGGAGCGCAAGCGCTTCATCGCCGCCGAGGAAGTGCAAACCGAGCGCGATCCACTGCGCGCTCCGTCCGAGCGGTTGCGCGTGGAACTTGCATCCAAACCGCCGTCTTCCGATCTCAAGCTTGCCAAGCCGGAGCGCGAACTGCGCGCGTTCCTGGAGTTGCACCCCGGCTCCCACAACCTGCGCGAGTTGGAGGGCGTGGTGAAGAACTCGAGTCCCGCGGCGCGCTCGCTGGCGCGCAAGGGCGTGGTCTCGCTCAAACCGGAGACGGCGGAGGTGAACGCCGGGCCGGTGCGCGCGCGCCACACGCTCAATCCCGCCCAGCAGGCTGCCTTCGACGCGATCTCGGGCGCGATCGCGGCGCGCCGCTTCCAGACGTTCCTGCTGCACGGCGTGACCGGCAGCGGCAAGACCGAGGTGTATCTTTCGGCGATTGAGACCGCGCTCGCGCAGGGACGCGGCGCGCTGCTGCTGGTGCCGGAAATTGCGCTCACCCCTCAAATGGCGGGCCAGTTTTTCGCGCGCTTCGGAAACCGCGTGGCGATTCTGCACTCGGCATTCACCGATGTCGAACGCACCGGGCAGTGGCGGCGCATTCAGTCCGGCGAAGCCAGCGTGGTGGTGGGGACGCGCAGCGGAGTCTTTGCGCCGGTGCGCAATCTCGGGCTGATCGTGGTGGATGAAGAGCACGACGGCAGCTACAAGCAGGAGGAGACGCCGCGCTACAACGGGCGCGACGTGGCCATCGTGCGCGCGCAGGGCGCCGGCGCCTGCGTGGTGCTGGGATCCGCCACTCCCAGCCTGGAGAGCCGCTACAACACCGAAAAAGGCAAGTACACGCTGCTCGAACTTCCCGGACGGATCGAAGCGCGTCCGCTGCCGGCGGTGGAGTTGATCGACATGCGGCAGGAGTTTCTGGAGACGCGCAAGCAGGACACCTTCTCCCGCGCCCTGATGGAGGCTTTGGCGGCGCGCGTCGATAGCGGCGAACAGACTATCGTGATGCTCAACCGCCGCGGCTTCTCCGCGTTCGTCGCCTGCCGCGCCTGCGGCGAGCGGGTGCAGTGCATCAACTGCTCGCTCACGCTTACCTACCACAAGCGCGATCGCCGCCTGCTTTGCCACTACTGCGGGTACGCCGAGAAAGTACCCTCCGCGTGCCCCAAGTGCCAGAGCGACAAGATCTACTTTCTCGGGCTGGGCAGCGAGCGCGTGGAGGAAGAGTTGCACCGCGCCTTTCCGGCGGCGCGCATCGCGCGCCTCGACCGCGATACGGCCACCGGCAAGCGGCAGTACGAGAGCATCCTGCAGGATTTCCGCGAGGGCAACTACGACATCCTGGTGGGCACCCAGATGATCGCCAAGGGCCACGATATTCCGAACGTGACGCTGGTCGGGGTGGTGAGCGCCGACATCGGTCTGGGGATGCCGGATTTTCGGGCGGCGGAGCGCACTTTCCAATTGCTCACTCAAGTGGCGGGGCGCGCCGGGCGCGGCGCCATCCCTGGAACCGTGCTGGTGCAGACCATCAATCCGGACCATTACGCCGTCCGGCTCGCCGCCGCGCAGGATTATGCGGCGTTCTACGATAAGGAGCTGCACTTCCGGCGCATGATGTTGTACCCGCCGTTCAGCGCCATGGCCAACGTGCTGGTGCGGGCGGAGAAGAAAGAGGCGGCGATGCGCATGAGCGGGGAACTCGGCATGCTGCTGACGCCGCCGCCGGAGAAGCTGCGCATCATGGGTCCGGCGGAGGCGCCGGTGCCGCGGCTGAAGAACGAATACCGCTACCAGTTCCTGGTGAAGGCGGCGAGCCGCAAGGCGCTCAACGAGCTGCTGCAAACAGTCCGCAACTACGCTCTGAAACAGAAGTGGGGCGCCACCGCGCTGGTGATCGATGTCGATCCCCTGACCCTGATGTAGGGCCGCGCGCGGAGCGCCCCGCCGGGCTTACTGGTCGTCCTTGGCCAGTTTCTGGATGCGCCGCATCCCGGCCTTGACCTCGTCGCTGGCATCTACGAGCTGCGTCGAGTCGTAAACCACGCGCGGCGTGAGGAAGACCACCAGTTCGGTGCGCTGCTTGGTGATGCTCTTCGACCCGAACACGGCGCCCAACCCTGGTATCCGGTCGAGGAAGGGCACGCCGCCCGTGCTGCGCAGATCGCTTTCGGTGATGATGCCGCCGATGGCCACGGTGTCGCCGTCCTGCACGGTGAGTTGCGTCTGGAAGGAGCGGTTCTGGAAGGAGGGCGACTGAATCCCGCCCGCCGCCGGCGCCTGGGGCGAACTCACGTTCTGGTTGATCATCAGGGTGACGATGCCGCTGGAGTTGATGCGCGCCGTGATCGCCAGCGTGACGCCGCTGCTGCGGCTGCTGACGGTGTTGGTGAACTGGCTGCTGCCGCCGGATTGCACCCCGGAGACGGCTTGCGACGTCAGCACAGGAACTTCGTCGCCCACATTGAGCGAGGCCGGGATGCTGTCCGTGGCCAGGATGCTGGGCGCGGAGATGACCCGCGTGTGACTCTGGTTTTCCTGTGCGGTGACGGCGGCCAGCAGTTCGTGGCTTTTCAGCACCAGTGCCCCGGTATTGAGCGTGACTCCGGCCACTCCGCTGGTGGCGTTGAGGATCCGCGCTCCGGCGCCCTGCGAATCTTTCTTTTCCAGGTAGGCGTTCACACCCGCGGAAAACGCGCCGGTCAAGTCCACTTCGTAAATCTTGGCTTCGATCAGAACCTGGCGCGGCGGGATATCGAGCTGCCGCAGCAGGCTCAGGATCTGGTCGTACTGCGATTGCGTAGCCTGAATCAGGATCGTGTTGTCGAACGGGTTGGGGATGATGTGAGGCATCTGCTGGCCTGAGCCCTGCCCGTTCTTGCCGGAGCCGAGATAGCTGCCGGTCAGATCCGATCCGGTATTGGGCGTGGCCGAGTTCAGCGGGCTTGTGTTCAGCGGCTGAGCGTACGGGGAGAAGCCGAAGCCGCCGGCGTTCATCTGGCCATAGCCTAGCCCACCGTAG
>JBBIQR010000270.1:0-6599 GCA_037442245.1 Candidatus Solibacter sp. | reverse complement strand
TATGGCTTCTACCTGCAGTGCGACATTCGGGCCCGGCTCCCGCCGGTTGTAGTCGAACGCGGCATACAGAAGGTACGCGGTTCGCCCCGCGGCCGCCGCCAGCGCCGCGCCGATGACCTGCCCCTGGTGTTCCGCCAGGGTGAGGCCGATAGGGGCGCCGGAGACGCCAAGGCGGTTGAAGTACTCTTGGCCGCGCACGCGGATGCCCTTGCGGCGCGACATCACCGACATGAGCCGCGACAGTTCACTCATGCGGCTAGGCCCGCCCTCATAGACGAGAAGACCCGTCTTGGCGCTGTTGCGGTAGGAGCGGCGGCACTCCTTGTGCATGCGTGCGATCAGGCTCGCAAGATCCCCCCGGATGTCGATGGTCATGATCGTTCTCGGCAGATTCCAGTAGGACCACGTCTGTGGTGACGTGCGTAGGAATTCGGGCGCGGGCCGGGAGGACGTGGGGCCACGGCTGTCCATCCGGCAGAAGATCACCCGATTCGCCCGGCATACGCCGCGGATCCCGGTAAGCAGCGGCTCCAGGAGATGCTCATGGCCGGGCAGCAGCAAAGGGCCTCCGGGGATGGCGGCGACTGCCAGCGGCAAGATGCCCAGAGGCTTGCGCAACACCGCCGCTCCAGCGGCAAAGCGGCCCTGCTCCTCGATCCAGAACAACTCCGCATCCCAGCCGAGACCGGCCTTCAGCCCCGCAAACGCGAGGCTTTGCTGATAGTGCGCGCCGGGCGACGAAGCCAGCAGGCAAGACCAGGCCTCCCGTGCCCCGGCGTCCAGTTGCCGCAACGGAAGATGGTGGACGCAGGCGCGTTTTGAACCGGCCGAAGCCTCCGGCTGATTCCCGGCGCGGGCGGACGGCGAGCCGGGACCGCGGTACCTTCGCGCAAAAAGATTAGCCATTGGACGGGACAGGCCGCCGATCCAGCCGAAGCCACAGCGGTCGAACGCGCGCAGCGAAGGCTGGTTGCGCTCATCCACGACTGCGTAAAAGGTGTCATAACCTCGCCCAGACAGAGAACGGCAGGCCGCGGCGATCAGGAGGGCGAAATACCCGCGTCCGCGGAATCGGGGCAGGACAAACGCGCCGCCCAATTCGGCGTCGCCCGCCCCGAGGTCCAGGAAGTGGCTCGGGGAATCTTTGTCGAAGACCCAAATGACTCCGGCCAACTCGCCGCCGGACAGCAGCACGAAGCACTGCGTGGACCCGGCAACCTCGTCGCGAAAGAACGTCGCCGGTAAACCCCGCTCCCGCAGGCGGCGTAGCTGCTCTATTCCCCCGATCGCTTCGCCGGCTGACGGCTCCGCCGCGGGAAGGTTTGCGGCGCCGTCCAGGCGGAGGACCCGCTGTTGCCCAGAACGGCACGAATCCATGATGTAGCGGAGCGTGGGAACCGGCCCTTCGTGCAGGAGCCGGAGGCAGAGCAGGCGGACCTTTCTTAGGAAGGTGGCCGGGATCATCGAGTCTCCATGGGCGAAGCAACCAGTTCGGTCGAGTCGGCGTCTTCACCCGCCGCCGGTTTACGGTTTCGGCGCCGCCGGTGCTTTGCGAGACCGGCCACGGCAATCGCCAGACATAGATAAAACCAGGGTGCCTTCTCGTACTCCGCGGAAACGAAAAGCCCGCAAACGCCGGCGCCCATCAGCCCCGCCTGAATCGCGAGCGCCGCGCGTCCCAACAGACCTTCGCCGCCGCAGCGCCGCCGGACCCTCTGCAGCAGCAGAAAAGCGGAAACGTACATCGCCAGATACAGCGCCAACGCAGGGAGACCCATCTCCGCCGCGATCTCCAGCAGCGTGTTGTGCGCGATGGACTGAACCGGGACTTCCACCGGGCCCTCGAAATCGACCACCGAGGTTTTGAACATGCCTGCCCCGACGCCAATTAACGGGTGAGCCTGCACCATGCGCAGCGAGGCCTTCCAAACCGTGGTCCGTTCCGTCACGTTAACGACGTCCCTGTCGGAAGGTACGAGCAGGCGCTTTAGGGGCGAGTTCGTAAGCAACAGGTTCGGCGGAAGAAGCAGCACCATAGCCAGGGCGGCATAGCGCAACCGGTGGCGGGATCGCATGGCGATCATCAGGAACAGAGCGCTCATCCCAAGGATCGCGCCACGCGAGGCGCCGAGTCCGACTCCGCACACGGTACTCACCGCGCAACCGAGGCAGAAGATCCGTTGTGTCCACGAGTTGCGTTCGAATGCCAGGTACACTCCCAGAGGAATGGCGAACATGGCGGTCAGCGCAAAGTAGTTCGGATCGCCCACCGCCCCCGAAGCCCGGTAGTTGGAGTAGAGGTCATGATACTTCTGCCAGTCGCGCATGACGTACAGCGACGCGAACCCGACCGCGCCGATGGCACAAAGGAGGCATCGCCTCAGCTTCTCCCGCGTATCCACCAGAACCAGGGTGGCGAAATACAGCATCAGGAAGGAAATCACGCTCGCGGCTGGACTCAACTCCCAGCTTTCCAGCCGGCCGGTGCGGAGATAGCCAAGAATCGGTATGGGCACGAATGCCAACATCAGGCGGCCCGGCCACGTGCCCACAATGTCCGGCCGGCGGGAGCGCAGGATGCAGTACGCCAGCGCATAGACAAGACAGGCCGCCCCGAGCATCTTGACCACAGTCAAACCGCCGATCATGCTCGCCCAGAGAGGATGCCTCTCCAGCGGCATGACCAGAATCAGAAGGTAGTAGAGCAGCATAGGTACGATCCCTAAACGGCGTGAACGTGGCCCTTCCCGAGGGAAGCTGCCTCGGGTTCACCAGCACGGACCAACCGGCAGACCTGCAAACAGGCGCGCCGTTCGCTTCTGGATAGCGCAATGCCCCAGGCCAGGGCGCCGAACAAGGGCAGTTGCCACGCCAGCGTACCCGCCAGAGCAGCGCGTGAGGGAGACTCAAACGGGGCGCCCGCCGCGAGAGAAATGGCCGCGAACGTCGCGGCTGCCGCTAACGGAGGGAGCAGTCCCTTTCGAATATAGCCGCCCCATGACACCTTGCATGAGGACAAGGCGTACCGTGGCTGAATCGCGCCGCGTAGGACCACCGCGGGGAGGATCACGCCGAGCGCGACCCCGCCGATCCCGTGAATACGGCCCAAAACTACGCCCAGTGCGACCCCTGCCACCCCTTCCAACAGCGAACAACAGGAGAGCACGCGATGGTATCGGCCCTGAGCGAACACCAGCAGGCGGCACGGTTCGATGATAAAGAGGACCAGGTAGCCGGCCGTCAGGATCACCAGCGCGGGATAACAGACCAGGAACCGGTCGCCCACCCAGCAACGGATCAACTGCTTGCCGTCCAAAATCAGGATCGCCGCCACGCAGAGGCTCAGGAGCGCCATGCCGCGCGTGCTGCGGAGCAGTAGACCGGCAAACTGGTCTTGCCGCCGGGCGCCATCGGACTCGCTCATCGAGGTCATCACCGGCCCGCCGGCCGACTGCAGCCCCATCCGCATGTACGCGACCAGCCTGGTCGCGATGCTGAACGGAGCCACGGTGCCCAGGCCAAGGGTCCGGCCAACCACGATCTCACCGACGGAGTAGCGCAGGTATTCTCCGCCGGTATTGATACAGATGTACACACTGTAGCTCATCAGTTCGCGGGCCCGGCGCCAAATGCGGCCCGGCCGGCCGAACTGGAGCCCGGGATCCGCGCGCCGGATCAGCCACGCGTAAAACACGAGGGTCGCGGCGGCGACCCCCAGACTCGCAGCCGCGGCCCCGAGCACTCCATGACCAGTGCGCAAAACGCCAATCAACACCACGGCGCGGAGGATCGAGGAGCCGCTGAGACCGGCGCTGTCGAGATCGAAACGTTGCAGGCCGCGCAGGTACGCGCCCAGGAACTGCACCACGATCATTAGAGCCGCACCGGCGCCGAGCAAGGCGAGAACGCGGCGGAATGTGGCGCGCTCCGCCGCGGGAGCGTGGAAGAAATCGGGCACGACCGTCGTGAGCGCCAGAGTCACGACGATGAGGACCACGCCGATTGCACAGGTTCCTGCGAAGCCCGCGGCGAAGGTTTCATTCAGGGCCTCGCGATCGCAGGCGCCTTTAAAGCGCGAAACGAATCGGAAGACGGTCCACCGCATACCAAGATCGAACAGCCCATAGGATTCGGTGATCGACGCTGCCAGGATCCACATGCCGTAGTGGAATTCCCCCAAACCAAAAATAAGCGCCGGCGTCATGATCAGGGTGGTGACGCCGACAACCGCGAGCCCGATCCAACCGGCGAGGATGTTACGCAGCATGAGTCCGAATCCTCCCCGCCGCCGGCCGCATCCTGACGCTTTCACAAAAGCACTCATCCAGCCGCCGCGCCGCCGCGACGGGATCGCATAAACGCAACGCCGCCAATCTGGCCCGCTCCAGCCCACAGGCGCGGTCCGCCGGGGGATCGAGAAGGCCGAGAATCGCGGCAGCCATGGCCCGCGTATCTCCGCAAGGGACCACCACGCCGGCGGCCGGGTCCTGCACCAGTTCGGAGACAAATCCGACTGCGGTGCTGACCACCGGCTTGCGCAAGGCCATCGCCTCGGCCAGCACCAGCGGGCCGCCCTCGTAGACCGACGAACACACGAACAGGTCCAGGGCCGCGAGGAAATTCGCCGGGTCCGCCCGAAAACCGCACAATCGAACCTTCGCCGCCAGCCCGAGGCTTTCGATTCGTGCCTGAAGGCGATTGCGCAGGGGGCCCTCGCCGGCGATCGCGAAGCGCACCCCGGGATGCGCCGCGCAGACCAGGCGCGCCGCCTCGATAAGGCCCTCATAACCCTTCTGCGCGTCAAGTCGCCCCAGGGAACCGGCCAGGATGGCGCCGCTACCGATGAAGTCGCGGCGCAGTTCTTCGCTCGCTCCCGCATCCACCGCCGGCGTTTCGCTGCCGTCGTGGCAAGTGTGGACAGGCACTGCCGGCCGCCAGCCTGCGATCTCACACGCGAGTCCGCGATTCACCGCGACCAAAGAGCGCGCCAGACGCGCCAGGCGGCGATTGAAGGCGGTTGCTTCCACCGGGTTGCGAACATGGGCCAACACCGGGATGCGAGCCACCCTTGCCGCCAGCATCGTCGCCGCCTGGTACGGGAAAGTATTGTTCACGTGTACCAGGTCGGGATCCACACCCGAAAAGGCGCGGCCCAGAGCCGCCAGGGATGGTATCTGCCCCCAGAGTTGGCGCCACGGCCGTATGTATCCCATCAGGGCGGAACGGCCCAACCGCATTCGCAAGGAGCCCGGTACATCCTCCCGAATCCGCCGTGGAGTGTGGTCAAACAGAGTGCGAACCTCAACCAGTTCCGCCAGCCGCTCAGCACCCGGCGTGGGGTAGTAGAGCAGGACGGCGTGTTCCATCGCGGAACGGTCGCAATACCGCAGGTAGGTCTCTAAAGCGCGTAGCGAACCGCCGTAAGATCCCCCGACCTCCACATGGAGAACTCTCATAGCTGCGACCCCGCAGAGTGCCGCTGCAGGCGCCGCCAGGCATTCGGCCGCGTGCTCTCCAGCCGCGCCAGCCGGCGCGACGCCGCCGCGTCCATCGGGGTCCGCGGCGCAATCGAGGGCAGCGCCCGCACCCCGTGCCAGACGCCCCGCAAAAACGCCCGCACCCGCCCCGCTCTCAAACTGAACAGCGCCATCATGAGCAGCTTCGGTACCAGATACCGCACGCCCGCGAAGAACCGGTAATCCTTGTACGCGATCCAGATGTAGTTGCGCGTGTAGAAGTAGAACGGACGCTCCGCCGCCCGCGTCTCCGGCGACATCGAGTGCAGCACGCACACCGACGGGCAGTACAGGATGCGGTATCCGCTGCCGAGAATGCGCAGCCCCAGATCCCACCCCTCGCACCCGATGAACAGCCGCTCCCAATACAACCCCGCCTGCTCGAACACCTCGCGCCGGTACGCGCTGGCGCCTTCCCCGAAGAAACTGGTCTCGAACTCCGCGAGTTGGTAGCGGCGCCAGTCGCGCGGATGGCACCACTCCCTCACCCGCAGCCTGCCGCTGCCGGCATCGCAGATGCGGAAAGCCAGCACGTGATAACCGGGATGCGCCGCGAACGCTTCCACCACGCCGGAAATCTCGCCGGGCGACGCGAACCGCACGTCGTTATCGAGCGTGATCAGGATCTCCCCGCCCGCCGCCCGAATCCCCGCGTTGCGCGCCGCGCACGGCCCCAGGTTCTCCGGCAGTTCGATCAGCCGCACCGCATCCCCGAAGCGCCGCGCCAGCCCGGCCACGTCGTCCTCGGAGTGGTTGTCCACCACGATGGTCTCGACCCGCGGATAATCCTGCGCGCGGATGGACTCCAGGCAGCGCTCCAACTCGGACAGCCGGTTGTAGCTCAGCACCACGACGGTAACCAGAGGCGATGGACTCATGAGCGTGTTCCCACCAGAAAGTGTTCGTAATTCCATGCCACGTCCCGCACCAGCGCGCGCCACGAACCTCCATCCCCGCCCCGCAGCAGTTCTGGCACGCGGAAGACGGCTTCGGCCGCCGCGGCGTACGTCCAGTGGCGCGGCGACGCGCGCAGCAGCCGCGTCCACCGCGGCATGCGCGCGAACGCCGCGTGCGCGCCCAGTC
>JBBIQR010000269.1:0-6608 GCA_037442245.1 Candidatus Solibacter sp. | reverse complement strand
TGCGCACGTCGCAGCCGGGCGGGGTGGTGTACGCGCAGGGCTTCGTGGCGCGCGGGGGAGAGCGGCGCGTGCTGCTGGTGAACCGGCGCAACCGTCCGGCGGAGATCACGCTGCCGCAGGCGGCCGGGGCGACGATGCGGTATGTGGACGAGAGCACGGGATTCCAGCCGGCGGCGTCGAGGAAACTGGAGAGCGAGACGGTGCGGCTGGCGGGGTTCGCGGTGGCGGTGGTGGAGTTGGCGGGACGGTGAAGGGAAAGCCCGCGGGCGATGGGGAAAGGCGCCCGCGGGCAACGATGGGCGCGGACGCTACGCGACCATCAATCGGGCGGGCCCGCGCGGCGACGTGAGTTGGCGTTCGGCGCGCAGCCAGTCGATTTCGGGAGAGCCTTCGGGGCAGCCGCGCTCCTGCCAGAAGCGATAGGCGAGTGCGGCGATATCGCGGGCGGCGGGTTGGGGATGTTCCGGTTGAGGGATGGCGATGGGCGAGGGGTGAAAAGAGTGCGTTCCTTTGCGTTTCATGAGGCCTGCGTTCTCCTTTGGGGTTTGTGCTTCTACCAGGAATGACGCAGGCGCGGGGCGAAATGGCCAAGGCGCGGAGTTAAGTTGTGTAAAAGCGATGGATGCTATTTCACGGGTGCGGCGGGGGTCACGGGTTTGCCGGCGTCGATCTGCCGCCCGATGGCGAGCGCGCGCTGATAGCGCTCGGCGCTCTTTTGCGGCTCAAAGGTGACGATGGTCACGCGGACCGCGCCTGCGATGAATTTCTGCGCCATGAACGGCGCGGGTTCGACGGGCGGCGATTGGGGGCCGACGATGCTGCCGCCGCTGAAAAAGATGCCGCGGGCGACGAGATCGGCGGGTGTGGTGCGCGGGGACTTTTCGGCGGCATCGTTGGCGGCCCAGCGGGCGGGGTCGGCGGGGGCCTTCAGCCAGTTTTCGGCGGCGTCCATGGAGGGGTTCTTCTGGCCGGCGAGGGCGGGGTCCTGCAACTCGCGGATGCACGCGAGCGCCCAGGTCACGCCTTTGCGCGTGTCCATCTTGTGGGTGAGAAAGCTCACGGCGTCCTCTAACAGAGGCTGTTTTTCAAGGGCGTCGAGATAGGCGGCCGAGGTCGAATCCTCGCGGAGCAGTTGGTAGGCGCCGGCGGAGAGATTCGCGGCATCGGCAATTTCTTTGGTGGTCATATCAGTTGATCATGGTGATGCCGCCCTTGGCGATCAGGATGGCGTCGCCTTCGACCTGGGTCATGACTTGGCCGGTTATTTTGATTATCATCCCCTCGATGGTGACTCCCATCTGGTCGACGACGATCTTGCTTTCTCCGACCTTGAGGGTAATGGACTGGAGGGCCTCAGTAGTGGCCGCGCCGAGATCGAGCTTGGTGCTCTGGTTGCCCATTTTCAGTTCGATCGACTGGTTGCCCATGTCGAGCATGGTGGACTGGTCGCCCATCTTGATTTCGGTGGACTGGTTGCCCTGTTGGACGGTCGTCGAGTGGTTGCCCTGGGTGATGGTGATGGTGGTGTCGCCGACGATAGTCTCGGTGTGGGTGCCGTCCACCTTGATGGTGCGGTTGTGCTGGATGTGCTGGGAATCGTCGTGCTCGACGGTGGTATCCATGTCCTTTTCGGCATGGACCGTGATCATCTCGCTGCCCTTCTTGTCTTCGAAGCGGATCTCGTTGAAGTTTTCGGTGCCGCCGCCCTTGCTGCTGCGGGTCTTGATGCCGGACTGGGTCTGGTTGGCGGGGAGATCGTAGGGCGGCATCTGGTCGGCGTTGTAGACGCGCCCGGTGATGATGGGGCGGTCGGGGTCGCCTTCGAGGAAGTCGACGAGGACCTCCTGGCCGATGCGCGGGATGGTGATCCAGCCCCAGTTTTTGCCGGCCCAGATTTGGGAGACGCGCGCCCAGCAGGAGCTGTTCTCGTTCTTCTGGCCTTCGCGGTCCCAGAAGAACTGCACTTTGACGCGGCCGTACTTATCGACCCAGATCTCTTCGCCCTCTTTGCCGACGACGACGGCGGGTTGCGGTCCCTGCACGAAGGGCCTGCGGGCGATACGCGGCGGGCGGTAGGGGACGGACTTGGGGATGGTGCGGAAGGTGTTCGCGTAGTGGTGGGATTCGTCGCCGTCCTGGCGATAGGTGGCGTCGACGACATCGTGAGTGACGGAGGTGAGGAAGTAATCCTGGTTGGTGTCCTTGCGGTAGTGGCCCTTGAGTTTGAAGTTGGTGCCGGGGCGGAAGGCGCGGCAGCGGCTGGCGCCGTTGACCTGGTACTGGTTGGCCTCGCGCTCCTCGAGGCGGACGCGGGTGTAGCGCTCGCCTTCCTTGATGACGGAGTATTTGCCGGGGTAGTCGAATGCCTCCTCGTGCTCGCCGGAGAGGCTGGTCTTGAGGTTGAGGCTGGGTTTTTCGAAGAAGTAATCGGTGAGGACGCTTTTGCCGGTGTGGGCGGCTTCGACGCGTTCGAGGTTGATGATCCCCTCCTCGCCGTTACTGACCCAGCCGTCCTGGCCGTAGGCGTAGATGGCGGAGTTCTGTTTGGGGCAGAAGGAGAGGATGCCGCTGTTATCCGCGAAGACCATCTTGTGCTTGCTCTCGGTATGTTCGAAGAAGTAGAAGATGCCCTCCTCTTCGAGCAGGCGGGAGATGAAATTGGAGCTGCTTTTGCGGTACTGCACGCAGTAGTCGCGCTCGGGGTAGCGGCCGGTGTCGCGCAGGGGAGCGCGGAATTGGAAATCGGTGACGCCGTTTTCCTGGAGGACCTTTTCGACGATATCGGGGACGGTCTTGTTCTGGAAGATGCGGCAGTTGAAATCGAGGGTGAGGAACCAGAACTTGGGCACGAGGATGCCCTGATAGACGGTGAGTTCGCGGGCGGGATTGCTGACGCCCATGGTCTCGCGCCCGGTTTCCTCGCCCTCGCCTTCGCGCGACTGCGCCACGGTGCGGAAGTGGCCGTTGAAGTAGCGTTCGCTGCCGTCGGGGAGGTAGAGGCTGACGGTGGCGGGGGTGCGCAGCATGGCTTTCAGATCGACGGAATCGAGCGGGGAGAGGAGATTGAGTTTGAACTCGAACGGTTGCGAGACCGCCTCCGTGCCGGCGAGTTTTTCGAGCAGCAGGCTGGGGTCGGACGCCTTGATGCTGAGCATCCGTTTCTTCTGCGAATAATCGATCTTCGGATCCGCCAAGGTGCCTCCTCGGGCGCCGCGGGGTGCGCGGCGCCCTTGAACGTGTAACTAGCTGGCCTGTCCCGCCGCCGCCTGACCGGCCGACTCGTAGTGGAAGCCGCCGTCTTCGCCGATCTTGACGTGGATGGCCGAGGGGCGCGTGCCTTCGGCGAACGCGGTGAGCAACTGGCGCGAGACGTCGGGGAGCAGCGTGTTGGTCAGGATGTTATCGACGTTGCGCGCGCCGCTTTCGACCTCGGTGCAGCGTTTGGCGACTTCGTCGACGAGAGCCTGATCGTAGGTGAGGGCGAGTTTATGGGTCTCCTGCAAGCGGCGCTGGATCTTGCCGAGTTTGAGCACGATGATCTTCTTCATGGCCTCGTCGCGGATGGGGTAATACGGCGAAATGACGAGGCGTCCGAGGAACGCGGGCTTGAAGATCTTGTCGAGTTCGGGCTTGAGGGCCTTGACCAGGCCGGAGGGCGCGGGCGCCGTTTCGGGGTCCGCGGTGAGCTTGGCCATGGTATCGGTGCCGGCGTTGGAGGTGAGGATGATGATGGTGTTCTTGAAGTCGATCTGGCGGCCTTCGCCATCCTCCATGACGCCTTTGTCGAAGACCTGGAAGAAGAGTTCGAGGACGTCGGGGTGGGCCTTCTCGACTTCATCGAGGAGGACGACGGAGTAGGGCCGGCGGCGGACGGCTTCGGTGAGCACGCCGCCTTCGCCGTAGCCGACGTATCCGGGAGGCGAGCCCTTCAGGGTGGAGACGGTGTGGGCTTCCTGGAACTCCGACATGTTGATGGTGATGACGTTGTTTTCGCCGCCGTAGAGCAGGTCGGAGAGGGCGAGGGCGGTTTCGGTTTTGCCGACGCCGCTGGGTCCGACGAGCAGGAAGGTGCCGACGGGCTTGACGGGATCGTCCATACCGGCGCGCGAGGTGCGGATGCGCTGGGCGATGACGCCGAGGGCGTGATCCTGGCCGATGACGCGGCGTCCCAGGTGCTCTTCGAGCTTGAGCACGATTTCGACCTCGTTCTTCACCATCTTGCCGATGGGGATGCCGGTCCAGCCGGAGACGACTTCGCCGACGATGTGCTCGTCGACGCAGACGCGGATGAGGGGCGTCTCGCCCTGGAGGGCTTCCAGTTCGGTGTTGAGGCCGGCCAGTTTGGCGCGCAGTTCATCGGCGCCCTGGGCGGCGCCGGCTTCGTGCGCCTGCTCGATGGCGGCGCGGACTTCGCGGATCTGGTTGACGAGGCCGAGTTCCTTCTCGTGGCGCTCCTTGAGTTTGGCGAGGCGCTCCTCGGTGGCGGCGCGGGTTGCGGCGATCGCGTTGAGCCGCTCGCTGTGATCGGCGCCGAGGGCGGCTTCGCGCTCGAGGACGCGGGACTGCACGGCGAGATCGTCGAGGGTGCGGAGGCAGTCTTCGATGGCCGGCGGCGTGGTGTTCTGCCCGAGAGCGAGGCGGGCGCAGGCGGTATCGAGGACGCTGACGGCCTTATCCGGCAACTGGCGGTCGGGGAGGTAGCGGTGGGAGAGTTTGACGGCGGCGGAGAGGCCCTCGTCGAGGACGCGCACGTTGTGATGCTTTTCGAGCACCGGGATGAGGCCGCGCAGCATGAGGTTGCACTTGACCTCGCTGGGTTCTTCCACTTTGACCAACTGGAAGCGGCGGGCGAGCGCGGGGTCCTTTTCGAAGTACTTTTTGTACTCGCTCCAGGTGGTGGCGGCCACGGTGCGGAGTTCGCCGCGGGCGAGCGCGGGCTTGAGCAGGTTGGCGGCGTCGCCCTGGCCTTCGGCGCCACCGGCTCCGATCATGGTGTGGGCCTCGTCGATGAAGAGGATGATCGGAGTGGGGGACGACTTGACCTCGTTGATCAGGCCCTTGAGGCGATTTTCGAACTCGCCCTTGACGCCGGCGCCGGCCTGGAGGAGCGCGAGGTCGAGGGTATGGAGCGTGACTTTGCGCAGCGGTTCGGGGACGTCGCCCTGCGCGATGCGCAGCGCGAAGCCTTCGACGACGGCGGTCTTGCCGACGCCGGCTTCGCCGACCAGGATGGGGTTGTTCTGGCGGCGGCGGGTGAGGATATCGACCACCTGGCGGATTTCGAAATCGCGGCCGAGGACGGGATCGATCTTGCCCTTTTTGGCGTTTTCGGTGAGGTTGACGGTGTACTGATCGAGGTGCGGGGTCTTGCTGCCGGGGCGCGCCTTCTGGCCGCCCTCGGAGGCTTCGGCGGCGGCTGCCGCGGCGGCCTCGGCTTCTTCCTCGGACTGTTCGACGATGGCGGCGAAATCCTTGCGCAGCGCCTCGGGCTCGATCTTCTGGAACTCCTTGCTGACGTCGCGGACGATGCGGGACAGGCTCTCGACGGAGGCCAGCGCGAGGATGGCGTAGCCGGTGCGGATGGAGCCGCCGGCGAAATCGAGGGAGCCGACCACCCAGGCCTCGCGCAGCATATCGAGGACGGAGGGGCTGATGGCCGGGGTGCGCGCGTTGCCCGACTTGAGTTTGTCGAGGCTGCGCGTGAGTTCGGCGGCGAGGCGGGACTTATCGACGCCGAAATGGCGGAGGATGAACGCGAAGTCGCCGCCGGGGGAATCCAGCAGCTTCATGAGGAAGTGCTCGATTTCGACGTCGTAGTGAGTGCGCGAGAGGCACAAGCCCGCCGCGCCTTCCAAAGCGCCTCGCGCCGAGTGATTCAGCTTGCCGATGATGGCACGCAAATTGGTCGCCATGTTTTAGCTCTCTCCAATCAATAGAATTGTGTCGCCCGGGTCACGATCGAACGTGTCGTGCGATTTCAACCATGTGTGCCAGCCCAGGCACAGACCATTGTCCGACGGATTGCGCAGCTCCATCAGGGGCACGTCTTCGCGCCGCAGAATGAGCTGCACTTCAAATTCCAGGTCGTCGCCGCGGAAGCTGCGCACCAGGGCGCGCAGTTCGGGCCAGGATGCGCCGTTGGGAAGGAATCCGCGGTACTGTTCGGCGGTGAGGGGACCGAGCCGCAGGCGCACGCGGGACTGCTGGTCCCAGACCTCGTCTCCGACGACGGCGCCGAAGCCGAGCATCGTGGACTGGGGTACCTCCGAGCCGAACATGCACTGATCGGGCTCGGCGAGGCTGCGCCAGACGCCGACGAAGGGGACCACTTCCGCGGGGACATCGAAATAGTCCGAGAGGATGGCTTCCATCGCGACGGCGGACTTGGGGGTGAGTCCGAAGAGGCCGGAGTAGTAGATGAAGGCCTCGTCCTCGACCGGCTGGCGGCGGCGCAAGCCGGGGGTGCCGTAGCCGACGAGGGCGAACATGGAGCGGGTGACGGGGTCGTCGCGGTCGCGCTCGTAGGCCGCCGTGAAGTGATTCCTCTCCCACGCCTGGTAGAAGAAGGAAACCATGCGGTGGTTGAAGATGTCGAAGAAGGCCAGCAT
>JBBIQR010000268.1:0-6640 GCA_037442245.1 Candidatus Solibacter sp. | reverse complement strand
TGCTGCAATGGCGCGGCGGATTCGGCGATTTCACGGTGGCGGCGGCCAGCGCCAACCAGCGCACGATGTACTTCGACTCGGCGGCCAACAAACTCACCGAGGAGACCGCCAAGGCGGCGTCCAAGGCGCCGGTCTCCGCCGGCGGGCAGTTCGCCTTCGGCGGGGTGGCGGACAACTACTTCGCCGGGGTGTTCCTGGCCGAGGGCAACAGCGGCATGCGGCAGATCTCGTTCGGCGACCACGTGCCGACGGCGCTCAACAAGACGCCGGAGTTTTACAGCGGCGTGGCGGTGAGCGACGGCGACGCCAACCGCTTCGAAATCTTCGTGGGCCCCAAGGACCTGGACCAGTTGCGCCGGGTCAACCCGAAGCTGGTGGAGGTGGTGGATTTCGGCTGGATGTCCATCCTGGCCAAGCCGCTGTTCCTGATCGTCAACTGGGTCAACGATGGCTTCATCCACAACTACGGCTGGGCCATCGTCGTCGTCACCATCGCGCTCAACTTCGCCCTCTTCCCCCTCCGCCTCGGCAATATGAAGTCGATGCGCAAAATGCAGGCCCTCAAGCCGCAAATCGACGCCATCAACGCCAAATACAAAAACGTCTCCCTCCGCGACCCCCGCAAAGCCGACCAGAACCAGGAGGTCATGGACCTCTATAAGAAGCACGGCGTCAACCCCATGGGCGGCTGCCTCCCCATGGTCATCCAGCTTCCCTTCTTCTTCGCGTTCTACAAGGTCTTTGTCGTCAGCGTCGAAATGCGCGGCGCGAGCTGGATGTGGGTCCACGATCTTTCCCAGCCCGAACAGGCCGCCATCCACATCCTCCCCCTCATCATGATCGGCAGCCAGTTCTTCATGCAGAAGATGACCCCACAGGCTACCGGCGTCGATCCCAACCAGCAGCGCATGATGATGTTCATGCCGCTCATGTTCGGCTTCCTCTTCTACAATCTCCCCAGTGGCCTGGTGTTATACTACTTGACCAGTAATCTGGTCGGGATCGGGCTGCAATGGTTCTTCAATAAAACGGCGATGGCCGATGACGCCGCGTCGAGCGTGGCTCCACCCAAAAAGAACGGCAGGAAATAACAATTGACTGACCGCAAATACTCCGTGGCGACCATCGGTTTGCGCATCGATGGCTTTCTGCAAACCACGCTCGAAGATGCCGGCATCGAGCTGGACTACGAGATTCAGGACGCTTCCCCCCGCGAGGACGACTTCGAAACGCCGGATGTTTCCGTGCGCTTCTCCGGTCCCGATGTCGACCTGCTCCTCTCCAACCGTGCCGAACTCCTCCTGGCCCTCGAGCAGCTCACCATGGAAATGCTCCGCATGCCCAGCGAGGACCACTCCAAGCTGTCCTTCGACGCCAACGACTATCGCCTCCTTCGCATCGAAGAACTGCGCATGAGCGCCGTCGCCGCCGCCGAAAAAGTCAAGCGTACCGGCGTGCCCTTCCGTTTCAACCCCATGAACAGCCGCGAACGCCGCGTCATTCACCTGGCCCTGCGGCACGAAACCTCCCTGCGCAGCGAAAGCGGCGGCGTCGGCCCTGGGCGCCACGTCGTGGTCTACCCCGCCGGCATGGCCAGCCTCCCCGATCCCCCGCCGTCGTTCGCCCCGCCCCGTCACGCCGGTGGCGGTGGAGGCGGTCCCCGCCGCGACCGCGACGGAGGTCCGCGCCGTGATCGCGACCGCCGCGGAGGTCCGCCCCGCGGACGGCGTTAGACTCTAGGAGACCGGAGCCCGTCTTGCCACTCGGAGATACCATCGTCGCCATCGCCACGCCGCCGGGCCGTTCCGGAATCGGTGTCGTTCGCCTCTCTGGTCCCGCCGTGCGCCAGATCGCCGCTCAGTTCCTTTCCCCCGTCGCCTGGCGTCCCTGGACCGCCCACTTGGCCGAGTTGCGCGATTCCGCCGGCCGCACCGTCGATCAGGCCGTCGTCACCTTCTACGAACAGCCCCATTCCTACACCGCCGAGGACATGGTCGAGATCTCCTGCCACGGTTCCCCCGTCGTCCTCCGCCACGCCGTCGAGCGCGCCCTCTTCGCCGGCGCCCGGCTCGCCGAACCGGGCGAGTTCACCATGCGCGCCTTCCTCCACGGCCGCCTCGACCTCCCCCAGGCCGAAGCCGTCCGCGACCTGATCGAATCCACCACCCTGTACCAGGCGCGCATCGCCGCCCAGCAGGTCTCCGGCAGCGTCTCCCGCCGCATCGCCCCCGTCAAGGAGCAGTTGCTCGAACTCATCCTCCTCCTCGAAGCCGGCATCGACTTCGCCGAGGACGATGTCGCCGTCGCCGCCTCCGAAGAGATCCAGCGGCGCCTCGCCCCCATCGAGGTCGCCGTCGATCAACTCGTCGCCAGCTTCACCTACGGCGGACTCGTCCAACAGGGCATCACGCTCGCCATCGTCGGCCGCCCCAACGTCGGCAAGAGCAGCCTCTTCAACCGCCTCCTCGAGCAGGACCGCGCCATCGTCACCGACATCCCCGGCACCACCCGCGACCTCGTCAGCGAGACCGCCTCGATCCGCGGAATCCCCGTCAAGCTCTACGACACCGCCGGCATTCACCCCGCTACCGGAAAGGTCGAGAAACTCGGGATCGAGCGCAGCTACCAGGCCATGGCCGACGCCGACCTGACCCTCGTGGTCGTCGATCTCTCCGCCAACCACGACACCGGCGACCTCAAGGCGCGCGCCGGCGGACCCGTCCTCGTGGCCGGCAACAAGTGCGACCTCGACCACGCCCAGGTCCCGCCCGGCGTCATTCCCGTAAGCGCCCTCACCGGCGAAGGCATTCCCAAATTGCGCGACGCCATCCTCGACGCCGTCGCCCCCCGCGGCGCCTTCGAGCAGGAGAGCGGTTTCATCACCAGCCTCCGCCACGAGCAGTTGCTCCGCGAATCCGCAACCTCTCTAGCCAAGGCGCGCGAAGCCGTCGCCGCGGCCATCCCCCACGAAATGCTCCTGCTCGACCTCTACGCCGCCCTCCGCCCCATCGACGCCATCACCGGCGCCACCACCGCCGACGATATCCTCAACCGCATCTTCAGCACCTTCTGCATCGGCAAGTAGCGCCCCGCCCGCCCTACTTCTCTTCCCGAATCTGCTGGCTCAGGTAGCGCTCATAGCCGATTTCCTGGATCTGGTGCACCTGCGCTTCCAGCCAGTCCACGTGTTCTTCCTCGTCCTTGAGCAGCCGCTCGAAAAGTTCTCCCGACGCGTTGTCGCCTTCTTCCCGGCACACTTCGACCGCGCGGTTGTACATCTTCACCGCGTCGATCTCCAACTGGAGATCGCCCGTCAGTTGCTCCCGGACGTTCTTGCCGATCTGCAGTTGCAGCACCTCGTTCATCGTCGGGGTCCCATCCAGGAACAGGATCCGTTCGATCAGTGTTTCGGCATGCTTCATCTCATCGATCGACTGTTTCTTAATGTAGCCGCCGAGTTTGGAATAGTGCCAGTTCTCGCACATTTCCGCGTGCAGGAAATACTGGTTGATAGCGGTCAGCTCCTCTTTGAGGGCTTCGTTTAACAGCGCGAGTACCTTCGGATTTCCTTGCATGACCGCTATGGTAGCGCCCCCTCACCCGCCGCGAAAGGCGCCGTCTCACCTTTAAGGGTGCACCCCATCATCCGTGTGCATCCGCGTCCATCCGTGGCTAAATCCAGACTCCGCCTTCGGGCCACGGCCAGCCTCGCCGGGTTTACCGGTATGTCATTCGCTCCAGGTCTTCGGGGTAGCGGGCGCCTTGCACCGCGATCTTTGACGTCGCATCGTCAATCTCGCGGAGGTCATCCCCGGTAAGTTCTACCGCAGCGCCGCCAAGGTTCTCCTCCACCCGCTCCAGCTTGGTCGTCCCTGGGATCGGAACGATCCAGGGTTTCTGTGCCAGCAGCCAGGCCAGCGCGATCTGCGCGGGTGTCGCCTTTTTCCGTGCCGCGATACCGGCAATCACGTCAACCAGGGCCAGATTTGCTTGGCGGGCATCGGGCGTAAACCGCGGAATGCGGCTCCGGAGATCCTCCTTGGCGAAGGATGTCTCGGCGGTAATCGTCCCCGTCAGAAAGCCCTTCCCAAGCGGGCTATAAGGAACCAGGCCAATGCCGAGTTCCTCGAGTGCCGGCAATATTTCTTCTTCCGGGCGCTTCCACCACAACGAATATTCACTTTGAAGCGCGGTCACCGGCTGGACGGCGTGCGCCCGCCGGATCGTCTGCGCCGCCGCTTCCGACATCCCGAAGTGTTTCACCTTCCCGGCTGCGATCAGGTCCTTGACCGCTCCCGCCACGTCTTCGATCGGGACGTTCGGGTCCACCCGATGCTGATAGAACAGATCGATCGCATCCACCCGCAGCCGTTTGAGCGAGCCCTCGATGCCTTCCTTGATATACGCCGGCCGGCTATCCACACCGGCGCTACGCGGTCCGGAACCGTCGTCGTCGTACCGGAAGCCGAACTTCGTCGCGATGACCACCTTTCCGCGAAATGGAGCCAGGGCTTCGCCCACAAGCTCCTCGTTGGCGAACGGACCGTACGTCTGAGCCGTGTCGAAGAACGTGATGCCCCGTTCCACCGCGCCCCGAATGACTTGGACCATTTCCTGCCTGGTCCCGACGGGACCGTAACCGCCGGTCATCCTCATACAGCCAAATCCGATGGCCGAGACCTCCGGACCTCTCTTTCCAAGTTTGCGCGTTAGCATAGCCTCTCCTCGTTGCTTCTTCCGCCAACCGTGCTTCCCGTTTCCTGATTCCAGGTTACGCCGGGACCGCGTCCGCCTCCTCGTGTTCCGGCTTGCTGGAACGACGGTGCTCGGACCCAAACTGGCCGGCCGCACTCTCTGCGCTGGTCAAGGCTCTGCGGCTTTAGCCGCGCCGCTTTACTTGTCGTGAAAGGCGCGCTCGACCGTGTCGCGCGGATCGGTCGCATAGCCGTGGTCGCGCCACAGCCAGCGCATCATCTCCGGGAAGATCGCGCCGCCCTGCTTCTGCCCGTGCTTCCCGATCCCGAACACGTAGTTCACGTCGTAGCCTTTTTCCGTCAACGCCTGCACCATCCGCGTGTTTTGCAGGAACCAGTCGCGCCGCGCGTCGTAGCGCGCGCCGTCGGGCGATAGCGCGCGGTTATCGTTCCGCCCGTCCTGCAGGAAGATCCGGATCGCCTTCTTCTCGCTCTTGCGGATCAGGTCGGGGTATTGGTCGCCGCCGCGCAGGTTCGTGAAACTGCCCACGATGCTCAGCACCTTGCTGAACTGATCGGTGCGCTGCCACGCCACCGTGAACGCGGCGATCGCGCCCGAGGACGCGCCCCCGATGCCGTGCCGCTCGCGGTCCTTCGAAACGCTGTAGTCCTTGTACACCGCCGGCAGCACCTCGTCGCACACCACGCTCCCGTATTTATCGTCGAGGGTGTTGTATTCCGTTGGCCGGTTCGTAGTCCGGTCGCCCCACTCGTGCAGGTTCGGTTCCGGTTGATCCGGACGCCGCCCGGGATTGATGAACACCGCGATCATCACCGGCAGTTCACGCCGGTAGATCAGGTTATCCAGCACGTTGTTCGCGCGCACGTCGCCTTCCGGCGCGATATACGCCTGCCCGTCCTGGAAAACCATCAGGCTGGCTGGCTCCTTGGGATTGTATTGCGCCGGCACGTAGATCCAATACGTGTGCTGCGTGCCCGGATATGCGTTCGAAGGCAGCGTAAAAGGTCCGCGGATTTCGCCTTTCGGCACCCCCTCCTGCGGCAGCGAATCGGGGCCCGGGTGGTAAAAGGCGTCGGGATTGGCGGGAAATTGGAGCGCCGGTGCGGCCGGCTGCGGTTGCGCCGCGGCGGCGCATGCAAGAACCATCGTGAGCAGACAGCATTTCATAGGGATTGGCGTCACAATATCACAGCCGCGGCCCTGGGTGGCGTTAGCGGGAGTTCGGCACCGCCTCTACCCCTTCTGCACCCGCCGCAGCGTGAACAGGTCCGGCCTCATGCTGTCCTGCTCGTACCGCTTCCAATCGTCATTCACGTGGATCAGCTTCCCGGAAATGTGGTTGCTCCGCTCCGAAGCCAGAAACAGCGCCAGCGCAATCTGTTTTTCCGCCGGTACGCCGCCGGTGATCCGCACCTGCTCGGCGTCCTCGATCTCCTTGCTTCCGGCGCGCTCCTCGCCCGCGTGCAGAATCTCGTCCGTCATGTGCGAATACGCCGCGCCCGGCGCCATCACGTTCACCTGCACGTTGAAATCCCGGACCTCTTCCGCCAGCGTCTCGCCGAACCGCACCACCGCCGTCTTCGACGCCGCGTAAGCCGTGAAGTTCGGCCGCGAATAGGCGCTGCCCCCGCCCGACAGCAGAAGGATCTTGCCGCTGCGCCGCTCGATCATCGGCGGCAGCGCCGCCCGGCAGGCGTTGACCACGCCCATCAGGTTGGTCTCGATCGTCTCGTTCCAGGCCTTGGCCTTCACGCTGAGAAACGGTCCGATCGGACCCTGCACCCCGGCCGCGCACACCAGCACATCCACGCTCCCATACGCCGACCGCATCCGGTCCACCGCATGCGCGATCTCCTCGGGATGCCGCACGTCCGCGCGCACCCGCATCGCCTGGGCGGCCAAGGCCGCGGGGGTGCAGGTCATC
>JBBIQR010000267.1:0-6653 GCA_037442245.1 Candidatus Solibacter sp. | reverse complement strand
GGCCGAAAGCGTCCACCGGGAGGTACACTTCCTTCAATCGCCCGGCGGCGGCGTCAGCGACGATTTGCGGCCATGTCTCGTCGGCCTCGCCCAACGCGACCGCGTCGGCGTGGCGCGGGCGGCCTTCGCGTCCCAGGGCTTCGCCCGGCACCTCGGTGACGTGCGGCCCCCCCATTACGACGGAAAAGCCGGCTGCGCGCAACGCATCGGCCACGCGGTAGGCTTTGGCGATCATACGGGTCATGGCGCCGATGCCGACCAGCCCGATTCCCTGGGTGCGAGCGAAGTCGACCAGTTTGGCATCGGTCATCGGCTGGGTGTTGCCATCGATCAGAACTACTTCGTGGCCGGGTGGGGTCAGCGATTGCAGCAGGAACATCCAAAGGTGTGGCATGAAATTCTGCGTCACACCGTTATCGGGGTTGTACAAGAGAATCTTCATGGCTTGCGTGCCGGGGACAGCATATCCGAGTGCTCGGTGGCAACAAGTGTATCAAAGTGGACCAGTCCCCGGCGTACAGCAGATGTCCGACGCCCGGGGCAACCCGAGAGACCTGCGTCAAGCCGGATCGAAAGGCGCCAAAAAGAATTCGGCGATCGGCATCAGCCCCTACCCTTGACCCTTTCCGCCCGCCGGATGCGGCACGCCAGGCAGAGGTCGATGGTCACCGTCCCGTCCTCGTTCGGCAGAGCCTTCGAGCCGTAGTCCCGCGCTTCGTCCGCCGTCACCCGCTCGTGCGCCAGTTTCGCGCCCGGCGGCAGTTTCTGCCAGCAAGCGTCGCAATACCGCCCGTCTTCCCGCTGCATAGCCTCCAGGTTACTCCTCGTGAATGACATCCGCCGGGCGCAGGCTCGCTGCCACGCGCGCCGGGTACAGTCCGGCCGCCACCGTCACGCACCACACCAGCGCCGGTGCGCCCACCAGCAGGGCCGCCGGCGGATGGAACTGAATCGTCCATCCAAAGCTCTGCTTGTTGACGACGAAGATCAGCACAAGCGAGAGCGCGAAGCCGAGCGCCAGCCCCAGCAGCGTCGCCAGCAATCCCAGGAACGCCGCCTCCGTGAGAATCATGCCGCGCACCTGCCCCGCGGAAGCGCCCAGATAGCGCAGCAGCCCGAGTTCCCTGCGGCGGTCCAGCACCAGCGCCAACAGCGAGTTCGCCGCGCCCAGCATCGCCACCACAATGGCCACCGCCTCCAGCGCCCAGGTGATCGCGAACGTGCGGTCGAAGATCTCGATCGCCGCCTGCCGCAGCGCCCGGTTCGGCGCCACCGTCACCCCCAACCCCGCGGTACGCCGCTCGAGATCGCGCCGCGCGGATTCGGCGTCGGCCCCGCGCGCCAGGTACACCGCGGCATTGGTGGCCGGCTGATCCGGCAGGTAGCGCAGCAGCGTGCCGCGATCCAGCATGAGATACCCTTGGCTGCTCGAGTAGTCGTAGTAGACGCCGGCGATCGTCAGGGTCACGGTGCGCGCGCCCAGCGGGATGGCGATGCGGTCGCCCGCGCGCAGGTGGTGCCGGTTGGCGAAGGGCTCGCTTGCGATCGCGCGATCCGCGCCGGGCAGGCTGCGCAGAATCGCGTCGCGATCCTCGCCGGGCAGGAAGCGCAGCCGCCCGTAGCGCCGCACAATCTCCATGATGCCGCCTCCCAGCGTCGCGCGCTCGCCGCCGTAGTGGAACGGCACGCCGCTGAACAGGTCCACCGCCTCCACGCCGGACGCCGCTTCGAGCACGCGTCCGATGCCGCGGGGCAGCGGCGGATACTCGCCCGCCGCCGGGGTCACCGCGGGACGCACGTAAAGATCCGCGCGCAGTTGCGAGTCCAGCCACACCGTCACCGTCTCGCGGAAACTCCCCACCATGATCCCCACGCTCGCCATCATCGCGATCGCCGTCGCCAGCGCCGCGACCACCACGCTCGAGCGCGCCAGCGATGCCGTCAGGCTCCGTCCGGCCAGCAGGGATTCGGCGCGACGCCGGGTCAGCGCGCGCGTCGCGCGGTTCACTGCCAGCACCAGCGCCGGCGCGGCGAGCGCCGCCGCGGCGATTGCCAGGAGCGCCGCCGCGTACCCGCCCAGCGGATACCCCGCGACTGGATCGATTCGCGACGCCGCCCACGCCAGCGCCGCCAGGACGAAACCCGCGGCCAGCCCGCGCCTCCAGCGCAGCGACGCGTGGTGCTCGCGCGCGCCGCGGCTCATCGCTTCCACCGGCGAAACCCACATGGCTTCGCGCGCCGGCGCGAACGCACTGCCGAGCGCGACCAGCACGCCGGTGAGGACGCCGCCCCAGGCTTCGCCCGCACCCAGCGCGATCGCCGCCGGACGGCTGGTGGTGTAGAGCGCGTTCACCGTGCCGGCGATCAGCCCCACGGTGCCCTGTGCCAACAATCGTCCCAGCCCGACGCCGAGAGCGCCGCCGGCCACTCCGAACAGCGCCGCCTCCGCCAGAAACAGCGCGAGCACCGTGAACCGCGCCGCCCCCACGGCCCGCAGGACGCCGATCTCCGCGCGCCGGCGCACCACGCTGATCGAGATGGTGTTGTAAATCAGGAACGCGCCCACCACCAGCGAAATGTAGCTCAGCACCCGCAGGTTCCAGCGGAAGGCGCGCAGCATCCGCTGGTTTTCCTCGCTGCGCGCGCCGGGACGATTCAGCAGGTAGCCGGCGGGCAGGACGGCGCGGACGGCGCGCTCCACCTTGGCGAAATCCTCGCCCGGGGCGACGGTCACGGCGATGCGGTCCAGCGCGCCGAAGCGGTCGAGCGCGCGCTGCGCCTCAGCGAGGTCGAGCACCAGGAAATCGCCGGCGCCATCCACGGCAGCGCCGGTTTCGTAGCGGACGGCGCGCCCGTTCACCTGGAAGGTCAGGGGTCCGCCGCGCAGGCGCGCGGCGAGCGGTTTGGACGGCAGCACCCGGGCGTCGCCCATCAGATCCGCGCCATACAGCGGGACGGAGCCGACCCCCGGAACGACGGCCTGCGCCTCCATCACGGGAGCGAACTTCGCGTCCACCGGCAGCGCGGTGAGGGCCGCCATCAGACTCTCGGCAATACCGCCGTTGGCGGCGATTTCGAGATCGGTCCGGCCCGCGAGGGTCTGCATCGAAGAGCGGAAACTGCCGGTGGCGGCGTCGCCGGCGAGATCGATCGCCACCACCACCGCCACCCCGAGCGCCACCGCAAGCACGGTCAGGGCGGTGCGCGTCAGGTCGCGCCGCAGCGGCCGCAGGATCAGGGTGCGCAGCAGTTTCATGAGCGCTCGATGCCCTGGATGCGCCCGTCGCGCAGGAAGACGCGGGTACCGGCGATGGCCGCGGCTTCGGCCGAGTGAGTGGCCATCAGGATGGCGGCGCCGAAACGGCTCGCCGCTTCGCGCAGGAGCGCGAGCACACCATCGCCGCTGGCGGTATCGAGGTTGCCGGTGGGCTCATCGGCGATCAGCAGGTCGGGGGAGTGGACCAGCGCGCGCGCGATCGCCACCCGCTGCTGCTGCCCGCCGGAGAGTTGGTAGGGCAGGCTCGCGGCCTTCTCTTCGAGTCCGACCCAGCGCAGGCGGTCGCGCGCGGCCGCCGCCGGATTCCTCGCGCCGGCGAGCAAGAGCGGCAATTCGACGTTCTCCAGCACGGTGAGGGTCGGGAGCAGTTGGAAGAACTGGAAGACGAAGCCGACGCGGGTGCGGCGCAGGGCGGTCAGTTCGGCATCGGAGAGCGAGGTGGTGGCGCGTCCGTCGATCCGGACTTCGCCCGCGTCGGGAAAATCCATCGCGCCGGCCAGGTTGAGCAAGGTGGTCTTGCCGCATCCGCTGCGTCCAAGCAGGGCGGTGATGGTGCCGGCCGCGGCGTCGAGCGATATGTCATGCAGCACTTCGACCGTCTGCGCGCCGTTGCGATAACTCTTCGAGACGCGGCGCAGTTCCAGTCGGGGCGGAGGCATGGAGTTGAAGGCTACTCGCATGATATCGCGCCGTGGCGGGGTGTATGCTGAACCTGTAGGCGGCGCGTCCCCGCCCGCGCCGTGATTGCCGATGCGCCGGTTCCCCTTCTCGAAGTGTCGCGCTCTCGCTCTGCTGGTGTGTGGCTGCGGGGCGCTTTGCGCGCAGGTGGCGATCACGGGACGCGTGATCGATGAGAACGGGGCGGCGGTCGAGGGGGCGCGGGTGGAGTTCCAGTCCGCGGCTGGGGTGGCCGCGGTGGCATCCTCGGACACGGCGGGTAACTTTCGCGTGACTCTGCCGGCAGCGGGCGAGTACAGCGTGCGGGTCGAGCGGCTGGGCTTCTTTCTCTATAGCGGGGTGCGCCGGCAATTCGACGACGGGCCGCACCAGGTCTCGGTCCAGATGAACCACCTGCAGGAGTTCAGCGACAAGGTGGACGTGGTCTACTCGCCGCCGGCGATCGACCTGGATCAGACATCGGCGCACAAGGAACTCACCGGCACCGAGATCGAAGGAGTACCGTATCCCGCGCCGCAGGACTACCGCAGTGCGCTGCCGCTCTTCAACGGAGTGGTGGCGGACAATCTGGGGCGGGCGCACTTCAACGGCGGGGATACCGATCAGGCCAACTACACGATGGACGGGTTCAACATTTCCGATCCGTTCACGGGCCGGCTGGAGACGCGGGTGAATATCGAGACGATCCAGACGATGGACCTGGAGAGCAGCCGCTTCTCAGCCGAGAACGGACGGGGCAGCACCGGCGTACTCGACCTCAGGACCAAGATGGGGGACGACCGCTACCGCTTCACCGGCACCAACTTCATCCCCGGGCTGGCGAGCGACAACGGAGTCTACATCAATAAATGGACGCCGCGGCTGGAGGTCTCCGGACCGATCTCGAAGGGCCGCGCGTGGTTCCACAACGGCTTCGACGCGTTTTATAACGCGGACACGGTGCAGGGACTGCCGCAGGGGCAGGACCGCACCACCGGACTGACCGCGAGCAACCTGACGCGGCTGCAATACAATATCGCGCCGGGCAATATTCTCACCGCGAGCTTCCTGTTCAACCTGGATTACACGCGGCGGTTCGGGCTGAGCATTCTGAACCCGGTCGAGACGACCACGAGTCCGCGGCGCGAGATGTTCATGAGCACGCTGCGCGACCAGCATTACTTCAGCGGTGCGCTGCTGGACCTGGGGTTCTCCGATTCGCGCGGCGTAGTGCGCAACCCGCCGCAGGGGACCGCGATCTACCAGATCACGCCGCTGGGCAACCGGGGGAATTACTTCAGCTCGGTGAACCGCCATTACTACCGGCAGCAGGAAGTGGGCAACCTGTTTCTGCCGGTGCTGCACTGGAAGGGCGAGCACCGGCTGAAGTTCGGCGCGGACGTCGAGCGCGAGAGTTTTCACCAGACCAGTTACCGGCATCCGTACGAGGTGCTGCGCGACGACGGGAGCGTGGCGCGGTACGTGACGTTCACCGGGAATCCGTTTCAGGCGCGGAAGAACCTGGAGGCCGCGGAGTACGTGCAGGACCACTGGACGCCGCACGAGGGACTGAGCCTGGAGGCGGGGGTCCGGGCGGAGTGGAACGAGATCGTGCGCGACATGGAAATCGCGCCTCGCTTTTCGATCACCTGGGCGCCGCACCGGCTGAAGGACACGAAGATCAGCGCGGGCTGGGGAATCTATTACGACTCGATCAGCATGGCGACCCTGGCGCGCGAACAGGATCAGAACAGCCTGTCGACGTTTTACCTGCCGGACGGGACGGTGCGCGGTCCGGTGCTCACGTCGTTCCTGGTGAACGATCAGGCGTTGCGGACGCCATCCTACGAGACGGCGAGCATGGAGATCGAGCGCAAACTGCCGTTCGATTTTTACGGCACCGCGGGGTACACGTGGCGGCTGGGGGATCACGGCTTCGTCTATGAGACGCCGTCGCCCACGAGCGGAGCAATGTTTTATAACGGTGCGGCCTACATCCTGCGCAACACCAGGCGGGACCGGTACCACGCGATCGACGTTTCCCTGCGGCGCACGTTCGCCGGACAGTTCGAGTGGTTTCTGGGATACACGCGATCGAGCACCCGGACCAACGCGGCGATCGATTACAGCCTGGAGAACCCGATCTTCGCGCCGCAACTGCCGGGTCCGTTCGCCTGGGACACGCCGGACCGGGTACACATGTGGGGCTGGGCGCCGCTGCCGAAACGCGTGCTGCCGGCACCGCTGCGCTTCCTGTTCACGGAGACCACGGTGGCATATCTGGTGGAGTACCGCACGGGGTTCCCGTTCAACGTGGTGGATGAGGAGGGATTCCTCGCCGGACTGCCGGGCGCGATGCGCTATCCGTATTACTTCAACATCAACCTGCATCTGGAGCGGCGATTCCGGTTCATGCATTACCTCTGGGCATGGCGGTTCGGGTACAACAACATTACGGGGAACATGAATCCGAACGTGGTGAACAACATCATGGGGTCGCCCGGATTCCTGACGTACGGCGCGGGACAGGCGCGGGCGTTCAGCGTGCGGCTGCGTCTGCTGGGGCGGAAGTAAGGCGGGCCACGCTTCCCGAGTGGGACACCTGGACACGAAGCGCGGGGTGAGTCTCAATCAGGTACTGGTCGAGGAGTTGAGTGAGCGGCCATCGGAGCCAGAACGCGATCACACGCGGGCGGAGCGAAAGAAGATCGCAAACTCC
>JBBIQR010000266.1:0-6661 GCA_037442245.1 Candidatus Solibacter sp. | reverse complement strand
TTCGACGGCGTCCTCCAACCCATGGCTGAGGGCTTCGAAGGCCTCGGTATACGAGTTCCCTTCGAGGCGGTGCCCGGTGAGCCAGGGCAACACATCCTCCAGAGTCAGGATGCAGGCCCACTCGCCGGTCGCGTCCTTGAGGTAATTGTGGCTGTTCCGCTTGTGCTCCGCGACGGGCGTACCCACCCGGACGCAACCGCCCAACTGGCGGGCGCAGGCTTGCGCGAAATACCCGGAAAGGATATCGCCGTAACGGTCGATGGCCAGCCCCGAAATCGGGTAGCCCATGCGGATGAAGTAGTAAGCCGGGATGGCGGCGCGGCGCAGCGCGGTATTCTGCGTGTTCACCGGACTCCAGGCGTTGGGCCCCAGGACGACGGAAGGCCCGCGGAAGCCGGTAACGTGGGGCTTGAGCACCAGCCACGAGATGGCGTCGATATCGGGGTCCAGCGTCCACAGACCGGCGTTGATATGAACGGGTAGGGTACCGGCCGAGGTCCGGGGCGCCTCATCGAGGTGGCGCTTCTGGAACGGGAATCCGCGGGCGTAGGCCTTGCCGGCGGCATCGGAAACCAGCAGATTGCAGATGTTGTAGTAGCCGGTCGCCGAATCGACCACCTCGGCGGGCACATCATCGCTGCACACGACGGCGTGTCCGGCGAAATAGTCCTCGCCGGGCAGGCAGTAGTTGTCGTCGTCGATCGAGATCAGAAAATCGGCGTCGGATGCGTACGCCATCAGGTAGCCCACGTTGCGGCGGTTGTCGGAATTGCGCGGGACGGCCCCGGGGTTCAGGCCGATTCCGGCCAGATAGGCGTCCTGCTCCTCCAGGGTGGGACAGGCGACCTTCATACCCTGGCGGCTTAAGTCGCGGCACAGGTCGAAGACGGCGGGAGGCGTCTTCAGGTCCGGGATCACGATGACATCGACCTGATCGAGGTGTCCGTGACGGCTAAAATTGGCCGCATAATCATTTAGCAGGATCGGGTTATTAACTGTTGTTAGTACCAGGGTAGCTCTCGGACGCGGCATTATTCAAAGATAGCAGAATATTCCCCCGGCCCCGATTGTAAGATCCGGGCATGCAAGCGACGGTACAGGGTGCGGCGCGCACAGAGGCTCCCGTTTCGCGTTCGAGCCTCCGGCTGGCGGTGGTGTGCCCGATGGCGAATGAGGGAGCGGACGCAGTGCGGTTCGTGCAGGAAGCGCTGCGGTACTGCGGCGGATTCGGCAGCGTCCGTTTCTTCACGGTGCTGGATCGCGCGAACAAAGACAACTCGCTCGATCTGCTGCGCGAGTACGCGCTGAGCGAACCGCGGCTGCGGGTCCTGTGGGCGCCGGAGAACCGCTGCGTCGTCGATGCCTACATTCGCGGCTATCGCGAGGCGCTGGCCGCCGGAGCGGACTGGATTCTCGAAATCGACGCCGGCTTCAGCCATCAACCGGAGGACATACCGAAGTTTTTCGGCGCCATGGAGAGTGGACGGTACGACTGCGTATTCGGCAGCCGCTTCATGGCGGGGAGCCGCTTAAGCGACCGCTCGTGGAAACGGTACTTCGTGAGCCGCGGAGGGACGCTGCTGACGAACCTGCTGTTGGGCACGCGCCAGACCGACATGACCAGCGGCTTCGAACTGTTTTCGCGCGACGCGCTGCGGATGGTGCTGGTGCGTGGCATCCAATCGCGCGCGCACTTCTTTCAAACCGAGATCAAGGTCTATTGCCGCGGCTTGCGGGTCTGCGAGATGCCGATCCACTACCGCGCGCCGAGTCCGCGGCTGGGAGGCTCCGCTTTGCGGGAGGCGTTCCGCGAACTGAAGCGCCTGTGGCGGGAGGAGCGAAGCGGGCGTGTGGCTCCGCGCCACGCCCCGCCGCGCGAACGTTTCGCACTGCCGGAAGAAGCGGCGCGGGAGCGCAAGACTCCCGCGATCGGCAGCTAGCGGTCGCGGCCCAGGAAGCCGCTGCGGTCGCGTTCGGCGGCCTCGCCGGTCGGCGGCGGCCAATCCTTCGCTCCGGGAGGCGCCTTCGTGTCGGCGTTGAGCACGCGGATCGCGGCCTGACGCACCGGACCGGGCATCGTTTCCGCGCTCAGGTGAGTGTACATTTCGAGCGCGCGCGTGCGATTGGCCGGCATCAGGTTTTCGGCGCAGAGCAGCGTAGCGCGCGCCACCACGGGGAACACGGGCGGCTTGGTGCGGCCGAGCGCGGCCTCCAGCGCCCGCGACGCCTGCATTCCGCCGATCATGCCGACCGAGGCTGCGGCGGCTCCGGCCACTTCGGGGTCGCTATCGTCGATCAGCTTCGTCAGGGCATCCAGCGACTTCGCGTCCTTGCGGACGCCGATCGTGGTGATGACCCCGATTTTGCGGCGGCCGGAGAGTTTCGGCAGCCAGGCGCGGAGGGCCTCGTCGACCGAGGGGTCGGGATTCGGCTCGAGACCGAAGCGGGCGTAGCAGGATAACTCCGGGTGGTCGAGGAGGGCGGCCATCGGCTGCACCGCCTCCTTGCCTCCGACGAAGGCGAGTTTCTTGCAGGCGATCGCCTTCTGGAACAGCGTGGAATTGGGGTCCTTCACGAGGGCCAGCAGTTTGGCCGGCTCCATCTTCCAGATCACCAGGCCGTCGAATTCGGGAGGGACTTGCGGCGCCGGCACGCGCGCGCCCCGGCCCGCGCCCGCGCCGCGTCCCGGCGCCCCCTGCGGTCCTGGAGTTCCCTGCGGCGGTTGTGTTTGAGGTGCTTGCGGCATTTGTATCTCCTTGTCCTCTCTGCTCACATGCTGGTGGCGAGCGCTTCCATGCGCCACGGCTCGCGATACGCGCGGCTGCGCATGCGATTCGCCTCTTCGTCGTTGAGGAACATCCGCTTGGCGGGGTCCCAGGTCAGCTTACGGTTGAGTTGCGCGCAGATCCAGGCGGCGTGCGACGCGACGTGCGTATGGCAGGTCTTCTCAGCGTCGGCGCGCGGCAAGGTGCGGGAACGGATGCATTCGAGGAATTCGCGGATGTGTTCGGCGGTGGGGTCGTAGCGCGTCCCCTGCCGCGTGGGCACCAGCGACTTGAGGTTCGGCGAAACTTCGATGCGTCCGCTATCGCCGGTCTCCACCCAGCCTTCCGTGCCGACGAAGCGGTTGCTGCACGAGCCGAGCAGCATCCAGCTATGGTTGCGCAGCACGAGTTTCACGCCGTTGGGGTACCAGCAGTTGATGGTGTAGCGTCCGATGAGCCCGTCGCCGCGGAACTGTCCGCCTTCGGGTTCGTAGATCACCGGTTCGGTATGCTCCATGTCGGCGGCCCACTGCGCCATCGCGACCGTATGGGAGGCCCACTCGAGCAGGCCGGCGTGGAAATCCCAGAATTCGCCGCGGCCGCGATCCGGGTAGGCCGGGTTGTAGGGGCGCCAGAGGCAGGGGCCCAGCCACTTGTCCCAGTTGAACACCAGCGGATCCGGCTCAGGACCCTCGGCGGCCCACCATCCATGGCCGCCGGCATCTACCGTACCGAGCCCGATCGCGGTGTCGGCGTGCACTTCGAGCAGGCGGCCGAGTTTTCCGCTGCGTGCCAATCCCACGGCGAACTCGAACGCGTACTGATTCTTGCGCTGCGCGCCGGACTGGTAGACCACGCCGTAGCGGCGGACGTTATCGGCGAGCGCGTAGCTTTCCATGATGGACATGGCCGCGGGCTTTTCGATGTACATGTCCTTGCCGGACTGCGCGGCCCACATCGCCATCGGCCCGTGCCAGCGGTCGCTGGTGGCGATCAGGAGGGCGTCGATGTCTTTGCGCGCCAGGATCTCGGACGGGTCGCGGTACATGACGCAGTCGTTGTTCTTGTAATAGTTATCGACGGTGCTCTTGACCATCTCGCGGGCGCTTTCGCGGACATCGGCAATGGCCACGAACTTGACGCGCGAATCGCCGAGCAATTGCCGGAGGTCGCTCATGCCGCGTCCGCGGATACCGATCCCGCCGAAGACGAGCTGATCGGTCATGGAGTAATTTCCGACCACGACGGGCCCCATCGCCGGCGGCCCCGGGGCCTGCCCCGCCGGAGCCGGAGCTTGCGCGGGCGCCTGTCCGAGCAACGGACCGGCGGCCGCCGCGGCGGCACCCGCCTGCGCCAGCGCCTTGCCAAATCCTCTCCGGGTTACCGGAGTCTTCTCTTCGGCCATGCTGCCTCCCTTACCAGATAACAGGGTCTTGGACTCTGTCCGCTGAATCTACCACCGCGCGGGTCCGCTCTCAAGGAGAAACGCGAGAAATCCTACAAAAAAGGGAGGCTACTGGGCCAACGGGCGCCACTCGATCCGGCGAACCGCACCCACCGTGTCGTAGGTCGCGATGCCGAAGGGAATCGAGCGGTCGATGTCGCCTTCGCGCAGCGCGATCCACTTGCCGGCGATGGCGACGTCGATCACCCGGTCCTGATCGATCCAGGCGGAGATGCGGGCGGGGGTCACGCGCAGGCGCAGGGTGTACCAGCGGCCGGTCTGAAACTGCCAGTCCAGGGTGGTTTCGTTGCCGGCGGCGTCGGCGCCGTTGATGCTGGACAGGCCCACCACCCGCCCGCCCCATCCGCCGTTGATCCAGGTACAGTAGGCATCTCCCACGGGGAAGGTGATTCCGGCGAAGAAATCGGAGCCGCTGACGCGCTGGGCTTCCACGCGGATCTCGTAGTTGGTGCGCGGAACGGGCGCAGCCGCGGCGGCCCAGGTGATGCCGGTGAGGACGCCCGTGCCGATCAGAATCTGCCCGTCCTGGACCCGCACCTTGCCGGCGCCGAAGAAATCGGACTCCTTCCAGCCGGTGAGCGACTTGCCGTCGAATAGGGGACGCCACGCGGCGTCCGCGCCCGGCGTTTGCGCCGACAGCGCCGCACCCAGCGTCATGCCCAAGACGATCGCCCCGCGGATCATCACCCTACAGTCTATACCCCGGCGGGCGGCCGGCCCGGCGCCTGTGCTGTGATAGAGGCATCCCCATGAACGGCGCCGAGTGCCTCCTGCGAACCCTGCTGGCCAACCAGATCGACCTGTGCCTGATGAATCCGGGGACAAGCGAGATGCAGTTCGTCGCCGCGCTCGACCGCGTGCCGGCAATGCGGGGCGTGCTCGGTCTGTTCGAGGGCGTCTGCTCCGGCGCGGCCGATGGTTACGCGCGAATGGCGGGCAAACCCGCCGCCACGCTGTTCCATCTGGGGCCGGGGCTGGCCAACGCGCTGGCCAATTTTCACAACGCGCGCAAGGCGCGGTCGCCGGTGGTGAACATTGTCGGCGAGCACTCCACGCAGCACCTGGACCACGACGCGCCGCTGACCGCCGATACCGAAGCGTTCGCCCGGCCGGTTTCCGGGTGGGTGCGCACGCTGGAGCGCGCGGAGGCGATGGGCGAAGCCGCGTCTTCCGCGGTGGCCGCGGCGATTGCGCCTCCCGGACAAGTGGTGAGCCTGATCGTTCCCGCGGATTTTTCCTGGAGCGAAGCCGGCGATCCGGGTGCGGCTGTTCCCCGCCCCGCCCGCGCACTGCCGGGAGCGGATCGCGTCCGCGCCATCGCCGGCGCGCTACGTTCCGGCAAGCCGGCGGGCCTGCTGCTGAGCGGGTCCGCGCTGCTGCCGCGCGGCCTGCACGCGGCCGCGCGCATCCGCGCCGCGACGGGCGCACGGGTATTCGCGGACCGCTACGCCGCCCGCACCACGCGTGGGAGAGGCGTGCCCGCCGCGGAGCGCATCCCCTACTTCCCGGAACCCGCGCAGGCGTTGCTCGCCGGACTGGACCGGCTGTGCCTGGTGGAAGCGCGCCCGCCGGTCTCCTTCTTCGGGTATCCCGGGATGCGCAGCACTCTCGCACCGCCGGATTGCGCCTGCGAGGTATTGGCCGGGGAGCGGGAGGATGGACCGGGAGGGCTGGAACTGCTGGCGGACGAACTCGGCGCGCCGGAATCCGCGCCCGCGACACCGCATGCCGCCGCGCCCGAGTTGCCCGCGGGCGCCGGACCGCTCACTGCCGAAACGGTGGGCCGCGCCGTGGCCGCGCTTCTGCCCGAAGGCGCCATCGTCTCCGACGAGACGGTTTCCTCGAACGAGCAGATCTTCCCGCACCTCGCCGCCGCCGCGCCTCACGAGCACCTGCCGGTCACGGGCGGCTCGATCGGCCAGGGGTTGCCGGTCGCGCTCGGCGCGGCGCTGGCATGTCCGGGGCGCAAGGTGGTCGCGCTCGAAGCCGACGGCAGCGGCATGTACACGCCGCAAGCGCTCTGGACGATGGCGCGGGAGAGCCTCGACGTGGTGACCGTGATTCTGGCGAACCGGCGCTACCGCATCCTCGATATCGAGATGCGCCGCACGGGCGCGGGCGCGGTGGGACCGCGAGCAGACGAGATGATCGACCTGATGCGCCCGGCGCCGGATTGGGTGCGGCTCGCCGGCGGGTTCGGGGTCGAGGCGGTGCGCGTCGAGTCCGCGGACGAATTCATCCGGCAATTCGCCGCGGCGATGCGCCGGCGGGGTCCGTGCGTGATCGAAGCCGTGCTGGACCGCGCCGGTTAACTAAGTATTTCGTTTCGCAAGTACAGTCTCGTATTCCGCGTCCACCGCTCCCTCACGGTCGCGGCTCCGTTCCGAGCCGCGCGCGTGCGAACTTCTGAGACGGAGTGCTAAGTCAGGCG
>JBBIQR010000265.1:0-6708 GCA_037442245.1 Candidatus Solibacter sp. | reverse complement strand
CGATCCCGGCGAGTTCACCCGCATGTTGGAATCGCCCTTCGCCGCCAAAGGTCTCGCCGGTCAGCAGCCCGCGGCGCCCCCGCGCGCCACCGGTCCCGCCGGCGAAGCCACCCGCGCCTTCCAGATTTCGCAGCAGCCGCCCGCTCCGCCGCCGCCCTCCGGAGAAGAGGAGCAGCCCAAGGGACCCAGCGAGTTCACCCGCATGTTCAAGACCCCGGCCGCGCCCCCTCCCGCGCCCGAGCCGGCGGCGGCCAAGAAACCCGCCCCGCGCCCCCAGTTGCGCAAGAAAAAGAAAAAGAGCAACACCATCCTCTGGATCGTGATCGGAGTAGTCGTTCTCGCGCTGGTGCTGCTGCTCATCTTCGCGCTCAGGAGTTGAGCGCCGCGCCGCCGCCCCCTACTGCGCCTGCGGCAGCAGGATCACCAGTTCCAGTTGCGGGTCCGGGAAATCGCCCGGCACATACGCCGCGAGGTTACGCGCGCGCAGGATCGTCTCCCACGGTCCACCGCTCTGGCTCAGGCTGAAATACTGGTAGTTCAGCTTGAGCGGAATCGCGCTCGGCGGATTCGACGAGTACGTCAGCGGCACGCCCGGCAGCGCCTTCTGCACCAGCAGCTCGATGTAATCGCCCGAGCACACCTTCACCAGTTGCGGCACGCGCGAGATCATCTCCGCCTGCCCGGTCCCCGCGCTCACCGCCAGGAACATGCGGGTGTTCTTGAAGTAGTCCTCGCGGTCGATCGAAACCGCGTAAATATTGGGCTGCACCAGCTTGAGCGGCAGCGCCACGAAGTTGGTCGGCACCACCGTCTCCAGCAGAATGCTCAACTTTTCGTCGAGTTCGGTGAAGCACCCGCCCAGATCGTCGTGGTTGTAGCCCGGCAGGTCGCGCGGATGAAACTTGGTGGAAAACGTGGTCAGCGCGCCCGCCAGCGATAGCATCGCCGAAAACAGGTTCACCGGATGTCCGCCGCCGGTCTCGAAAATGTGGTGGATCTCGGGAAACGCCGTATTGATGGTGTACAGCAGCCAGAAGTTGGCGATGTCCGACGCGGTGAAATCCGCCAGGCTCTGGTTCTTCTGCCGCCGCGTGCCCGCCAGCAGGCTGCTCTTGGCCGACAGCACTTCGAGCAGCCGGCGCGCGATCGATACCAGGTAGTCGCTCGCCTGCAGATCCAGCAGCGGCGCCACAAAGTGCGGGTCCATCTGGAACAACCCGGCGGGCGTTTTGCGGATGCGCCCCACTTGCAGCAGCGAACTGCCTTCCTGCGCTTCACCCTCGAACAGCAGCCGCAGATTCTTCCGCGCCACCACCACCGGGCGCTCGCTCTGCCCGGTGTTCTCGTCGCGCACCAGCTCCACTTCCGCTCGATAGCGGGCGTCCACGTCGCGCGCCTCGTTGGCCACGTTCAGCCCCTGCTCGCGATAGTGCGGCACCCCCAGATACACCCCGAGGGTTTCGTCCTCCGGTCCGAAGCGGTCGCCGAACGCCCGCGGCGCGGGTGCTGCGTCGGATTCCGGTATATCGAACAGCAGCCCGTCCGGAAAAATACCCGACGCCTCCGCCAGCGTGAACGTTCCCGTCCCCAGCGCCTGCTGATCGATCCGCAGCCGCTGGAATCCCCACGGCCGGAAACTGAGCGCCTGTACCTGAAACTGTAGCGAGTCCGTCAGGAAGCGGTCCTGAATCTGCAAATGCTGCGGATTGAGAACGGTCCCCTTCGCCCAAATCACGGGCTCAAGTACTGGCATGGGACTCAACGTAGCAGAATCGGGCCAAGAGATCAAAGCGCGCCCGCGCCCCGGCCGCGCGGCGCTCCTTCCGCATTAAGTTCGTTTTATCCTCGAAACGTGGGACATTTGTGCGTGTTCACCCACACAGGAGGGTTTATGCGATCCACCGTTTGTCTCCTGGCCTTGGCCGCTTGCGGAATGCTCTTCGCCCAGGGCGACCCGCCCTCGCGCGTCGCCCGCCTCAATCTGGTGGGTGGCTCGGTCTCGCTCCAGCCGGCCGGCTCCGACGATTGGACCGCGGCGGAGATCAATCGCCCCCTCACCACCGGCGACCGCCTCTGGGCCGCCGACGGCAGCCGCGCCGAACTGCACATCGGCAGCACCGCCCTCCGTCTCGCCGCCCACACCGGCTTCTCCTTCACCAACCTCGACGACCGCAACGCCCAGTTGCAGATTTCGCAAGGCTCGCTCAACGTGCGCCTCCGCCGCCTCGATGACGACGAGAGCTTCGAAATCGATACCCCCGGCCTCGCCTTCACCCTCCTGCGGCCCGGCGACTACCGCGTCGATGTCTCCCCCGAGGGCGACTCGACCCTGGTGCAGGTGCGCGCCGGCGATGGCGAGGTCGGCGGCGGCGGCCAGGCGTTCTCCGTCCACGCCCGCCAGCAGGCCCGCGTCGGCAGCGGCGACCCTCCCTCCTACGACGTGACCGCCGTCGCGCCCCCCGATGGCTGGGACAACTGGTGCGCCCAGCGCGACCAGCGCGAGGACCGCGCCGCCGCCAGCGCCCGCTACGTCTCGCGCGAAGTCATCGGCTACGAAGACCTCGATACCTATGGCTCCTGGCGGGTTGTCGCCGGCTACGGGAACGTGTGGGTGCCCGGCGGCATGCGTCCCGGCTGGGCGCCTTACCGCTACGGCCACTGGGTCTGGGTCGAGCCGTGGGGCTGGACCTGGGTCGATGACGCACCCTGGGGCTTCGCGCCCTTCCACTACGGCCGCTGGGTCTATGCGGGCGAGACGTGGGCCTGGATTCCCGGCCCGCCCGCACCGCGTCCCGTGTATTCGCCCGCCCTGGTAGCCTGGGTCGGCGGAGCGCACTTCAATCTCTCCGTTTCGATCGGCGGCGGAGGCGGCGGCGTGGCCTGGTTCCCGCTCGGCCCCGGCGAGGTCTACCACCCCGTCTATCACGCCAGCCCCACCTACATCAACAACGTGAATGTCTCCAATACCGTGATCCGCAACGTCAACGTCACCAATGTCTATAACGTGACCAACGTGCGCTACGTCAACCAGACCGCGCCCGGCGCCGTCACCGCCGTCTCGCAGGAGACCTTCGTCCACGCCCGTCCGGTCGGCGCCGCCGCCGTGGCTGTGCCCCCGGCCGAAGCCGCCCACGTGCAGGTGGCCGCCGCAGCGCCGGTGGCCCCGCGCCGCGAAAGCCTCGCCGGTCCGCGCCCTGCTGCCGCCGTACCGCCGCCCTCCGTCATGAACCGCCACGTCGTGGCCCGCCGGACGCCCCCTCCGCCTCCGGTGCCCTTCGCCGCGCGCCAACCCGAGCTCTCCCGCCAACCCGGGCGTCCGCTGGAGCCGCAGACCATGGAAAACCTGCGCCGTCCCGCCATGCCGCCCCAGCAACCGCGCGACGCCCGGCCGATGGAGCGCCGCCAGCCCGCCGAACAAAAGCGCGAAAAACGGGATCAGCGCAAGGACCAGCGCAAGGAAGAGCGCAAGGACGGCGAGCGCCCGTAGGGTAGGCCTCCCGGCCTACCCACTTTTCTTTTTTTCAGCGTTTTACCTGGCCTACGCCAGCCCCGCCAGCGCGGCCGCCGGCTCAGCGATCGACTGGAACCGCACAATCAGCGCCGCGGGCTGATGCTTCATCGAGGCCAGCGGCATGAACCCCGCCTCCAGCAGAGTCTCCGCGTCGCGCTCGCTCATCAGGATCTCCGCGCACGGCTTGGCCACCGCCTCGCCGTCCTCGCGGTAGACATGCATCGGCAGCCCGTCGATGCGCCGCACCAGCCGCCGCGCCAGGTCCCAGCGGTACGCCAGGAACGACTGCCCGATCAGTTGCGCGCAGAAAAACCCCGGATTCCCCCACAAATACGCCCCGTGCTCGCTCACCGGCATCTCCTCGAACGGGAAACTCTCCACCGCGGACGTCTCCTTCCCGTAGGGCAGCCGCAGCAGGAAACGCGGCAGCACCAGGCCCAGCCAGCGCGCATCGGCCGAATGCCGCAGTTGCGTCCACGCCGGATCGGGAGTTCCCTCCGGCGGACGCGCCTCGGCGATAAACGGCGCTCCGGCCGAACGCGCCAGCGCCCCCAGCCGCGCCAGTACCCGCGCGTCCAGTTCGCTCTGCCCGAACGAGTAATTCCCCGCGATCATGCCCCACGGTCCCTTGCGCGCCAACTCGGCGCGCAGCCCGTCGAAGTGCGCGATCACCTCCGGCAGCGTCAGGTCCAGCAGGTACACTTTCAGATCCTCGTCCGTGTCCAGCGCGCGCACCAGTTGGAACGCCGCCCGCCAGGCCGATTCGACCGCCTGCATCCGCGGATGGTGCAGAATCTCACGCATCATCTCGCCCGCCATGGCGTTCCGCCGCGCCTGCCGCTCCAGTTGCGCGGGCGTCTCCCGCGGCACCACGCTGCCCGCCGAAACCCGCCGGATGAACGCCGCCAGGTCGTTGGCGTCGTCGACCGACGCCGGGCGCGTGCGCTCCTCCTCCGCCGCTTCGTCGGCCATCATCCGGTCGAGCAACCCGCCCGCGGCGGCGCGCGCCGGTGGACGCGGCGGCGGTGGAGCCGCCGGTGGGGCGGCAGCCTGCGCCGCCAGCCGGTCCAGGTCCCCAAACAGCGGCACCGCGCGGAAGATCCGGTCCGGGTGGAAATCCTCCAACTCCCGGAACGTCAGGCTCAGGCCGTGCAAATCCAGCCGCACGCCGCTGCGCTCCAGCACCTCGTCGAAATTGTCCCGGTCGATCGCCTGCGGCGTCAGGACGGGCGCTCCGGCCGCGCGCCACGCCCGGCCGCTGAAATCCCCCACCAGCAGGATGCGGAAGGGCCGGTCCGGATCCAGCGCCACCGCCTGCGGCGATTCCTCGGCTTCCAGGTGAACATCGGCATACGTGGAACCTGCAACTCGAGCCATAGGACCTGTCTCCTTTCCCAACAGTAGAGGCGCCTCTTATCGAAGCACGGCCGGGACAAATTCGCAACCGCCGGGTAACGGTACCCTCTTCGGGCAAAACCGTTGTGCTTCGGTCGCTAAAAGTGATATTGTGAATCCCCAAGGCGATTGGTTCGCGAATCACTCAAGCCGCGCGGACAATTCAGGTCGCTGGCATTTCCGAGGGATTGAACATGGCGGAAAGTTTACAGCATAAGCTGGACAGAGTTCGCTCCCCGCGCGTCCACATCACCTATGACGTGGAAACGGGCGGCGCAATCGAGAAGAAGGAACTTCCCTTCGTTATGGGTGTGTTCGGCGACTTCACCGGCATGCCGGAAGAGCCGCTGCCCCGGCTGAAAGACCGGAAGTTCGTGGAAATCAACCCCGACAACTTCGACACCGTTCTCGCCGCGATGAAGCCCCACCTGAGCTTCTCCGTCGAGAACAAAATCAGTGACGAGCCCGATGCCGGGCAACTCAAAGTGGACCTGCGCTTCCGCAGCCTCGATGACTTCGAGCCTACCCAGGTTGCGCGGCAGGTCAAGCCCCTGAAGGAACTGCTGGATCTGCGCACCCGGCTCAGCGACCTCCGCGGCAGCCTCCAGGGCAACGATAAACTCGACGAGCTCCTGCAAACCGCTCTGCGCGACAACGACAAACTCGACAAGCTGAAGAGCGAAATCGAACAGGGCAAGGGAGGCGCTAATGAGTAATGAGGCGAAGAAGGCCGCCGCCGGAGCCGCCAAAACCGAAACCACCGAGGTCTCGCTGCTCGATCAAATCGTCGAGCAGGGCCGCCTCGCGCGCGATCCCGAGGCCCGCCAGCGCGGCAAGGACCTGGTAAAGGAATTCGTCAGCCAGTTCCTCGAAGGGTCCATGACCCTCTCCCGCGACTCCGAGGCGATGATCAATGCGCGCATCGCCCAGATCGATCACCTCATCTCCCTTCAGTTGAACGAGGTCATGCATCACGCCGCCTTCCAGAAGCTGGAAGCCAGTTGGCGCGGCCTCAAGTATCTTCTGGATCACTCCGAAACGGGTGAGAACATGAAGATCAAGGTGTTCAACTGCTCCAAGAAGGAACTCCTCCGCGATCTCCAGCGCGCCAGCGAGTTCGACCAGAGCGCCATGTTCAAGAAGGTGTACGAAGAGGAATTCGGCATCTTCGGCGGACATCCCTTCGGCGCCCTGATCGGCGATTACGAGTTCGGCAAGGGTCCCGAGGATATGGAGCTGCTCGAGAAGGTGTCGCAGGTGGCCTCCGCCGCCCACGCCCCCTTCCTCACCGCGGCCGATTCCTCGCTGTTCAACCTCGATAACTTCACCGAACTCGGCGCCCCGCGCGATCTGGCCAAGATCTTCGACACCACCGAGTACGCCAAGTGGAAGAGCTTCCGCGCCTCCGAGGATTCCCGCTACGTCGCGCTCACCGTGCCCCATACCCTGATGCGCGAACCGTACGGCAAAGCCACCCGTCCGGTGGACGAGTTCGACTACGAAGAGGCCGTCGACGGCACCGACCACAGCAAGTATCTTTGGGGTAATGCCGCGTGGTCGCTCGGCTCCCGCATCACCGAGTCCTTCGCCCAGTACAACTGGTGCGCCACCATCCGCGGCGTCGAGGGCGGCGGCAAGGTGGAGGGGTTGTGCGTGCACAACTTCCGCACCGACGACGGCGATATCGCGATGAAGTGCCCCACCGAAGTGGCCATCACGGACCGCCGCGAAAAAGAACTCGCCGACCTGGGCTTCGTGCCGCTGGTCCACTGCAAGAACACCGACTACGCGGCGTTCTTCAG
>JBBIQR010000264.1:0-6789 GCA_037442245.1 Candidatus Solibacter sp. | reverse complement strand
GCCCATCGGGCCTTCGCCGACGCGGCCCATGCACTTGGTGGCGATCACGAGCTGAATGTTCTTCTGATCCCAGCCCCGGGGCGCGCCTTGTGCCACCTCTTCCATGAAAGCCGGGTCGACCAGGAACTGGCCCGCCCCGGCGGTCGCGGAGGGAGACATCCCGGCGATGTTCACCATCGCCTGCGAGGTGCTCTGGTTCCACACGCGGGTCACCACCGCGTAGGTCTCGGCGACTCCCGGCGCCGGCGGGTGGATCGACAGGGACCACAGGCGTTGTCCCGGCTTCTCCTGGTCCTCCACCCACGTGACCGTCACCGCTTCGTCCCGCAGAATCCGGAAGCGCCAGTTGCTGGTGACAAGGTTCAGCCAGCGCACGGTCGGTCCGAGCAGCACGCTGGGTCCCGCCTTCAGGTCCTCGAACTGGAGCGTGCTGTTGAAGCGGATCCGGTACGGCTTGCCGGCGGCTTTAAAATACGCGGCGATCTCCACCAAAGCGTTGACGTCGCCGAACGGCACCGAAGGATTCCGCGCTCCCGAGGGCGCCGCGGAGTCCGGCGCCGTGCGTCCGGCGGACCGGAATATGTCCGACATCGTGGGATTGACCTGGGAAGCCGTGTTTTCGGTCCCTTCCGCGGCGGCGCTTGCGCCTCCGGCTACGCCGAACAGTACCGGGGCATTCAATTGCCGCAGCGGCGCCCAGAACCGGTCCACCGCGGGCGTGCGGTGGGTGAAGTACAGGACCAACCCCGCGGCGGCGACCGCAAGGGCTGCTCCGATCCAGGCGCGGGACAGCCCGCGGGTTGGCGGCGGGGGCGCGGGCGATTGGGGCGGGGCCGGGCCGCCGATCGAGTGGAACTCGGCCACATACGAGCCGGAGGGCAAGTCGATTCGCACCGCGGCGCCAGCCCCCGCCTCCTCGTAGTACTGGCCGAGGCGCTTGCGGATCTCTACCGCGGAGGTCCGCACCACGGGATCGCGCGCGGTGTCATAGTCCGGGTCGCGGCCAAAGACCTCGACCCCGAGCGTCCGCTCCTTCAGCCGGTCGAGGTTCCCTTCGAGCGTCTGCTCGACGGTATAGCGCAGCAGACTCGTGTAGCGGCGGGAGTTGCGGAAATGCGGACTGGCCAGAATCCGTTCCAGTTGTTCGCGAATCGCCCCCCGGTTGAGGGCGCCGCGTTCCGCCGTTCCGTTCGCATCCGCGGCTCCCGCCGCCATGGACGGCGCACCCGCCAGACGCTCTTCGTAGCCCATAAATGCCCGTGGTGGAACAAGTTATCACCCGGCGAAAGGCGCTGTCAACCGGTAGGGACCGCCTGGTCCGGCGCCGCGGTGTTACCTTGCCGTGACGCCGGCCGTCGTCCCATTGTGGACAATGGACGCATGGAAGAGCAGGATACCGGGATCACCCGGCGGGCGGCGATCGGGATACTGGCGAGCACGCCTCTGGCGGCGGAGGCGCAGACAACGGCCGAGCCAGCCGGCGCCGTGATGGTGGACTGGCTGGACCGGGCGGCTCCGGCGCGCACGGCTGGGGTGAGCTTTGGCGTGCCCTGGGCGCGGGGCACGGTGCAACGCGGGCAGACCTTCTCCCTCACGGCGAACGGAGCGGCGCTGCCGCTCGAATCCTGGCCGCTGGCCTACTGGCCGGACGGGAGCGTCAAGTTCACCGGGTTCGCCACCGTGACCGGTGCGGCGGGTACCATGCGGCTCGCGCCGGGCGCTGCGGCGGCGGAGGGCGCCACCGTGCGGGTGACCGGGACGCCGGACGCGATCGAGGTCGATACCGGGAAGGTGCGGGCGCGGATCGCGCGGTCGGGCGCGGGCGTGGTGGAGTCGCTCGCGGTGGAGGATCGCGTGGTGGCGCGCGGCGGGCGGCTGGTGTGCCGGCTCGAAGGCGCCGGGGAGTTCACCGGCGACATCCGCAAGGCTACCGTGGAGCAGAACGGCCCGGTGCGCGCCGTAGTGAAGCTCGAAGGCGTACACAAGGGCGCGTCGCGGGAATGGCTGCCGTTCGTGGTGCGGCTGTATTTTTATGGCGGCCTCGATGCAGTGCGGATGGTGCACACGATCGTCTTCGACGGCGATCACGAACGGGATTTCATCCGCGCGCTGGGGGTGGTCTTCACGGTGCCGATGCGGGAGCAGATGCAGAACCGGCACGTGCGCTTCGCCGGAGAGGACGGCGGCTTGTGGAGCGAGCCCGTGCAGCCGATCAGCGGGCGGCGCTTGCTGCGCGGCGCAAGCTACGCGGATCAGCTCGAAGGGAAGCGCATCCCGAACCGGGAGACGTTCGACCGCGCCGGGCAGAAGCTGCTTAGCGATTGGGCGGTGTGGAACGATTACCGGCTGGTGCAGCCAAATCCGGACGGATTCACGATTCAGAAACGCACGAACCCGCAAAGCTGCTGGCTGGACGCCATCGCGGGACGGCGTTCGGACGGGCTGGTGTTCGCGGGCGATGTTTCCGGCGGACTCGCGGCGGGCTTGCGCAACTTCTGGCAATCGTACCCGGCCTCGCTGGAGGTAGGGGGTGCGGCGTCGGAGGCTGCGGAGTTGCGCGTCTGGATGTGGTCGCCGGACGGTCCGGCGATGGATCTGCGTCACTACGATACGCGCGCGCACGATCTGGATTCGTCGTACGAGGATGTGCAGCCAGGGTTCAGCACGCCGCACGGGGTGGCGCGGACGAGCGAGATCCTGCTGTTCCCCAGCGCTGCGGTGCCGGCGAAGGCGGAGACCGCGGCGCAGGCGGCGGTAGCGCGCACGCCGCCGGTGCTGGCCGCCCCGCCCCGGCACATTCATGCGGCGGGCGTGTTCGGCATCTGGAGCCTGCCGGACGAATCCACGCCGGAAAAGAAGGCGCTCGAGGAAAAGCTGACCGCGGCGTTCGAGTTCTATCGCCAGGAGGTCGAACAGCGGCGCTGGTACGGGTTCTGGAATTACGGCGACGTCATGCATCAACACGACGGACCGCGGCACGAGTGGCGGTACGATATCGGCGGGTTCGCGTGGGACAACACGGAGCTGGGCACCGACATGTGGCTGTGGTACACGTTCCTGCGCACCGGCCGGGCGGACGCGTTCCGCATGGCGGAGGCGATGACCCGGCACACCAGCGAGGTGGACACCTACCACCTGGGGCGGTTCGCGCCGCTCGGCTCCCGGCACAACGTGCGGCACTGGGGATGCGGGGCGAAAGAGCCGCGCATCAGCCAGGCGGCGTACCGGCGCTTCTATTACTACCTGACGGCGGACGAGCGCACCGGCGACATCATGCGCGAGGTGGTGAACGCCGACGAGAAGACGGTCGAGATCGACCCCATGCGCGAGGCATCGCCATTAACGAAGCCGCTGGGGTATCCGGGCCGGGTGCGGGGCGGTCCGGACTGGCTGGCGTTCGTGGGCAACTGGATGACCGAGTGGGAGCGGACCGGCGATACGCGCTGGCGCGACAAGATCGTGGCCGGGATGGATTCGATCGCGGCCATGCCGTACGGTTTTCTCACCGGGCCGAACCAGTTGTACGGCTACGATCCGAAAACCGGCAAGCTGTACGCGCTGGAGAACCAGGTGGGCACGTACAATCTGGCCACCATCATGGGCGGCGCGGAGGTGGTGTTCGAGCTCAACACGCTGATCGATCACGCCGGGTGGAAGAAGGCGTGGGAGGAATACTGCCGCTTGCACCAGGCCCGTAAAGACGTGGTGGAGCGCGACCGCGCCGGCGGCGGCGAGGGGGCGAACGCGGAGTTCGCGCGTCCCGGACGCCTGGCCGGGTATCTGTACATGACGAACCGCAAGGAAGCCTTCGCGCGGCGCGCCTGGAGCGGGGTGCGGATTCCGCGGATCAACCCGCAGCGCGTGACGGGTCCGCAGGTGGTGAGTCCGATCGGCGACGTGGCGGGGCTCTCGACCAACAGCGTGTCGCAGGGCTGCCTGGAGGCGATCGAGGTGCTGGAGATGACCGGCGGCGCGGGAATGTAGGAATCCCGTGGCACTACCGCGGCGGCGGCAGGGTGGAGGAAGGCGCCGGCTTGCCTCCGACGGGAGACGCTTCCATCAGCTCGACGCGGGTGCCGTCGGGATCGAAGAGACCAACCTGGCGTTTGTTATCGACGCCGAGGTTGATCTTCATCTCCCGCGAATAGTTCTTGCGCGCGGGACGGGCTTCGAGGGTGGCAACGGCCTGGGCGATATCGGGCACCGTGAGGCAGATGTGGTGCGGGCTGCCGCGGCGGTCCGGCGGCGGGAGTTCCTTGTAGAGCATGAATTCGACGTGGTTGTCGCCGTCGGGGACCCGCATGTTGACCCAGTTGAGGGTCGTGCTGGTGAGGCTGTTGCCGCGCCAGGTTTCCCGGCAGCCGAGGATGCCGCCGTAAAAGGCAGCCGCTGCGCTGAGATTGCCGACCAGGATGCCGGCATGCATCATGTGCTCCGAGATGCGGGTTGCCGGCAGGTGCAGACCGGTATCCTTGCCGGTCCAGCTACCGGGCATGTACTGGACGATTTCGACGGTGTGGTTGTCTGGGTCGGTGACGGAAATTTTGTGGTTGCCGATGCGGTTGGTGACCACCTGATCGGGGACCTTGACGCCGCGGGAGGCCAGGTAGCGGCGCATCTGCTCGACGTCGCCGGTATAGAGCCCGAGGTGGTTGAGCTGTCCCTCGCCCTTGTTGGGCTGGTTGACGAGTTCGACCCACTGATGGTCGTTGATTTTGACGAAGGCCATCTGCACGGTGCCGTCGGGTTTGGGCAGGGTGAAGGCTTCCTGGTACCCGAGGAAGTTCTCGTAGAAGTCGCGGGCTTTGGCCAGATCGCTGACAAAGATCGAGTAGTGGGCGACGCCGAGAAGCTTGGGGCGGGCGGGGGGCGCCTGCGCGCAGAGGTGCAGGGAAAGGGCAAGGCCGAGTAGGAGCCGCATGGGAATTAGGGTATGCCCTGGCGGCTGCGGCGGCAACAGGGCGCGAGCGCCCCGCCGGGCCGTCAGAGCGCTCAGAAGAACACCTTAATCCCGAATTGGAGAAAGCGCGCGCTGCCGGCCTGATACACGTCGCCGAAGCTGGTGTTATAGGCGTTGCGCAGGCGGTAGTATTTGTAGCCCTGCAACGTGGTGATGTCGTAGGAGGACGCCTGCGCGCCGTAGAAATTCGCGGGCAGCGTGACGTTGAAGAAATTAGTCGGCAGCACGTTGTTGGCCTTCTGCGAATTGACCATCCCGACGATGCCGTTATAGACGGCGGCGCCCGCCGCGGTGCTGTAGAGGGGCTGGCCGTTGGTCGTTGCCCAGGCGTTGTACTCGGTGGTGGTGAGATTGGCCGTGCTCGGCGCGCCCATGAAGTCGGTGCCCCCGGCGTTGTTGGGGTAGACGCGGAAGATGGGGTGGTTGAGCAGGTTCAGGGCGTCGGCGCGGAACTGGATGCGGCGCTTGCCGCTCTCGCCCAGGTTGAAGGACTTCTGCAGGGAGAGGTCGAGATACTGCGCCCACGGTCCACGCACGCCGTCGAGGGTGCGGGGGGCGGAGCCCGGACGGCCCAGCGGTGGACGCATGAAGGCGGTCGGGTTGACGTAGGGCTGGCAGCCGTTGCCGATGGGGCAGGAACTGCTGTACAGCGGATTGACCAGCGAGACGCCGGAAAGCATGTCGGGGCGGGCGGTGTGGGTGAGGTCGCCGATCTGGTTGGAGTCGGAGAGCGCGGGAATGTACGGGAATCCGCTGTTCAGGCGCTCGATGGAACTCACGGTCCAACCGCCGATCAGGGCGTCCACCGGCTTCCAGGCGTGGTTGAAGAGGCTGCGTCCGCGGCCGATGGGGAGATCGTAAATGAGGGTGCCGTTGATCACGTGGCGCTGGTCGTAGGTGGAGACGCTGCGGTCGAGGAATCGCGGATAGCCGAACGCGACCTGTCCATCGGTCTGTCCGCCGACGGCGGTGAGGATGTTCTTGTCGCCGCCGGAACTCGAGGCGTCGTCGATGGACTTGGCCCACGTGTAATTGGCGGTGAAGGTGAGGCCGCGCGCAACGCGGTGCTGCACGCTGACGTAGCCGCCGTGCCGGATGGAGTTGGCGCTGGAGTCGTAGACCAGGTAGAGCGAGGAGAACCCGAGGTAAGGGCTCCCCAGGCTGCCGTTCTGCACCGTGAGGGTCTTGCCCGTCGCGGGATTGACGCGGCCCAGCGGATCGCTGATGGTGGTGACGGGATTGACTCCGGCGGCGTTCTGCGCGTCCAGCAACGGGGAGTACTTGGGGTTGATGTCTTCGTTGGGCATGAACAGGCGCGTGCCCTTCAGACCGGTGTAGCCGATTTCCATGGTGGTGGTGTTGTTGGCCTGCCAGGAAATCGTGAGGTTCCAGTTCTGGATGTACGGCGTGTGGTAATTCGGACTGACCGCGAAACCGCCGATGCCCTGGTAGTACAGGCTGTTGGCGCCCACGATGCCGTTGGTGGGAGCGTTAATGACCTGCGAGGGCGTCTCGGGAACCACCAGCGGCGGGTTCTCGCCGAGCCGCATGATGTAGTTCGGATTGGCGGTCTGAGAGGGGATGGTGGTGGTGAAGCCGACGGTGGAGCCGAAGTCCGGACCCGGCAGGCGGCGGGAGCCGCTGATGGGAGCGTGCGAGAGTCCGTAACCGCCGCGCAGGGTGATGCGCCGCTGCTGGAGGAAGGAGGGGCTCCAGGCGAAGCCGAAACGCGGCTCGAAATCGCGATAGTCGGCCGGAGTCATGTAGCGCGAGTTGCCGCCGCGTCCGGCAAAGGCGAAGGCGGGCGATTCCACGCTGTTGATGACCGT
>JBBIQR010000263.1:0-6816 GCA_037442245.1 Candidatus Solibacter sp. | reverse complement strand
TGAGAAAGGGTACTTCCATCGAACCAATCACACGGTAACACAAGTGCGCGCAATCTCCGTAAGAAGGGGACTTTGCGGAGTACGAGGGGGCCATTGCGCGGCAATATCGGAGCCGTTACACTCGAAACCATGATACGTGCACAGATCCGGCTTGGCGCCCTGTTGCTCCTGATCCTGTCGGTCGCGCTCGCGCAGACGGCGTTGACCAACGACTCCATCATCAAAATGGTGAAGGCGGGTCTGGGCGAGGATATCGTCATCAGCACGATCAAGGTGCAGGCGGGCCAGTATTCGACCGGCGCGGACGATTTGATCGCGCTCAAAGGCGCGGGTGTCAGCGATAAGATTATCGCCGCCATGATCTCCCGAAATTCGGCGGGCGCCGCAACGCCGCCAGCCGCCGCCGCGAGCGCTCCCGCCACGGTGTCCGCCCCCCCGCCCGTGGTAAGTGAGGTGGGCGTGTATTACAAGAAGGGCGATAAGTGGGCGGACCTCCAACCCGAGGTGGTCAACTTCAAGACCGGCGGCGTGCTGAAGACGATCGGGACCGCCGGCATCGTCAAGGGCGACGTGAACGGCCACCTGAACGGGCTGCACAGCCCCAACCAGGTAAAGACGCCGGTAGACATCCTGGTCTACACGCCGGACGGCACGGCGATTACCGAGTATCAGTTGCTGCGGCTGCGCGAGCAGAAAGACTCGCGCGAATTCCGCACCGTAACCGGCGGGGTATTGCACGTGTCCGGCGGCGCGGCTCGCGATGTGGTGCCGTTTGAGAATACCAAAGTGGCGCCGCGCACCTACACGGTGCGTCTGCCCAATCTGGGCGCCGGCGAATACGGTCTGCTGCCGCCCTCGGGCGGAGACAGCACCGGAAGTTCGGGCCGGATCGGGAAGATCTACAGCTTCCGCATCATCGAGTAGATCGGGCGGAACCGCTGGCTTGCAATTCAGCGGAAAAGGCCTGAAAATACCTGTAGGCACCACGCGGGAGAGGTGCCTTGGGGTTTGCCCATGAATATCAGTGTGATCCGTGAGCGCGCGCCCTTCGACCGGCGCGTGGCCCTCACCCCGCCAGTAATTCGCCGCCTGGCGGGCGCGGGGCACAAAGTCTGGGTCGAGACCGGGGCCGGCGACGGCGCCATGTACCGCGACCCGGAGTATTTGCGGGCCGGGGCGCAGATCGTCTACTCGCCGGAAGAAGCGATTCAGCGCGCCGAGTTGCTGGTGAAGATCGGGCGGCCCACCGCGGCCGAGGTGGAACTGTGCCCGCCGGGCATCGCGGTGATGGCCTTCTACCACATGGCGGTGGCGTCGCCGGGGCTTTGGGACGCCCTGGAGGCGCGGTCGCTCACGGCCATCGGCTGCGAGGTGATTCAGCGGGAGGACGGCAGTCTGCCGGTGCTGGGGGCGATCAGCGAAATCGCCGGACAGATGACGGCGCCGATCGCGGCCCACCTGCTGCGCTCGAGCAGCGGCGGGCGCGGCATTCTGCTGGGCGGGATCGCCGGGGTGCCGCCGGCGCGGGTGGTGATTATCGGCGCCGGATCGGCGGGGTTCGCGGCGGCGCGGGCGGCGGCGGCAAGCGGCGCGCGAGTCACCGCCTTCGACCGCGATCCACGGCGGCTGCGCCACGTGATCGAACACCTGCCGGCGGTCGAGACGAGCCTGGCGGACGAGGACGCGATCGCCGAAGCCACCGCGGGGGCGGATGTGGTGATCGGCGCGATTCTGATTGTGGGCAGCCGCTCGCCGCACGTGGTCACGCGGCAAATGGTGGAGGCGATGAAGCCGGGCAGCGCGATCATCGATGTCTCGATCGATCAGGGAGGCTGCGTCGAGACCAGCCGGCCCACCTCGATGAGCGAACCGGTGTTCGTTTATCACGGGGTCACGCATTTCTGCGTGCCGAATTTCACCTGCGACCTGGGCCGCAGCGCGAGCGCGGCGATCGGGCAGGCGACGCTGCCGTACGTGCTCACCATCGCGCGGCACGGCATCGACGGCGCGCTGGAGAAGTGCCCCGACCTGAGGCGGGGAATCTGCACCCTGCGCGGGAGGCGCCCATGACGGCGGATTACCGTACCCGGATCATGCCGGCCGAGGTCGCGCTGGCCGATATTGCCAGCGGGCAGAGCGTGTATGTCCACAACGGATGCGCCGAACCGGTGGAACTGGTCAAGGCGCTCACCCGGCGCGGTCCCGAACTGGAGGATGTGCAGGTGATCCACATGGCCACCATGGGGATCGCGGATTACATCCTGCCGGAGTACGAAGGCCACTTCCGCCACAACGCGCTGTTCATCGGCGGCAACGTAAGGAAGGCGGTGCAGGAAGGCCGCGCCGACTACACGCCGATCTTTCTGAGCGAGATCGAAGGGCTGTTCCGCTGCGGCGCGCTGCCGATCGACGTCTGCCTGCTGCAATGCACTCCGCCGGATTCCTACGGCTACATGAGCCTGGGTCCGAGCATCGACGCCTCGCTCACCGCCGCGCAGTGCGCGCGCCGCGTGATCGTGGAGATGAACGCCCAGTGCCCGCGCACGCTGGGCGACACGTTTCTGCACGTGAGCCGGGTGGACGCGTTCGTCGAAGCCTCGCACCCGCTCAGCGAATATCCGCGGCATCCGGTGACGGAGTTGCACTACGCGATTGCCAAACACATCGCGAAGCTGATTCCCGACGGGGCGACGATCCAGACCGGCATCGGCGGGATTCCCGAAGCGGTGCTCGGGCTGCTGCACGACCGCCGCGACCTGGGCATCCACTCCGAAATGGTGCCGGACAGCGTGATCGATCTGGTGGAATCCGGAGTCATCACGGGCGAGCGCAAGAGCCTGCACCCGCGCAAGATCATCTCCGGATTCGTGCTGGGCAGCAAGCGCCTGTTCGACTACATCGATAACAACCCGATGTTCGAGTTTCACCGCACCGAGTACTGCAACGATCCGTTTTTGATCGCGCAGAACGACCGCATGGTGGCGCTCAACTCGGCGATCGAGGTGGACCTCACCGGGCAGGTCTGCTCGGACTCGATGGGTGCGTCGCCTTACAGCGGCATCGGCGGCCAGGTGGATTTCCTGCGCGGCGCGGCGCGTTCCAAGGGCGGGCTGCCGATCATCACGCTGCCTTCGACGGCGAAGGACGGGGCGGTGTCCCGCATTGTGCCCACGCTGCGTCCGGGCGCCGGCGTCGTGACCAGCCGCGGCGACGTGCACTATGTGATCACCGAGCACGGCGTGGCGTATCTGCACGGCCGCACCCTCTGCCAGCGCGCCGAAGCGCTGATTCAGGTGGCCGACCCCAAGTTCCGCGGGGAACTCGAGGACTACGCCCGGCGCAATCACCTGCTGAGCGCCAGCCGTTCGGTAGTGGCGGTGTAGCGGGCGGCCGTCGAGCCGCCGAAGGTGTATCCTGAAAACGGATCCCAGGGTCCGAATTGTGCCTGCGCGCCGGGCGGCAGGCGAGAGGCCCGTTATGAAATGCGATCCGTGCGACTTGCTGGTCGCCGTTGCCTGCATCGCGCTGGCGCTGTTGGCGGCGACCATCGTCACCGCGCAGGACCCGGCGGCCGGGAAGCGCTTCCGCATGGTTGCCGAACAGATCGCGGCGCGCGGGGTGCGGAATCCGGACGTGTTGCGGGCGATGCGCGCCACGCCGCGCCACCTGTTCGTCCCAGCGGCATCGCGCGGCCTGGCCTACGAGGATTACCCGCTGCCGTTGGGCTACGGCGCCACCATCTCGCAGCCGTATATCGTGGCGCTGATGACCGAGGCGGTCGCGCCGGCCGGAACTCATCGCATCCTGGAAATCGGCACCGGGTCCGGCTACCAGGCGGCGGTGCTGGCGCAACTGGCGGCGCGGGTCTACACCATCGAGATTGTGCCGGAACTGGCGCAATCGGCGGCCGGGACGCTGCGGGAACTCGGCTACACCAACGTGGAAGTGCGGCAGGGCGACGGCGCCCGCGGGTGGCCGGAACAGGCGCCCTTCGACGGCATCGTGGTGACGGCGGCGCCGCTGGAGGTGCCCGATAGCCTGATCGCGCAACTGGCGCGCGGCGGCCGTCTGGTCGCGCCTGTCGGGCACCTGGGGAACCAGGACCTGGTCCTGATCCGGAAACAGGCCGACGGGCGGGTCGAGCGGCGCTCCCTGGGCGGCGTCAACTTCGTCCCCATGCGGCAAAAGTAGCGCCTGAAATCGGCTGCACTCCCAGGCGCCATCCGCCGTCATGTGTTTCAGACATGCGCCGCCTGCTGCTGCTTTTGTGCGCCGCGCTGCCGCTGCCGGGCGCCATCCTGCGCGGCTACGCGGTCGAGCACTCGACCGGGAAGGTGCTGGCCCGCACCCGCATCGGGATTCAGCCGCTGTCCGGCACGTCCGGTCCCACGGTCAGCCAGTACACGAACAGCTACGGCGCTTTCGAGTTCGCCGATCTTCCCGCGGGCGCTTACCTGGTGACCGCGGCGCGCCGCGGATTCGCACCCGTGCAGTACGGGCAGAAACGCTGGGGCGCGCCCGGCGCCCCGGTGATTCTGGAGCAGGACCAGGCGGTCACCATCTCGGTGCGGATGCCGCGCTACGGCGCGATTTCGGGCTACATCGTGGACGAGAACGACGTCGGCCTCCCGGAGCACGAGGTTCTGGCGTATCGCAACACCCGTCCGCCGCGCGTGGTGGGGAAGGCGCCGACGGACGACCGGGGCTTTTTCCGCCTCTGGGGACTGGAACCGGGCAGCTATCTGGTGCGCACGGCCGGGCGCCGCTACGAGGACGGCGACTACCTGCCCACGTTCTTCCGCGACACGCTGCGGGTCGAAGAGGCGATCCCGGTGGCGGTGGCGCTGGACCAGGACACGCCCGACGTGCGGGTGCGTCCCGCGCCGGGCCGGCTGCTGAACATCTCGGGGATCGTGATGCCGTGCTATCCGGGGCAGGTGGTGACCCTGACGCTGGTGAGCGACATGGGGCGCGAGACCATCACCACGGGAGGACCCTTCGCGTTCTATTCGAAGCCGCCGGGCAACTACGAGATCTATGCCGAAGCGCCGGCGGATCGCCGCATGGTGGCCTGCGGCGCGTACGTGCCGTTCGCCCTGGAGGACCGCAACGCGGCCGGCGTCGGGGTTCCGCTCCTGCGCCTGGCGGATCTGGCGGTCGGTTTCGAAGGCGTCACCGGCATCGATCCCAACCGCGTGCCGGTCCAGATCCGCCGCAAGGATCTGGCGGGAGAAAGCGAACCGCAGGCGCTGCGCGTGGTCAACGGCTCGGCCAGCCTCAATCCCGGGCGGTACGAGGTGCGCCTGGTACCCGCGTCCGGGTATGTGGCCGTCGATTTCCGCGGACCGCACATGGAGCGGCCGGAAAGCGGGCGGGCGGATGGCTGGATCGAGATCCTCATGCGCGGTCCGGGCGCCGCGCACTGGACCCTTTCCGACAAGCCGGGCGGGATCCACGGACTCGTGACCGGCACGGGGCACGATGCGGTTCCCGGCGCGCCGGTCCTTCTCGAACCCTGGGACGCGGTACACAATCAGCGGGCAGGCGAATTGCGGACGGTGCGCGCCGATATGCAGGGGCGGTACCAGTTCTACGGGCTGGCCCCCGGCAGCTACCGGGTGCTCAGCACGTTGGACGTGGAGTCGCCGGACTCGGGTGAAATCGGCACGCTCTCCCCGCGCACGGTCCAGGTGGAGCCGGGGCGCGACCCGCAACTCGATCTCGATCTCAGCGTGCTGCGGTAGCGTGACCGATGTCACTGCACCGGCCCGGACCTGGGTCCAGAATCGGGTTGAAGGGGATCGCTAATGCCCGTCACCGAAACCACCACCGTTCGCGACATCGCCGCCGGATCACTGGCGGCCGTCAGGGTATTTGAGAAGTATGGAATCGACTATTGCTGCGGCGGAAAGCGTCCGCTGGCCGCGGTTTGCCGGGAAAAGGGCTACGACCCGGACGCCGTGCAGCGCGAACTGGACGCTGCGCTTGCGGGAAACGCCGTTTCGGACCGCGACTGGAATACGGCGCCGCTGGCGGCGCTGATCGAGCACATCGTGCGCACGCACCACGACTACCTGCGGCGCGAGTTGCCGGCCCTCGAACAACGGCTGGAGAAGGTCTACCGCGTCTACAACGAGCGCTACGGCCCGACCCTGATCGGACTGCCCGACGTGTTCTTCAATCTGCGCGGGGAACTCGAGATGCACATCCGCAAGGAAGAGATGATCCTGTTCCCGGCGATTGCGGCCTACGAAGGCGCCGTGCTCCGCGGACTGCCGCTGCCGCCGACGCCCTTCGGAACCGTGGCGAACCCGATTGCCATGATGGAAGCCGAGCACGAAAGCGCCGGCGAGGCGCTCGGCCGCATCCACGAAATCACCCGGGACTTCGCTGTGCCGGATTACGCCTGCGTCACCTACCGCGCGCTGATGAGCGGGCTTGAAGAGCTGGAGCGCGACCTCCACCTGCACATCCACCTGGAGAACAACATCCTGTTTCCGCGCGCGATCGCGCTGGAATCGTCGCGGGGTTGAAGCCGGGGGTTACCGTGGCGGAGGGGCGGAGGAGGGCGGCGCCGGTTTGCCGTCCACCGTGCGCGGCTCCATCAGCTCGCTGCGTGTTCCGTCGGGATCGTAGAGATTGAGTTGGCGCCGGCGATTCACGCCGGTGCGTACTTCGAGCGGGCGCGTGTAGTCCTGGTGCGCGGGCCGCTGTTCCAGGTCCGCGCGCGCATGCTCGATGTCCGCCACTTCGAGGCAGAGGTGGTGCATGGTGCCGAGCTGCGCGGGGGACGGCGGCTGATCGTAGAGCATGAAC
>JBBIQR010000262.1:3548-6839 GCA_037442245.1 Candidatus Solibacter sp. | reverse complement strand
ACCACTGGTTGAAGGTGAAGCTGATCGGCGTGAAGTCCAATCGAAGCGCCATCGGCGCGACGGTCACCGCCGGCTATGGCGCCCGTCGACAGGTACAGGCCGTGGTGGGGCAGTCTGGGTATCTGTCGGCGAGTGATCCGCGGCTGCATTTCGGGCTGGGCGCGGCATCCTCGGCCGACCTCGAAATCCGGTGGCCGAGCGGCCTGATCGAAAGGGTCAAGGGCATCGCCGCGGACCGCCTGGTGACGATCCGTGAGGGCGCGGGTGTCGTGAGTACCGACACATTTCCGGCGGGGGCTCGATCCAACCCCACTAGGTAATCCTCGCGCTCACCGTCTATACCGTGCCGGCGGTCACGTCCTCTTTGGTCACGAAACTCGTTGAATCCCCGAATGGCATCGTAACTCCTGTCCATAGTCAGAACCTACTGAGCACATCGACTCGACAACTTGCGATCGAAGAGACACTCTGGAACGAGACTCCAGTTCTAGAGATAGGTCTTTTATATATCTGGCGGAGAGAGAGGGATTCGAACCCTCGATAGAGTTTCCCCTATACACGCTTTCCAAGCGTGCGCCTTCAACCGCTCGGCCATCTCTCCACTTGGGGGAACCGCGAGGCTTCCTTTAGAATATCACGCCCCCTCACGATCCCCACCACTGCTTACAATATCCCTAGTGACCCCGCCCAAAATTTCCCGGCGCGCCCTGCTCGCCGGCGCCGCGCTTGCCCCGGCGTGCCGCGCTCCGAAAGCGACCGGGATTACCGGCTTCTGCTTGGTCGCCGACCGGGACAGCCGCTCCGTCTCCGCGGTCGATCTGTCGCGCTTCCGGCTGCGGTCGCGCATCGCGCTCGACGCGGTCCCGGACGAGGTCGTCTCGCCGCCCAAATCGGGGCGAGCCTTCGTGCTGGCGCGCGACGCCGCCACCATTTTCGAAATCGACGCGGCGACTCTGTCGGCGACCCGGCGGCTGCGCGTGGCCAACAGCGCCGTCTCGATGCGGATGTCGCCGGCCGGCGATACCCTCTGGGTGCTGACGCGCGATCCTGCCGCGCTGGTGGAAGTTCCGCTCAACACGTTGCGCGCGGGGCGGCGAATCCGGTTCGCCAATCCGCCGGACGCCTTCGAACTCTCGCGGCAGACTCCGGCCGCCTGCGTGGTCACCCGTCAGGAGCGGAGGGTGACCGTCGTGGCGCTGGACGGCGCGGCGGCCGAGCGCACCATCGCCTCACCGGTGGAGCCCTCGATCGCATGCTTTCGCAGCGACGGGCGGCATGTCCTGGCGGGCAGCGAAGCGGCGCGCAACCTCACCATCTATGAAGCCGGAACCGGGAAGACGGTGGTGACGCTCCCGCTCGGACTGGCTCCGCGCCACTTCTGTACGACCGGCGACGGCGGCCAACTCTACATCACCGGGGATGGCATGGACGCGGTGGTCACGGTTTACCCCTACCAGACCGAGGTGGCGGAGACGCGGCTTGCGGGGCACGCGCCGGGCGCGATGGCGGTGGCCGAGCCGGCGCCGGGGACGCCTTCGCTGCTGCTGGTGGCGAATCCGGAGGACGATCGCGTGACGGTGCTCGACGTGGAGACCGGCAACCTGGCCGCCATCGCCGCAGTCGGGCGGCGGCCCAACGGCATCCTCATCACCCCGGACGGGCAGTTCGCGCTGGTGGTGAACGAAGGCTCGGGCGATCTTGCGGTGGTCCGGGTGGTCGCGCTCGCAGGCAGGCAGGAGGCGGGCGCGCGCGTGCAGCGGTACAAGTCCGCCCCGATCTTCACCATGGTCGGGGTCGGACAGCGGCCTTCGGGCGCCGCGGTGGTCACCTTCTCCTGACCGGGGTTGCATCAGCCTCTACAATAGAGGTTCCGCATGGACAACCTGACCCACACCGCCATAGGACTGTTTCTGTCCCGCGCGGGGCTCGACCGGCTCACGCCCCGTGCGACCCCGATCCTGCTGCTGGCCGCCAATGCGCCGGATATCGACATCGTGTCGGCGTCGGGCGGCAGCCTCGATTACCTGCACTACCACCGGCACCTCACGCACTCCTTCGCCGCAGCGCCCTTGCTGGCTCTGCTGGTGGTCGGGCTGGTGCGCGTCGCGGGGCGCAAACCGGTGAACTGGATCGGCGGACTGGCGGTGGCCCTGATCGGGATCGCCAGCCACCTGGCGCTCGACTGGACCAACGTTTACGGCGTTCGCCTGCTGCTGCCGTTTTCCGGGGAATGGCTGCACGGCGACCTGAATAACGTGGTCGATCTGTGGATCTGGAGCGTCTGCCTGATCGGGATCGCGGGTCCGTTCCTGTCGCGGCTGGTGGGCAGCGAGATCACGTCCGGCGGACGCGCCGCGCGGCATCACGGACGCGGGTGGGCGCGGTTTGCGCTGCTCTTCCTGTTCGCGTACGACGGCGGGCGCGCCGCGCTGCATACGCGCGCCCTGGCCACCCTCAACTCCCGGCTGTATGAAGGCGCGCTGCCATCGCGGGTCATCGCCTGCCCGGATACGGTGAACCCGTTCCGCTGGCGCGGCGTGGCGGAGACGCCCGGCGCGTATATCGTGGCGGACGTGAACCTGATCGCCGCCGATCCGGGTGAAGCGCGCCTGACGGTGTATCACAAGCCGGACCCCGAAGCGGCGATCGACACCGCGCGCCGGGACCGCGTGATCGGCGAATTCCTGCGCTTTTCGCAGTACCCGCTGTGGCGCGTCACGCCCTGGCCCGAGTTGGAAGATGCCCGCCTGGTGGAGGTGTTCGACATGCGGTTCGGGTCGCCGGCGGCACCCGGATTCATGGCGCGCGCGGTGGTGAACGGTCGCGGGCAGGTGGTGGAGAGCAGCTTCCGCTTCGGTACTCCGCGCGCCCGCTGAGGTGAATTCACCTGTCGTCCTAAGGCCTTCACTCGATTCATGTCCCGGCCCATCCCGCCGAAACTGACTACGTGCAGACCGTAGATCCCAGTCTCGTCCTGGACCGAAACCAACTCCGGGACATCACGCTCGACGACGAGGAACTGATGCGCGAAATCCTCACGGCGCTGATCGAGGATACGTCGCGGCAGATCGAACTGCTTGAGTCGGCGATCCGGGAGCAGGACCCGGAGCGGTGCAAGCGGCTGGCGCATTACTGCAAGGGTGCGTGCGCCAACGTCGGGGCCAATGCCGCGGCGGCGGTGCTGCGGCGGATGGAGCAGGAAGCCGTGTCGCGGGATTTCCCGCACTGCGAGCAATCGCTGGCGGCGCTCGGAGAGGAACTGGAGCGGTTACGCTCCGCGGCGCAGGCGCT
>JBBIQR010000262.1:0-3538 GCA_037442245.1 Candidatus Solibacter sp. | reverse complement strand
GTAGCAGCGCGTGTACGGCGTCGGCGCAGAGCGCCGCGGCGTGCCTGGACGCGGGCGGGAGTCCGCCGACGGCTTCGTCCACGATGGCGGGCGTGAATCGGCTCAACTCGCCGGACGACTTTCCGCGCATCCATTCGGTCAGGGCGCTGCCCGCCGCGATGGAGGCGGTACATCCGCGGACTTTGTAGCGCACGTCGATCACCTGCTCCGCGGCGAAGCGCGCGGAAAGCCGCAGGATATCGCCGCACGCGGGGTTGGACACCTCGACGGTGACGGCGTCCGCTCCTAATTCGCCGACATTACGCGGATTCTGGAAATGATCGAGCAGACGTTCGGGATACATCCTGTGCTCCAATATAACGATCATGGTCCAGGTGGTGGCGGCAATTCTCGAACGCGACGGGCGGATTCTGATCGGCCAGCGGACTCCCGGGCAGTCGCATCCGCTGAAATGGGAGTTTCCTGGGGGAAAGGTGGAACCCGGCGAGACTCCGGAGCAAGCCACCGCGCGGGAACTGGAAGAAGAGTTGGCGATTCAGGTGCGCGGGCTGAGCGAAATCACACGGTATCCGTTTGCGTATCCCGGCAGGAACCCGATCGAACTGGTGTTCTTCAGGATTACGGCGTGGGACCGCGAACCGTCGAACGTGATCTTCCACAATCTCAAATGGGCGGCGAAGGCGGAGCTGGCGGGCTACGATTTCGTGGAGGGCGACCGGGAGTTTTTGCAGGGTCTCTATACTGGTAGCTATGGCGATTAGCCGAATCGATCCGTCGCGGAACGAATTTCTTGCGGGCCTGGAAGCGCGGTCCAAACAGCCCAACCCGTTTTTCCGTGTGATGGCCCACCGCCCGGGCGTGCTGGAGCAGTTTGTGCCGTTCTACGCCGCGGTGACTGGACCCGGGGCGCTGGACCGGAGACAGAAGGAACTGGCGTATCTGTCCGCGTCGCTGACCAACCGCTGCGCCTTCTGCACGGCGGCGCACATGGCGGGCGCGCGCAAAGCCGGGATCACGGAGGAGGAACTGCGCGCCCTGGAGTCGGGTAGCGACGCGGGGTTCTCCGCCGCGGAACAGGCGCTGGTGAGTTACGCGCGGGAATTGACGCGCGACGCCCGTCCATCGGATGCCGCGCGCGCGGCGCTGGATGCGCATTTCAGCGAGGAGCAGATTGTGGAGCTGACGCTGGTGGTTGCGATGGCCAACTTCACGAACCGGTTCAACAACGGGCTCGGCATCCTGCCGGAAGGGAAGTAGGCGATGGTGCTGAGCGGGATCCATCCGATCACGGAGGCGCTGCGCGCGGGGACGGCGCTGGACCGCATCGTGATCGCCAAGGGGGCGGGCGGCGCGCGCATCCAGGAGGTGGTGGACCTGGCGCGGAAGTCGTCCGTGCCGGTGCGTTTCGAACCGCGGGCGGCGCTGGAACGCCTGTCGGGAACGAGCGCGCATCAGGGTGTGATCGCGCTGGGCGCGGCGCGCCAGTACGCCGGTCTGGATAGCGTTCTGGCGGGCGAGCTGCTGGTGGTGCTGGATGGAGTCGAGGACCCGCACAACCTGGGCGCGATCATCCGCACGGCGCACGCGGCCGGCGCCGCGGCCGTGATCGTGCCGGAGCGGCGCGCCGCAAGCGTGACGGACGTCGTGGCCAAAGCCGCCGCGGGCGCGCTCGAACACCTGCCGGTGGTGCGGGTCACCAACATCAACCGCACGCTGGAGGAGTTGAAGGATCGCGGCTTCTGGATTTACGGGCTCGACGAGCGGGGCACGCTGGGGTACGACGCGACGGAATACTCCGCGCGGTCGGTGCTGGTGCTGGGCGGCGAAGGCAAGGGATTGCACGATCAGGTCCGCAAGCATTGCGACGTGCTGGTGCGGATTCCGATGGCGGGCGAGATCTCGTCGCTGAATGTCTCGGTGGCCGCCGGGGTGGTGCTGTTCGAGTGGCGGCGCCGCAGGTCCGGCAAGAAGTAGCGCCGGGCCTCCGCGGAGGCCCGGTACGATTCCTCAGGCGAGGTCGAATTTCTCCTGGTGTAACTGGTGATCGCTCTTGACGATCACGGTGCGGCCGAGGACTTCCTCCAGTTCCTGGAGGAAGGTATTCTGATTGCTCTTGAGGAGGCGGGCCACGTCGGGCGCGACGCGCAGCATGACGTCCTTGCCCTCGATCGCCTTGGCGATCTTGTGGGCCTCGGCGAGGATCTCGGCGACCACGGTCTGCGGACTCTTGACGTAGCCGGCGCCTTCGCAGTACGGGCACGGGGTGCAGAGGGTACGCTCGAGGCTCTGCTTGACGCGCTTGCGGGTGATCGCGACGAGGCCGAAATCGTTGAACTGGAGAATCTTGTTCGGGGCGCGGTCGGCGCGCATGGCCTCTTCGAGCGACTGCATCACCTTCTGGCGATTCTTGCGCTCGTCCATGTCGATGAAGTCGACGACGATGATGCCGCCCAGGTCGCGCAGCCGGATCTGGCGGACGATCTCATGGATGGCGTCGGTGTTGGTCTTGACGATGGTATCTTCGAGACGGTTGGAGCGGCCGACGTACTTGCCGGTGTTGATGTCGATCGCGACGAGCGCCTCGGTCTGATTGATGACGATATATCCGCCGGACTTGAGCCACACCTTGGGACGCAGGGCCTTTTCCAACTCCGCGGTCACGCCGAATTCGTCGAAGATCGGGTTGGCGCGGGTGTAGAGCTTCACGCGATTCACCAACGCCGGCTGGAAGCGCTGCACGAAGCGGAGCACGCCCTCGTAGACTTCCTCGTTATCCACCCAGATGCTCTTGAAGCTGGTGGTGAGCTGGTCGCGGAGGATGCGTTCCACGACGTTGAGATCGTGATGGATGAGGACGGGGGCGTTGCGGCGCTCGGCCTTCTGGCGCATGTCCAGCCAGAGGTTGTAGAGGAACATCATGTCGGCGCGGAGTTCCTCCTCGCTGCGCCCTTCGCCGGCGGTGCGCACGATGAAGCCGCCGGGGATGCCGGTGCGGTTGCCCTGGAGGATGCGCTTGAGGCGGAGGCGTTCGTCGTCGCCGGGAATCTTGCGCGAGACGCCGATGTGGTCCACGGTCGGCATGTAGACCAGGAAGCGGCCGGGGAGCGCGATGTGCGAGGTGATGCGGGCGCCCTTCTGGCCGAGCGGCTCCTTGGCGATCTGGACGATGATCTCCTGCCCTTCCCTAAGCAGGTCGGTGATGGACGGCTGGGGCGGACGGTCGGCACGCGGGGCGCGCGCCTGGGCGTCGGGTTGCGGGCGTGCTTCCTGGGGCGGACGCGGCCCTTCCTGAAGGGGCGGGCGGTCGCCGCGTTCCGGACCGCGGTTGTCGCCGCGATCACCGCCGCGGTTGTCGCCGCGATCACCGCGGTTATCGCCGCGCTCGCCGCCGCGTCCGCGCCGCCGGGTGCGCCGCGAAATGCGGTGGAGGTGCTGGCGCTGTCCCTGTTCGCGCAGAGTCGCGGTCAGGCTGGTGGGGATGCGGGCAGGTTCCGGTCCTTCGTCTTCGACGTCCGGGTCGAACCCGCCGATGCGCTGG
>JBBIQR010000261.1:0-6869 GCA_037442245.1 Candidatus Solibacter sp. | reverse complement strand
ACCTCGATCGTATGTTCCAGGTTCGCCCCGTGCTCCCGCACATCCGGTCCAAATCCGCTCGACCGCATCTCCGGCGTAAACGTGCTCAACGCCGGAATCAACGTCAGCGACCGGTTCTTGATCGTCACCTTCACCTTCCCCGTCTTCGGCGCCTCGAACGAGTAGTAATCCGTATCCGCCCGGTCCATGATGTTCGCCTGAATCTCCTGCCCCAATGGCAAAGGCGTCGCGCTGAAAATGTCGTCGTTCGGCTCGTATTGGTCGTACCTCTTGAGCGGCGTCACCGCCAGCGTGTACAGCCCCGCCGAATCGCCCAACCCGGAAACTTCCAGATACAGCGTCGAGTTCGGCGCCGGAGCCAGCATCGCCGATACCGGCTGCCCCGGCGCGTCCTTGCCCTTCAACCACGCCAGCAGCCCCCGGTCCGGACCGTAGATCTTCACCATCGGGGTCAGGATCCGCGACTTCGGCGTCAACTCGATTTGCAGCACGTCGCGCGGCGCCGGCGGAGCCGATACCTTGTAACAATCCACATCGTTCACCGCCGCCATGATCTCGCCGTCCACCGGACGCCCCGCCGCAATCAGGTTCGCCGACTCCAGCGAATTGTTGTCCTCCACCTCGTGCGACAGCGGATTCACCGTGTCCAGCCCGATATCCCGCAGCTTGTCCAGGTTCTGCCGCACCGATTGATAATCGATGTCGCGCGCCAGCGCCTCGCGAAACGCGTTCACCGCGTTCCCTTTGTCGTTCAACGCCACGTACGCCAGCCCGAGGTCGTTGTACACCGCCGGCACCGCCACCTTCTGCACCACCGTGCCCAGCGCCTCGACCGCCATCGAGTAGCTGTGCTCCCGCATGTAGCGCGTCGCCTGATCGAACACTCCGCCCAGCGAGCTATCCGCCAGCGTCCTGCCGTAGTACCGCTTGTATTCCTGGGTCACCTGCGCGAAGTCGCTGATGTACCCCTGCGGCAGAGTCAGCGCCGTCGTCTTTCCGGCGCGCGGGCTCGACCACTGCGGTCCCGTCGCCAGCCAGAACACGAACCCCACCCCCAGCAGCACCGGCGCCAGCCACCAGTACCGCCGCACTTTCGACACCGGCCGCCTCGGCCTTCCACGGTGTTCACGCGCCATCATTAGAATGTCATCCCCGGTTGAAAAATCCCCGTCTGGTACAATCTCAATTCTAAACGGGCCGGACGCGGATGCACATACGGAGATTCGCGGTTGCCGCGCTAACCTGTTGCCTGGTTGTAACCGCGGCGGCCGCCCAGAAGAAAAAGAAGGAGGTCACCCAGACCCTCCAACTCCCGGCGGACCTCCCCGCCGCCGCCACCGGCGAAACCCGCCATCTCGCCTTCCACGTCACCCCGCTCTCGGCCAAGGGCCTCCTCTCGCAACAGGTACGCGACGCCTTGCGCGCCCTCTTCCGCGAAACCGGACGCGATCCGGTGCTGCACCTGCGCGCCTTCGTCGCCGGCTCCGGCGACCTGCGCCGCGTCCGCGATCTGGTCAGCGACACGTTCACCGACCGCAAGCAGTCCCTCCCCGCCCTCAGCCTCATCCAGGCCGGGGGATTGCCGCTCGAAGGCGCGCAGGTCGTCCTCGAAGCCGTCTCCACCGATAAGCGCGAAGTGAATCCGCAGGGGCTGATCTACCTGCCCGCCCCGGTCTTCACCGCCGAGAACCCGCTGGACCCCGCCGCGCCCCTGGCCGCCCGTTCGCTGGCTCAACTCCAGGCCAATCTCGCCGCCGCCGGAGGCAGCCCGGCTTCCGTATTGCGGGTCACCTGCTTCCTCAGCACTCTGGAGGGCATCGACGCCACCCGCCAGGCGGTGGCCGCCGCTTTCCCCGGCGCCGCCGCCGATTTCGTCCAGACCCAGCGCGCGCCGGCGCGCGCCACCGGCGCCTGCGAAGCCGTGGCGCGCCTCACCCGCGCCGCCGCCGGACCCCTCGAGTTCGTCCCCGCGCAGGGCGAGCCCAAAGCCGCGCTGATTGCCGCCCCCCAGGTGGTCTTGAGCGGCACCCAGGCCAGCTTCGGCTACCAGGAAGCCGACTCGCGCCTCGCCTTCGACCGCCTGCTCAAATCGCTCGAAGCCGCCGGCGTCTCCACCGCCGGCATCGCCCTGGCGCAGTACTACTCGCTCGCCGACCCCATCTCCGCCCAGATTCGCCGCATCGCCCCCGCCGTCTTCGGCAACCCCGCTTCCAGCATCCTCCTGTTCGAGGGGCTCCCGTCCATGGATACCGGCTTTGCCGCCGACGTGGTCGCCGTCAAATCCAACCCGCGATAGAATAGGAGCGAAGCTGTCATGTCCCGCCCACGTAGTCTCGCCCTGATTCTTTGCGCTTCCGTACTGTGCGGAGCGGCTTTTTCCCAGCAGACGCCGCCGGCACAGCCCGAGCCGGCCGTCCCCGAGTCCGATCAGCCTCTGACCCGGTTCCGCGCGCAGGGCAACGAGGTCATCGTCCCGGTGACGGTCACCGACGATAAGGGCCGCTTCGTCAGCAACCTGGTGGCCGGCGACTTCCGGGTGCTCGACGAAAACCGCCCGCAGCGCATCAATTTCTTCAGCCACTCCGAGCGGCAGCCCATCGTGGTCGGCTTCCTGGTCGATCAGAGCAACGCGATCAAGATCCACTGGGGCAAGTACCAGGAGGCCATTCTGGAGCTGATCTGGAACCTGCTTCCCGGCGACAAGCGCTACACCGGCTACCTCATTTCCTACTCGAACACCGCCGACATCCTGGCCAACACCACCTGGGACAGCGACAAACTGGTCGAGAAGGTGCGCAAGATGAAGCCCGGCGGCGGCGCGGCGCTCTACGACGCCATCTACCTGTCCTGCACCCGCCGCGAACTGGTCAAGGGCGAGCCGTACGAGCCGCGGCGCGTGATCGTCATCGTCGGCGACGGGCATGATTCGGCCAGCACCCACACGCTCGAACAGGTGCTCGAACTGGCGCAGCGCAACCTGGTCACCATTTACGCGGTCAGCACGCAGGCGTTCGGTTTCGTCAACGAAACCCAGGACACGCTGGAGAAGATCACCCGCGATACCGGCGGTCACGTCGAGTATCCGCTCAACTCGCTGTACAAGGACGTGTCCGGGTACCTGTCGAATCCCTCCGACGACGGCAACTACGCCCTGACGGTCGGGACCGGCGGCTACGCGGCGGAAATTTCCGCGGGCATCATCAAAGCGGTGGGCGGTATCGGCGGCGAAATCACCACGCAGTACGTGCTGCGCTATACGCCGGACGTACCGCCGGACGCCCGGCAGCGCGTGTTCCGGCGCATCAAGGTGGAGATTCCCACCCTGCCCAACGCGAAGATCTTCGCGCGCACCGGCTACTATCCGAACGACGTGCCGGGCGCCGCGCCGGCGCCGGCGGCGCCCGCCGCCGAAGCGCCCAAATCGCCCGCCAAGCAATAGCTCTTTGTCTTCCATCCGATAAGTGGAATAGGATAAAGATCAGACCGATGCCGGGAGTCACCTCCATACAGGCGCGACGCGCCGGGACGTACCTTGTCCTGGAAGCGGTGCTGCCGGGACGCGGGCCGCGGCCGATCGGAATCGTGCTGGCGGATGCGGGCAACGATCGCGCCTTCCTGCGGCTGCGCCCGGACTTCCGCGATTTGGCCGAAGCCGAAGACGCCGAGGTGCTCGACGCGCTCGAAGCGCATCTGCGCGACTGCGCCCGCGAGATGGGCGCCGCCGCTCTGCTGGGCTGGCTCGAGGACAGCGCCTCCAACGTGGTGCGGGTGTCCGGCCGGCGCGCGGTCGATGTGGACGCCTTCACCCGCGTGCTGGAACGCCTGTACTCGGAACACGTCGAGACCGTGCCGGTAGCGCCCTTCCGCACCCACGTGCCGCTGTTCAGCCTGAAGGCGGCGGCGGGCGGATTGGGCGAGGAGATGGAATCGCTCGCCGAGGATTGGATTCCCGCGCCGGAAGGCATGCGGCTCGCGCCGGACCTCTTCGCCGGACACGTGGTGGGGCGCAGCATGGAGCCGCGCATTCCCGATGGCAGCCTCAACCTGTTCCGCCTGAAGCCGCAGGGTTCGCGGCAGGGCAAGATCCTGCTCATCGAACGCTTCGGCGTGCTGGAGGAAACCGCGCGCTATACCGTCAAACGCTACACCAGCAGCAAGCGGCAGACCGGCGAGGATCAATGGGAACACGAGCGCATCCGGCTGGAGCCGCTGAATCCCGAGTTCGAACCCTGGGACGTGGAGCCGGACGGCTTCGCGGTTGTCGCCGAATGGCTGCGCGTCATCGAGTGACCCAGCCGGAAATCTCCGCGCTGCTGATCGGGTGGTACCGCAAAGTGCGCCGCGACCTGCCGTGGCGCGCCACCGCCGATCCGTACCGCATCTGGGTGAGCGAGATCATGCTCCAGCAGACGCGCGCGCAGGCGGTGATCCCTTACTACGAACGTCTCCTGGCGCGCTTTCCGGACGCGGCGGCACTGGCGGCGGCGGAGGAAGAAGAGGTGCTCGCGCAGTGGGCGGGCCTGGGCTACTACTCGCGCGCGCGCAACCTGTGGCGCGCCGCGCGGTCGATCGCCGGGGCGGGCGCTTTTCCCCGCGAGTACGACGCCATCCGCGCGCTGCCCGGAGTGGGCGATTACACCGCCGCCGCCATCGCCAGCATCGCTTTCGATCTGCCGCACGCGGTGCTGGACGGCAACGTGCTCCGGGTGGTGGCGCGGGTGGAGAACGATCCCGCCGGCATCGGCAGCGCGCGCACCAGGGAACGGTTCCGCGCAATCGCGCAGGGCTGGCTGGACGCGCGCGATCCGGGGCGGTTCAACCAGGCGCTGATGGAACTGGGCGCGACCGTGTGCCTGCCGCGCCATCCGCTGTGCGGCGCTTGTCCGATCGCGGAGCGCTGCCGCGCGCGCGCCGCGGGGACCGCCGCGCAACTACCGGTGAAACTGCGCCGGCAGGAGCCGGTGAAGCTGGAAGGAACCCTGCTGGTGATCCGCCGGGGCAGGCAGGTGCTGCTGCGGCAGCGCGCGGCGGAAGCGTCGCGGATGGCCGGATTCTGGGACCTGCCCACGCCCGAGGATCTGCCCGGCGCGCGCCCCGCCGCGGAGTTGGGCGAGATCCGCCACAGCATTACGCACCACCGGTACCGGTTGACGGTGATGCGGGCGGCGGCTCCGAAGGGCGTTGCGGCGCCTTTGGCGTGGTGGAAAACGGACAGTATCGGGCGCATTCCGTTGAGCACCACGGCGCGCAAGGCGCTGGCGCTGGCGGGCGTTGTCCCGGAGTTGTGATGTTTTCGTAAAACGTTACCCATTAACCGGATTTCACCAAACCGGATCGAGTACATTACGGATGACGGGGGTTTATCCAAGAAGCTATGGAACGGAATCGAAAACTCATCCTTGCCAAGTGCGCTGTGGTTGCGGGGGCCATCCCGCTTTTGTTGTGGGCGCACGAATACGGACCCGACCCGGGGTATAGCGGGGTGCCCGGAGAGAACGGCACTTGCGCGAGTGCGCTGTGCCACGTGGGGAAGGCCAACAATCCGGTGAACACGGGCAGCGTCACGGTGACCTTCCCGGCGGGGAACAACTACACCGCCGGCGTGAAGCAGCACCTGGTGGTGACGATCTACGACCCGGTGCAGCACGCCTGGGGCTTTCAGTTGACGGCGCGCATGGCGGGCAGCCCTTCGACCATGGCGGGGACCTTCGCCAGCACGGACCAGAACACGCTGGTGATGTGCTCGGTGGCGAGCCTGACGCAACTCAAGGAGATGGATTTCGGCGCGCCGCAGACCTGCCCCTCGAACATGCCGCTGCAATATATCGAGCACAGCCTGGCCGGGTATAACGCGACCAAGGGACAGCCCAGCCCGGGGATCTACGAGTTCGACTGGACGCCACCGGCGAGCGCCACCGGCGACATCACGATCTACGTGGCGGCCAACGCGGCGAACGGCGATCTGACGGCGAACGGCGATCACATCTATACCACCACGTACACGCTTTCGCCGCTGGCAACTTCGGGTCCGCCGGCGATCGCGGCCAATGGCGTGGTGAGTGCGGGCGCGTTCGGCGGATTTCCCACGGTGGCGCCGGGATCGTGGATGGAGATCTACGGCAACAACCTCTCCGGCACCACGCGCTTATGGGCCGGGAAGGATTTCGTGGGGCTGAAAGCGCCGCAGATGCTGGACGGCGTATCGGTGACGATCGGCGGCAAGCAGGCATTTATCGACTACGTGAGTCCGGGGCAGGTGAACGCGCAGGTTCCGTCGGATGTGCCCACCGGCGCGCAGCAGATGACGGTGAACACCGCCGCCGGATCGAGCTCGGACTACGGCATCACGGTGAATTCGCTGCAGCCGGGGCTGCTGGCGCCGGGATCCTTTCTGATCGGCGGGAAGCAGTACGTGGTGGCGACGTTCAGCGACGGAAGTTTCGTGCTGCCGCCGGGCTCGATTGCGGGGCTGACCACACGGCAGGCGAAACCGGGCGAGACCGTGATCCTCTACGGGGTCGGATTCGGACCGGTGAAGGACTCCGGCGGCCAGAACATTCCGGCGGGGACGATCGTGCAGGCGGTGAACCAGTTGGCGAATTCGTTCACGCTGTCGATCGGGGGCAGCAACGCCACGGTGGGGTATGCCGGGCTGGCTCCGAACTATGTGGGGCTGTATCAGTTCAACGTGGTGGTGCCGAATATCGCGAATAACGATCTGGCTCCGGTTAAGTTTAGTTTGAATGGAGCGGCGGGGACGCAGGGGTTGTATCTGGCGGTGAAGCAGTAAGTAAGAAACACCTTAGTAAGTGGGTAGGCCGGGAGGCCTACCCTACTACTTCAAAGTCGATCCATTGGGTTAGGGGCGG
>JBBIQR010000260.1:0-6874 GCA_037442245.1 Candidatus Solibacter sp. | reverse complement strand
GCCGAACTCTACAACGTCAACGCCAAAGGGCCCGTGGATATCAGCGCGGAGCAGCAGCGCGCCGGCGACCTGGTTTCCGAGACGCGCCTGTACCGGCAGACCGCCGCGCATACCGGCGATACCCGCATCGACAGCGTGCTGGAGGATCTGGAGCGGGTGCTGGTGGACATCACCCACGAGCCCAGCCGGATGTCTCCGCAACGCCTAGATGATTTGCGCCAGAGGCTGGATGCCGAAGGCTTACTTTTCAAGATTCGGGTTCTGGACGCCAACGTCCGGAGCCGCCAAAGCACGGCCGCCGAGACGGCCGGTAGCAAACTTTAGAAGGATATCGAACCATGACCTATCGCAGACTTCTTACGATCCTCGCCGCGCCGGTGGCTGCCGTGGCATTCGCGCAGGAACCGGCGCCGCCCGCGCCACCGCTACCGCCGGCGCCGCCCGTCGCGGCGCGCCCGGCGCCGATGTCCGCGCCGCTGCCCATGCCGGAGATCGACGCAGTGGAAATCCAGGAACAGGTCGAGGCCGCGCGCGCGCAGGCCGAAGCCATGCGTGGCGATGCCGACGCCATGCGCGCCGCCGCCGAAGCCGCGCGCGAGATGACGTTCCGCTACTCGCCCGAACTGGCGCAGGTGAAAGCCATGGCGCTGGCGCCCCAGGTCGCGGTGAACATCGATCGCATGAAGTTCAACGTCATGAACGAGGACCGGCTCTACCAGCGCGGGCAAGGCGCGCTCGACGGCAAGCGCTGGGACGAAGCCATCGACGCGTTCAGCCAGGCGGCGGCCAAAGGCGGTCCGCGAGCCGACGGCGCGCTCTACTGGAAGGCCTACGCGCTGCGCAAAGTGGGCAAGAACAGCGACGCCGTGGCGGCCATCGCGGAACTGCGCAAAACCTACCCGAATAGCCGCTGGCTGGACGACGCCAAGGTGCTGGAACTCGATCTGGGCAAGCCGGTGTCGCCCGAAGCCGAGAGCGACGAGGAACTGAAGCTGCTGGCGCTCAACGGCATCATGCAGAGCGATCCGGAGCGCGCGATTCCGCTGGTGGAGAACCAGTTGAAATCGTCGGCGTCGCCGCGCGTCAAGCGCAACGCCCTCTTCGTGCTGGCGCAGAGCAGCAATCCCCAGGCGCAGGCGGCGGTGGAACAGATCGCGCGCGGAGGCGGTAATCCGGACCTTCAGGTGAAGGCGGTGATGTATCTCAGCGAGCGCCGCCGCGCCAATGCCGGACAGATTCTCTCGGAGATCTACTCGTCCACCAGCGATGTACAGGTGAAGCGCGCGGTGCTCAACGCCTACGCCTCCAACCGCGACAAGGACCGGCTGCTGGCCGTGGCCAGAAGCGAGAAAGCGCCGGAACTTCGCGGTGTCGCGATCAGTTACCTCGGCGGAGTGCAGGGCAGCGCCGAACTCTGGCAGCTCTATTCGGCCGAGACCACGACCGAGGGCAAGGAGCAGATCCTCTCCCATATGTGGGGCAACGGCAACGCCGATAAATTGCTTGAGGTCGCGCGTACCGAGAAGGATCCGAAGCTGCGGCGGCTGGCGATTCAAGTGCTGGCATCGCAGCGGGACGCCAATACCGGAGGCGCGCTGACCCAGATGTACCAGAGCGAGCAGGATCCGCAGGTGAAGAACGCCATCCTCGACAGCCTGAGCGGGCAGCGCAACGCCACCGCGTTGATCGCCATGGCGCGGGCGGAGAAGGACACCAAGATGAAACTGCGGATCGTCGAGCGGATTTCCAGCATGGCCGCGAAGAACAAGGAAGCGGCGGCGTATCTGGAGGAACTGCTGAAATGAACCGGGCGCTGTGGCTCGTGCTGGCCGCGCTGCCGCTGGCGGCGCAGCCGAAGCTGCTGGTGAACGCGCAGACCGATACCCGTTCCGCGGCGGCGGGGCTCGAGCGCACGCTCCGGCCCCTGATTACCGCGCAGCCGGCGTGGATCGGGTACAGTGTTGCCGGGGTGCGCGCGTTCCTCGGCTGCGATTACGTGCGCGAGGGCTGGAGCCAGCCGGGAGTCATCCACCTGGAGCCGCCCGATCACGCGGTGGTGCTGTTCCGCGTCGAAGGCGGCGATGTGGTGCGCATCCGCGCGCTCTCGCCGGACTGCGAAATCGATGCCGGCGGGCTGCCGGTCCACTGGCTCACCGACGTGAACCCCGCCGAGAGCGTGGCCCTGCTGCGCGGGTTCGCCGACCGGCGGGAGCGCGCGGGCGACGGCGCGATGACCGCGATCGCGATCCACTCCGGCGATGCGGCGGACGCCGCGATCCGGCACTATCTCGACCCGGCGCAGCCCTCGATCATCCGGACTCGCGCGGCCGGGTTGCTGGGCAGTTTCCGGCGCCCCGATTCGCGCGACCTGCTGGCCCAGTTGGCCCGGTCCGATGCCGACGTCGAGGTGCGGCGCCGCGCGCAGAGCGCCCTGGGGAACCTGCCCAACGGGGAGGGCGTGCCCACTCTGATCGAACTGGCGAAAGAGACCAGGGACGCCGACACCCGCAAGCACGCCATGAGCCTCCTCGGCAGTTCGCGCGATCTGCGCGCGGTCGCCTTCTTCGAAGAAGTGCTCAAAAAGTAGAGCCGGCCGTTGGATCGTCTAACGCCGGTCGGCCCACGCCATGCCGTCCGGACCGTTGCCGGTCTGGAAGTGATCGGCCACCGCGAGCGTCCTCAGATCGATCACGGCCAGCCGGTTCTCGCCGGCTTCGGCGACGTAGGCGTGCGCGCCATCCTTCGCCATCAGGATGCCTTCCGGCGAGCGTCCCATCGGGATCCGCTTGACCACGTTGCGCGACGCCGCGTCGATCACGATCAGCGCGTTGCCTTCCATATCGGTGACCAGCACGTGCCTGCCGTCCGGCGTGAACTGGAGCCGGTTGGAGCGTTTCGTCCCGATGGAGAACGTGTGGACGACCTTCTTCGCGGCGGTATCGATCACGCTGACGCCGCCGTCGCCGGAGTGCGCGGTCCACACTTCCCTCCCGTCAGGAGAGAGGCCGATCGCTTCCGGCCCTTTCCCTACCGGCACCGCGACGACGTCGCCGCCCTCGATGATGCTGATCGAGTTGCCGCCGATGTTGGCGGTGTACAGGCGCCCGCCTGCGCCCCCGACCACCATGTGGGTGCGGTCCTGACCGGTGCCCATGACCCAATCCACGCGGCCGGATGCGGGATCGTAGCGGCCCACCACGCGATTCGCCTCGGCGGTGAAGTAGCACTTGCCGTCCGCGAACCAGAGGCCGTGCGGGCGCGCCAGCGGAGTGAGGTCCAGCGTGCGCAGCACCCGCTGATTCACCACGTCCACAATCGTGAGAGTGTGACCCGGCGCGGGACCGGTCCCGTAGTTGGCCACGCACGCCAGTTTCCCGTCCGCCGAGGCCGCGATTTCGTGCGGCGCGTTGCCGGTGGGAACCTTGCCCAGCACCTTGTGGGTGGCCGGGTCGACGAACACCATGGAGTTCTCGTCCTTATTGCCCACCAGCAGGGTGAGCGGCGGCAGATCCGCGGCGTACACCGCGGCGGTGGCCACGGTCAGTGACAGGGCAATCTCTCGAATCCTCATAGCCAAGTATTCTCTCGCGCTAAGGGAAGCGGGGCAAGACGAAACTGTAGGCGGTGTAGCGGATCTCGCTCCAGGCGAGTTCGGCAGCCGGCTGTCCGGGGAACAGCGGCGTCTCGACCGGCGTGAACCGCACGCGGACCCGGATCGTGCGGCGTCCGGCCGTAAGCGCGCGCGGGAGCAGAAACTCGTCGTCGCGGAAGCGGCGATTGGAAGTCTGAACCACGTGCTGCGTCGCGCCGAGTTCGCCGCGCGGCGCGGAGAAGACGCAGGTGTTCGACCCGGCCAGATACCACACGCCGGCCGGATGGCCGTCCACCGAAACTTCGGCGCGCTGGTTGGGGAAGGCATAGTCGAGCTTGCGCCGCAGCATCACGCCGGTGTTCTTCGGGTCGAGCTTCAAGGTGAATTCGCTCCATGTGCGGGTGTGGCGTCCGCGGTCGGTCTCAGCCGGATAGACTTCCTTGCCCTGGACGGTGTCCGGCCCCCACTCGTAGCGCGACGTGATCTCGTAAGGCGCGGACGCATCCGGCGACGTGTAGCGGTGGGCTCGTTCGCTGGCTGCGTCGCCGACCCGCATTTCATCGGTCTGGACAAGCGATGCCGCCGGCAGACCGTACCAATAGGTCACCGTCTCGTAGTGTTCGGTGGACTCGTTGGTGCCGCCGTGCTCCAGACGAATGACGGCGTTGCGGCCGAAGGGCATGAGGTCCGCGAGCAGAAAGCGGTAGGCGGATTCAACGCGGTCCTCGGCGCTGACCGCGTCCTTCGCGCTCTTCGCGCCCGCGGGATGCCCGGCGAACGGCAGCGTCATGTTGAGGCCGCCCCAATAATCGCCGCCTCCGCCCCACTCCTCGGTGCCGGTGCCGTAGGCCTGCGGGGTGCGGCTGTCATCGAAGAAGAAGCGCGGGTCGCCTTCCAGCGTATTGAGCGCGGCGTCGTGGGAGAAGATGAAGGAAGTTCCGATGAAACTGCCGCTCCACGCGCCGCCGCCTTCGGTTGCGCGCGTGTCCAGCAGCACCAGGTCCTGCCCGGTGACGGGCGTGGCGTGGTCGCGATACGTGGCGTGCAGGTACGCGGTCTGGTTCGGCGGCTCCCGGTACGGCGCCCAGCGGACGCGCCACTCCACGTCCCGCACCGCGTCGCCGGTGAGTTCGATGCGCGCCTTGCGGAAGAACGGCATCGGCAGGTAGCACGAAAGGTGGACGCGCTCGCCCTCGTAGCGGACCACCATGGGAAAGCTCTTGACCAGGTACTCGCGGTCGTCGCGGTTATAGAGGATGCCGGCGGCGAAGAAGAGCCCCACCGGCGCGTCGATGCTGGGGGCGGCGCGGCCATCCCAGGTGATGCGCAGCCGGGCGTTCGAGAGCGCCAACGCCTGCGCGCGCGGCGCCGTCAGCTCGAGCGCGCGGATCATGGCGGGTCCGCGGCCCTCCCAGACTGTGCCGGCGTGCGCCAGGCGGCCGCTGGCTTCTTGCAACCCGGCGGGCGCCAGATCGCTTCCGGCGCGCGAGATGAGCGCGAGCACATCGGCCGCGGGCGCCTGGCTGGCGTCCCACGCGCGGACGGGTTGCGTCAGCTTCGTGCCCGGCACGAACTGATGGTAGATGTAGTAGCCGGTTCCGTAGAACGTGCGCTCGTACATCATGCGGAAGCGCTTTTCAAAAGCCACCGGCACCCACATGAGGTCGGCGCCGCGCGTCGCGGACCACGTCCAGGTGAGCGGATTCGGGAACGCCGCTTGCGGAAGGAAAACGGAATCCGGCGCCGGATGCAGCGGGTCGGCCGTACTGGTTTCGCGCACGACGTGGTCGCGGCCATCCACCTCGTAATGCCAGGGGCTGCCGTGCCAGTGGTTGTACCGCGCGAAATAGAGGATGCCGGCGCCCTCCACATCCAGCGTGACGTTGCGGTCGTCGCCGAGTTGATAGAGGAAGTGCGAGGCATCGGCGCGTTCGTTGCCGCCGGCGCGGTCGTAGGTGCTGCGCATGTACGCTCGGACGCCGATGCGCTGGTCGGGCCACCGGTCCCACATCCGGTATGCATCGAGACCCGCCGGCACCGGCGGTTGCGCCAAAGCCGCGGCCGCGCCGAGGGCGGCGAGTAACGCCGGGCGCACCCCTAGCGCCCTCGTCCGCCGCGTCCGCCCGGAGCCGTGAGCTCGACACCGGCGGATTTCAGCGCGGGTTCGGCGCTCACGTAGTCGAGCCGCGGTGACTGCTTGCGGATACCGTCGAACACGAAGAAGCGCACCGTGTCTTCCATCCCCACTCTGCCCAGCGCGACGCCGCGCCGCTTGAGGATGCCGGCCACCTGCGCGAACGGGCTCTCGTCCTCCTGCCAGATGTGGATCTCGCCGCCGCCCCGGATCAGTTCCTTCGCCCGTTCCTCTTCGAAAGCCGGCAGCACGAAGGCGGGGTCCCCGGTCGCGGTGATGACCACCGCGAAGGTGCGCTCGCTGCGTCCCCAGCGGACGCCCGTGAGGTACATCATGGCGGCTCCGGATTCGAGCACGATGGCGCGCAGCCCGAACTCCTTCATCGCCTCCTGCACTTTGGCGATGCGCGCGCGGTAAGTTTCGGCGGAAATCGCGGCGGCTTGCGGCATGTTACGCCTCCAGCACGGGATTCTTTCTGTGCCAATCCGTGACCGATTCGTAGGCGAGGGCCACGCGCAGCGGCGCGCCCTCTTCGTAGATGCGGCCCAGGAAACTGATGGAGCGCGGCACCTGGACCTTGACGCCGTCCTCGCGCGTCGCCTCCGTGAAGCCGCACTTCATCACCACCTGCGGATTGCCGGTCAGATTGGTTGTGGTGAGCAGCGAGTTGGGCGGCATCACCAGCACGTCCCAATCCGCCATGAAACGCTCGAAGCGCTCGATCAACTGCGTGCGCGCGCGCTGGGCGCGGATGTACTCGACCGCGGGGATGAGGCGGGACGTGCGGAAGGTGTTGGGCCAGTCGCCCGGCGATTGGCCGCGCAGGTTGCGCACCTGGCCGTCGCGCGTGATGTCGTCGAACGCGGTGGCCGCCTCGGCGCTCAGCAGGAAGCGGATGGTGGGTCCGTCCTCGGCGAACTCCGTCGGGGTGGCGTTCACGCCCGCCTTCTTGAGGTCGGCGAGGGCCTGGTCGTAGACCGCCTTCTGGGCGCCGGTGAAGCGGTCGAAGTCCTTTTGCAGGATGCCGATCTTCATGCCGGCGAGCGGACGGCGCGGTTCCCAGTGAAAGGGGTCGGCGGCGACCGTGCGGTCGTGGCCGTCGGGACCGTAACAGGCGTCGAGTACGAGCGCGCAGTCTTCCACGCCGC
>JBBIQR010000259.1:0-6960 GCA_037442245.1 Candidatus Solibacter sp. | reverse complement strand
AAGCACCGCATCCTCTTCGCTTCCTGCCGCAACCCGCAGAACATGGTGATCCTCGACGCCGCCACCGGGAAAATCCTCGCCGCTCTCCCCATCGGCCAGGGCACCGACGGCGCCGTCTTCAACCCCAAAACCATGGAGGCCTTCAGCTCCCAGGGCGACGGCACCCTCACCATCGTCAAGGAGAAGAACCCCACCACCTTCGAGGTCGAGCAGAACCTCGCCACCATGCGCGGAGCCAAGACCCTCACCCTCGACGCCAAAACCGGCCACATCCTTTTGATCGCCGCCGAATTCACCCCGCCCCCCGCGCCGCCCAAGGAAGGCGGCCGTGGCGGACGCGGCCAGATGGTCCCCGATTCCTTCACCATCCTCACCGTCGGCCGGTAACTTTCGTACCCTCCGCCGGTCCGCCTAACGGAACTTTCCGGCGCGTTTCACGTCTGACCTTTTGACACGCCGGAACATCGCATGACGAATCAGCCATCGGGACCGATGGGAACGGCCGCGGCGCGTGCGGACAGCCCTCGCCTGGACTCGTGGAAGGAAATCGCCTCCTACCTGCGGCGCGGTATCCGCACCGTGCAGCGCTGGGAACGCGACGCGGGACTCCCCGTCCACCGCCTGCCCCACGAAAAGCTTGGCTCCGTCTTCGCCTACCCCCACGAACTCGACGCCTGGTTCGAACGCCGCGGCGCCGAACCCGCCCCCGCCACGCCCGCTCTCTCCGCGCTCCCCTCTCTCGCCGTGATGCCCTTCCAGGACCTCAGCCCGGAGAAGGATCAGGCCTATCTCTGCGACGGCATCGCCGAGGAGATCCTCACCGGGCTCAGCCGCCTCGAAGGCTTGCGCACCGCCTCCCGCACCTCCTCCTTCCACTGCCCCGCCGCCTCCGCCGATAGCCGCGATATCGGCCGCAGACTCGGCGTCGGCACCCTGCTCGAAGGCAGCCTGCGCAAAAGCGGCGAGCGCCTCCGCGTCGCCGTCCGCCTCATCGAAACCGCCAGCGGCTTCCAGCTTTGGTCCGGCCGCTACGAAGGCTCTCTCCACGATATTTTCACCATTCAGGACGAAATCGCCGAAAGCGTCGTGCGCGCCCTCCGCGTCACCCTCCGGCCCGGCGAGGACCCCGCCCACCTCAAGCAGGGCACCGCCGATACCGGCGCCTGGGAATGCTACCAGCGCGGACGCCGGTTCCATGAACAGTACAGCCCGCGCGCCATCGAATTCGCCATCCAGATGTTCGTCCGCGCCATCCAACTCGACCCCGATTACGCCCAGGCGTGGGCCGGACTCGCCGACTGCTGGTCCTTCACCTACCTCTACTCCGACCGCAACGACGCCCTCCGCGAGCAGGCCGATTGGGCCAGCCACAAAGCATGGGAGATGAATCCCCGCTCCGCCCAGGTGCAGGCCTCGCGCGGCCTCGCCCTCTCCCTCAAAGGCGCCAACGAAGAGGCCGCCCGCGCCTTCGACGCCGCCATCGAACTCGACCCCGGCCTCTTCGAAGCCCACTACTTCCGCGCCCGCCACTGCTTCGCCCTCGGCCGCGCCGCCGAAGCCGCCGCGTCGTACGAAAAGGCCATGGATGCGCGCCCCGACGATTTTCAATCGCGCCTCCTCGTCGCCCAGATCTACGACGACCTCGGCAATCCCGCCCGCGCCGCCCAGGTCCGCCGCGAAGGCATCGCTCTCGCCGAGTGCCACCTCGAGCTCAACCCCGGCGACGCCCGCGCCCTCTACATGGCCGCCAACGGTCTCGCCGCCCTCGGCGATTCCGCCCGCAGCCGCCGCTACGCCGAGCGCTCTCTCGCCATCAGCCCCGAGGACCCCATGCTGCTCTACAACGTGGGCTGCATCTTCTCGTTACTCGGTCTCTCCGATCCCGCCCTCGATTGCCTCGAAAAAGCCGTCCGCGCCGGACTCACCCAGCGCGGCTGGTTCGCGCACGATAGCAACCTCGATCCTCTCCGCCCCCTCCCCCGCTTCCAGACCCTGCTCTCCTCCCTCGCATAAAACAAATGGCCGGGAACCCGCCCCGCGGACTCCCGGCCGTAACTGTCGCGTCTGGCGCCTGCGCGCTTACTTCGCGTCCGAATCCAGGCTCACCGTCTCGCTCCCGCTGCCGCCCTTGGCAAGCTGATTGAACCGGCGCCCCGACAGGGTCTCGTGCCCCGAAACCTCTCCCGCTTTCCAGATGCCGGTCAGATAGTATTGCCCGTCCAGTTTCGCAAACCGCAGCACACCCGCGTTCATCCGGTTCGCGCTGCCCCGCGCGTACACGCCCGGCACCAGCCGCACCACGTGCGTTGCCGTGCTGTCCGCCGCCTGCAGGCGGCAGAGGTAGAAGTTCGTGTCCACCGTCACCCGGTAGTGTCCGGCGGGAATAATCTCGTTGCCGGCCACGAACGGAAACGGTACGTTATAGCGCGATACCGATGTCTGCGCGCTCACCGGCGCCACCCACAGTAACGCCGCCACTCCACATGCTGCCAGGAAGCTTTTCATTGTCCAGATCCTTTCCGGCGTCTTCCGCCTTCACTCTCTTTTTACGGCGGATCTGGAAAAGGAGTACGCGCCAAGGGACGTCGCTTCGTCCTTGGCGCGCTTTGGCGCACTTCTTCCCGGCTCTGGCGCGCGATCCCTCAGCGGATCTGCGAGAACCCGAGCGGTGTCACCAGATAATTGCTGATGTTCGACACGATCTCGGCGTCGCTCAACCCTGGCGTCGAGCGCAGTTTCCCCCACGTGGCGTCGGCGCCGAACGCCTTCCACACCTTGTCCCGCCCCGCCAGGTCCTCGTACGACAGCATGTACGTCAGGCTCGGCTGGTTCGGCCCGATCACCGTCTCCCCGAAGAACACCGGCTGCGCCCCCGCGCGCTCGAACGCCCCGATCTCCCCGTCGTTGAACATCTGCACCTTCCTGCGCAGCGTCGACGTGTTGTTCGATTCGTACGTCCGCACTTCGAACAGCCGCGCCCCGCGCTTGCCGTCGTTCGGCGGCGGCACGACTTTCGGATACCCCTCGAAAGCCATCAGCAGGCTGCTCTCCATCCGCTCGTAGTTCAATCCCGGCTGCCCGTTGTACGCTTCCAGCGCCTTCTGGTACGCCTCATCGCGCGCCAGTTTCACCGCCACCTCCTCGATCGCGGCCGCATTCGGATAACTCACCACCGTCAGCAGAAACGGCGTGTTCGGCGCGATCGACGACGCGAACGCCCCCACCGGTCCCGCTCCCGCCCGCACCAGCGCCGCGGATTGCTCCCGCAGAAAACCGCGCGTGCGCTGGCGTTGATTGTCCGCGCTGTTGCGCAGTTGATAGCGGCGGAACTCGATGAACACCGGGCGCGCCGGATCTCCCTGCGCGGCGGTGGCGGATGTGGCGGCAAACGCGGCCGGTACGAATGTGCGACGGGTCATACAAGAATCGTAGCGCACGGTAGCGCAGGCCTCCCGGCCTGCCGGGTAAAGTTTTCCGTCTACCGCACCGGCACCATCACCGGCGCGCTCGACGACCCGTCCACCACCACCGCCAGCGGCACCGTCGCGCCCGCGAAGCCCTGCGTCAGGTAGAACCGGATCTGATTCTGCCCGCCCGCCAGGGTATCGACCCCCAGCGGCGGCATGACCACTCCGGAAACCGACAGGTTCAGCCGGCTCAGGTTGTTCAACACCCCCGGATCGAGCCCCGTCACCACCACGTACACCGTATCGCCTGCGAACGCCGTGTGCGCCGCGTCATACGCGTTGCCGCTCGAGTTGGTCACCTTCACGATCGCCGGCGGCGCGGGATCGATCTCCAGCAGCACCGGCGCCGCCGCGACTCCGGCCACCGACAGCTTCACTACCGCCAGCCCCGCCGGAAATCCCCCCGGAATCTGAATATTCACGTGGTCCGGAGCCAGCCCCAGCACCTGCATCGGTACATCGTTCAGCCAGACCTGCACCGCCCCCGCGCTCGAACCCAGGTTCCACCCGTAAATGCTCGCCGGTGCTCCCGGGTAAACCGTCGCCTGCGCCGGATTCCCGTTGCCGATCGGCAGCGCGATCACCGGCAGCCCCGCTCCCGCCGCCTGTATCGTGAACGCCCCAGGCATCGGGTACACGTTGAACCCCGAAATCACGCTGATCTCCGACGTCCCCGGCAGCGCGTTGCCCGATACCTGAATGTTCGCCCGCACCAGCGTCGGACTCACCACCCACAGCCGCTGCACCGCGATATCTTCCGTGCCGAACCCCAACGTAATCTGCCCCGCCGCGAAGTTCGTGTTCTGCCCCGTGATCTCCACGTATCCCGTGCCCCCGACCCCCATCGCCGTCAGCGACACGTTGGCAATCTGCGGCGCCGCTCCCTGCGGATACGTGTACGTCTGCGGCGCCTGCCCCAGCATCAGCGAATTCTGTCCGTCGCTGTTGAACACCGTCACGATCGCCGTGTGCCCCGCCGGACCCGGAGGCGGCGTCACCGTCACCGATCCCGCGCCCGATGCCGTCACCGGCGCCGGCACCCCGTCGAAGTACACCATCGCGTCCAGGTTCGTCCCGCTCACCGTCACCGTGCCGTCCGCGTTCGCCGTCACTGCCGCTACCGCCGGCACCGAACGCTGCACCAGGTTCACCGCCGCCGGCAGAATGTACAAATCGTCGCCATAGTTCAACACCAGGTGCCGCGGACCCGTACCCGCCGAAAGCGGGATCCCCAGCCCCAGCGCGATCGATTGGCTCCCCGTCAGGCTGTCCGCGTACGCCCGCAGATACGGCCCCTGCTGTGTAATCGCGAACCCCCCCAGGATCGTCGCCGTCCGCGGCAGCGGCGTGTCGCCGTATGCCGCCGAAAGTTTCACCGTCACCGCCTGCTGCGTGCTGTCGATCAGCCCCGGCGTCACCGCCACCCAGTTGCGGCTCGTCCCGTCGTCGTAAAACGGCGACCCCGTCGCCAGATCCAGGAACGTGTACGCCAGCAGGTCGTACGCCGATACCGCCCCGCGCTGCCGCACCGTGAAATTCCGGTCCGCCACCACCGTCCCCGCCGTGATCTGTATCGCCTGCGCCTGCGTCACGTCCGTCGTCCCCGGATACAGCACCGTGCTGAACGGCGCCGTCGGCTGGAACGATCCCGGCGTCTGCCCCGACTGGTCCACCGGCAGCCGGATGCCCGTCCCGTCCGCCGGCACCGCGTCCGGCGGCAGCGGATGCACGTACAACAGGAAACTCCCCTGCGGGATGCCGTCGATCCGGTACGTCCCGTCCGGATTCGTCAGCGCACTCACCGCCGGCCCCGCCGGATTGATCGCCACCACCGACGCCAGCACCGCCGGCGACCCGTTCGTGTACGTCACCCGCCCCGTGATCGATCCGTAATTGCTCTGCCAGTTCGCCTTCCCGTAAAGCAGGTTGAGCGCCGCCACGTCGTCGGCGTCCAGCGGCCGCGCCCGCGACGTGTTCCGCACAATGTCCTGCGACATCGCGCTCGACGTCCACGTGTGCTGCAATCCCAGCGCGTGCCCCACTTCGTGCACCGCGGTCGTGAAAAACTTCTCGTAATAACTCGGTCCCGCGCCCCGGTTCGTATCGTTGGCCAGCGTCACCGTGCTGCGCACGATCGTCGTGCCGTTCGATACCGGCGCGCCCAGCCCCAGCAGTCCCGGCGGCAGGTCGGCGAATACGATGTCGCCCCCCGGCGTGTTCGCTCCCTGATTCGCCGATTCCAGTCCGCCGAATACCAGCCGCAGCCCCGACGTGCTCACCGAATCCCACGCCGCCAGCGCCTGCTTCACCTGCGACAATAACGACCCGAACGTGTCGTTCGGCGCGTAATTGGCCGGCCCCTGATCGCTCACCAGGAACGTCACCGTCCGCGCAGCGTAGCGCTCGTACTGCGCCGTGAACGGAGCCGTCCGGCTCGTATAGTGAACGTAGTGAAAGTACGCCTGCGCCGGAACCGCCAGCGCCGCCAGCGCCGCGCACACCGTGTACAGCCGCCGCCTCACTGCGCCCCTCCCGCTGCCAGTCGCGACGCGATCCGCCCGCGCAGATCGCTCAGCTTCAAACTCACCGGTGCGTCCTTCACCGGCCGCGCCGTCGCCGCGTCCAGCATCAGTTCGCCGCTTGCCCCCCGCGATGCCGTCGGATCCGCCGCCGCCGACAGCCGGAACAGCCCCTGCGTCAGCCCCATGATCCACGTCACCCCGGCTTTGCTGGTCCACAGGAAGAACACGTACTCCTCGCCCGCCGCCAGAATCGGCGACCCGGCTACCGTCTGGTGCAGCGCTCCAATCGCGCCGCCCGGTACCGTGATCTCCACCCACCCTTGCGCCGGACCTTTAAAAGTCTCCTGCACCTGCACCTTATAGTGCGTGTAGATGTCCTTCCCGCTATACGCCGTCCACGTCTGGCTCACGGTCCCGCGCACAATCGCGGTCGATTTCACAATCAAATCGTCCATCGAAAGCCGCTCCAGCGTGGCTCCCCGCGCCGGCGCCAGCCCCCAGCCAATCAGTACAGCCGCGATCAGACAACCTTTCACGCCCTTGTGCATTGCACCCGCCATGCCATCCGATCGTATTGATGCAATTCGGCTTAGCAAAGTTGCACATCCCCGGTGTGTTTCCCTGTGACACGCAATTGGGACAACCGGGAACAACCCCCCTGCCTTAATCCCGCGGGCGCCGCACTACCAGAATCGGAATGTCCAGCGCGTGCCGCACCGGATCGATCGTCGTCCCGAAGATCAGGTCCTTGATGTTCCTGTGCCCGTGCGCCCCCATCACCACCAGGTCCGGACGAACCTCCCGCGCATAGCCCACGATCGCCTTCGTCGGCGAAGCCGTAGAGGTGGATGTGGTCCTCGCGGACATGGGTCTCGATCAGGAGCCGCACCGGCTCGCCCCGCGCGGGCAACCGCGCCAGCGTGCGCGAAGCCGCGAAGACGAGATATCCCACGCCGTTGACGTCGACCACC
>JBBIQR010000258.1:0-6978 GCA_037442245.1 Candidatus Solibacter sp. | reverse complement strand
TTCGGATTTCCATATTCTTCCATAAACCCCCGCGCTGCAATCACTTCCGGGGCATCTCCGCGTTACGCATCCCGAAACTAGGCATTTCGGGCTATGCGGCAGTTTGCAGCCGCGCGGGCTTCGCGGATAATAAAGCCAAACATTGGTGGGAACGTACGCACCGGCGCGCCTTTGCGCGGCGCGGATACGTTTCGGGGTAGATTCCCCATAACCGGTTTGGAAGTTCATCAATTCAAGGAGCACTTATGCGTGGCCGCATCTTCTCGCTGAGCGTCATGCTCTGCCTGCTCGCCGCCGTTTCCGGCTGGTCGCAGGATACAAGAGGTTCGATCACCGGGCGCGTTACCGACCCGAGCGGGGCGGTAATCGCCGGAGCCAGCGTGGTCGTGACCAACACCGCCATGGGGACGAAGACGGCAATTACGACGAGCGGCGATGGAATCTATCGCGCGCCGTTGCTTTCGCCGGGAATGTACGATATCGAAGTCAGCGCGGGGGGCTTCAAGAAAGCTCTGCGCGCCGGCGTGGAAGTCCGGGTCGCCGACCGGCTGGAAGTGGATATCCCACTCGAGATCGGCGCCTCGGAGCAGCAGGTCACGGTGACCAGCGAGGTCCCGCTGCTGAATACCGAGAGCGCGTCGCTGGGCACGGTGGTCGACGCCAAGCGCGTATCCGACCTGCCCCTGAGCTACGGCAACCCGTTCCTGTTGATCGGGCTGACCGCGGGCGTCACGTTCAACGGCAGCCCGCGGCTGGACCGTCCCTTCGAGCCGACCCACATCGTGAACTTCTCGATGGGCGGAACGCGCGGCAACCTCAACGACATCACCATCGACGGCGCGCCGACCACGGCGACCGCGAACGCCAACGAAGTCACCGCCTCCTACGTGCCGCCGACCGACATCGTCCAGGAGTTCAAGGTTCAGACCAACACGTTCGACGCGCAGTTCGGCCAGACGCAGGGCGGCGTGACGAACATCAGCATCAAGAGCGGCACCAACCAGTTCCACGGCAGCGCGGACTACTCCTTCCAGCGGCCGAGTTTCTGGGCCAACGACTTCTTCCTGAACAAGGCGGGAACGCCGCGTCCGGACTTTCTCTTCAACCGCTGGGGCGGCTCGTTCAGCGGCCCGGTGCATATCCCGCACGTCTATAACGGGAAGAACAAGACGTTCTTCCTGTTCGGGTACGAAGGCATCCACGACTCGCGCCCGCGCCACGACGATTCCACCAATACGGTGCCGACGCCGGCCATGCACCAGGGCGATTTCTCGGCGCTGCTGGCCAATGGCGGCTCGCAGTATGCCATCTACGATCCCTCCACCCGTACCGCCATCGCCGGCGGCCGCTACCAGGAGACCGCGTTCCCGAACAACATCATCCCGTCGAACCGCTTCGACAAAGTCGGGATGGCGGTCCTCTCGTACTACCCATCGGCCGAACTGACGCCTGGCGATCCGCTCGGGCGGAACAACTACAAGGACGCCTCCACCGCCGAGAAGGCCAAGTACTACAACATCACCACCCGCGTGGATCAGAATATCGGCGACCGCCAGAGGTTCTTCGTCCGCTACAGCACCTACATCCGCAACAGCACGTACAACAACTATTTCAATAACGCGTTCGTGGGCGACCAGTTCTACTTCTATTCGCGGGCGGCCGCGTTCGATCACGTGATTACCCTGACCCCGACGATCGTGCTGAACTCGCGCTACAGCTACAACCGGTTCATCCGCGGCGGCGACCAACCCGCGCAGGCGGTCGGGTTCGACCTCGCCAGCCTGAATTTCTCGCCGCAGTACATCGCGCAGGTTCCGCCGGACCAGGTGCGGTTCCCGCGCATCAACATGAACGGCTACATCAGCAACGGGCACACCAATGAAAACCGCCCGGTGAACAACCACACGGTGGCGTCCACCCTGACCAAGTCGGCGGGGGCGCACAACGTGCGGACCGGCTTCGAGTACCGCGTGTATCAGGAGACGGATCAGTTCAAGAGCAATCAGCAGACCGGCAACTTCACCTTCGCGTCGGCCTGGACCAGGGGTCCGCTGGACAATTCGGCGGTATCGCCGAGCAACCTGGGACAATCGGTGGCGGAGTTGATTCTGGGTCTGCCGGATTCGGCCAGCATCACGCGGCAGGCGGACTACGCCGAGCAATCCGGATCGTGGGGCTTCTTCGTGCAGGACGACTGGAAAGTCACGCCGCGGCTGACCCTCAACCTGGGACTGCGCTACGAGTTCGAGACGCCGCTGCACGAGCGTTACAACCGCAGCACGCTGGGATTCGATACCACTTACGCACAGCCGATTTCGGCGGCGGCGCAGGCGGCGTTCGCCAAGAACTACCCGAACCTCTCCGGCGGCTTCCCGCAGCTTTCTCCCAGTGCCTTCGCGCTGAACGGAGGCATGACGTTCGCCGGGCTGAACGGCAATAACGGCGGACTGTACAACACGCCGAAGAACGTCTTCATGCCGCGCATCGGACTCGCCTATCAGTTGGACAGCCGCACGGTATTCCGCACCGGTTTCGGCATGTTCGCCGGCTTCCTGGGGGAACGCCGCGGCGACGTGATCCAGAACGGCTTCACGCAGAACACCAACTCGGTCGTCACCACGGACAACGTACACTTCACTTACAACATGACCACTCCGTTCCCCAACGGCGTGGCCGCGCCGGTGGGCGCCGCCGCCGGCTACCAGACCTACCTCGGACAGGGGTTCTCGTTCTTCAACCAGTACCCGCAAATCCCGGTCACGATGCGGTGGGAGGCCAGCCTGCAGCGCGAGGTCCGCAGTTTCCTGCTGGAGTTCAACTACATTGGCAACAAGACCAACCACATCGAGATCACGCGCAACATCAACACGCTGCCGTATCAGTATCTGAGCACGATGCGGACGCGCGACGACCCGTGGAACAACTATCTGACGGCGAGCATTCCGAACCCGCTCTACGGCCTGGTGCCGGGCAACTCGCAGGGCATCTACACCGGCCTCAACACGTCGCGCCAGACGCTGCTTTCGCCGTACGTGGCGTTCGGTTCGAACGCGATCAACGGCACGGAAAACACGGGTTACTCCTGGTATCACAGCCTGACCTTCACCGCCTCCAAGCGGTTCGCCAAGGGCTACACCGTGCAGGGCAGCTACACCTTCCAGAAGTGGATGCAGGCGGTGAACCTGCTGAACACGGCCGATCCGGCGCCGCTCCGGGAAATCTCCGACGCGGACGCGCCGCACCGCTTCAACATCAGCAGCGTCTGGTCGCTGCCGTTCGGCCACGGGCGCGCGCTGCTCAATAACAGCAACCGGTTGGTCGATCGCCTGGTGAGCGGATGGGAACTCTCCGGCATCTGGAGCCTGCAAAGCGGCTTCCCGCTGGCATGGGGCAACGTGATCTACTACGGCGATCCGGCAAACATTCTGATGCCCGCTGGACAGCGGTCTCCGGAGCACTGGTTTAACGCCGCGGGTTTCGAGACCGTAAGTTCCAAGCAGTTGCTCGGCAACCAGGTGCGTACGTGGCCCTTCCGCTTCTCCCAATTGCGCGGACCGCGCCAGAATAACGTCGATATCGCGCTGCTCAAGCAGACCCGCATCACCGAAGGCCGGAGCATCGAGTTCCGGGCCGAAGCGCTCAACGCGGCCAATCACCCGCTGTTCCCGAATCCGAACATGACGGTGACCGCCGCGCAGAGCGTCTCCGACAGCGGTTTTGGACAGATCAACGCCTCGACCGTGAACAACTACGCACGCCGGCTGCAACTGAGCCTGCGGTACCTCTTTTAAAGGCGGCATCGGGCAAATCCTGAAGCAAACCGGCGCGGGGCGGCACACGCCCCGCGCCTTTTTCGTCTCCGGAAAAGTTGCGTCCCCCCGGCCCCGGGCCGGCGTATTAGCTGGCAGGAGACGCGAAATGAACCTGCTGGCGATAGTGGCCCTGACCGGCGCGGCGATGGCGCAGACGCCGGACGTCGCGGACATCATGGCGCGGGTCGGCGAGAACCAGACGCGGGCATCGGACCTGCGGCGCGAGTACACCTTTCGCCAGAAGCAACTGCTGCGGCTCAACCGCGGCAACGGGAAGGTGGCGCGCGAGGAGCATCGCGAATACGACGTGACCCCCGGCGCCGGACACACCGCCAAGAACCTGGTGAGCTTCGATGGGCGCTACCAGTACAAAGGCAAGTACATTGCTTACGACCGTCCCGGCTACACCTACCGGGACATGGACATCGACGGCGAACTGATCGACGGTCTGTCTGACGACATGACCAACGACCGCCAGTCGCGCGACGGCATCGCCTGCAATCTGTTTCCCCTCACGTCCGCCGAGCAGCGCAAATACAGCTTCCGCCTGCTGGGCAAGGAGCCGTATCGCGGGCGCGAGGTATATCGCGTGGCCTTCGAACCCAAGCCGCACCAGGAGTTCGACGAGGCAGCCTGGAAGGGTGAGGCCCTGATCGACGCGTCCGAATATCAACCGGTGAGCGTGTACACCAAGCTGGCGTTGAAGATCCCGCTGGCGGTAAAGACGCTGCTCGGCACCGATATCAAGGGGCTGGGCTTCAGTATCGCGTACCAGAAATTCGACGAGGGCGTATGGTTTCCCGTGAGCTACGGGGGCGAGTTCGAAATCCGGGCGCTATTCTTTTACAAGCGCATCATTGCGGTGAACATGGCGAACAGCGCCTTTCGCCGCGTGAGTGTGACCAGCAACGTGAGTTATTTGACGGCACCCAGGTGACCGGAACCGGACGAGCGCTAAAACCCGCTTGCGATTTTGCCGAACTGATGCGCGAGCACCGTTCGATGGTGTTCAGTGTCGCCTACCACTTTCTGCACGATCGCGAGTTGGCCGAGGAAATTGCACAGGACGTGTTCCTCAGCCTGCATCGCAACCTGGGCGCGCTGGAATCGGCGGCGCACGCCGCGCACTGGCTGCGCAAGGTGGCGGTGCAGCGCTCGATCGACGCGGCGCGGCGGCGCTCGCGGCGTCCGCAGGTGGCGCTGGACGATGTCGCCGAACCCGGCGAGCGGCCCGCGCCGGGCGACCCGCTGTTGGGAGAATTGCTGCGCAAGCTGATCGCGACGCTGCCGGAGGGCCAGCGGATGGCGATGGTCTTGCGCTACCAGGAAGATCTCGACCCTTCGGAGATTGCCGCGGTCATGGGCATCCCGTTGGGCACGGTGAAGAGCCACATCCAGCGCTCGCTCGCGCTCCTGCGCGAGAAACTGGCGCGGCGTGGCGTGGGAGAACGATAAGAATGGACTGGCTGGAAGAGGAACTCAAAAGCGCGTTGAGCCGCAAGGAGCCGGCCGGAGGCTTCGACGAACGGGTGCTGGCGGCGGCGCGGCGGCCGAAGACCGTGATGCTGCCGCGGCGATGGATGGCCGCGGCGGCAGCGCTGGTCGTGCTGGCGGGCGCGGGCCAGGCGTACCGGTGGCATCGCGGGCAGGAGGCGCGGGATCAGGTCATGCTCGCCATGCGGATCACCGGGAAGAAGCTGAGTTACGTGCAGACACGGATTGCGGGAGACAGACAATGACCATGCTACGGGTGCTGGCGGCAGGTTGCGGGTTGGCGGCCCTGCTATGGGCGCAGCAGTTCAAGTTCAACCTCGACCACCTGGCCGCGAAGGCGAGCAACGCGGTGGACGTCTCGCTCAACAAGGACATGCTGCAATTCGCCGGCAAGTTTTTGAGCGACAAAGACAGCGACGAAGCCAAGGCCAAGGCCATGATCGGCGGGCTGGAGGGCATCTACATCAAGAGCTTCGAGTTCTCCAGGGACGGCGCGTGGAGCCAGGCGGATCTCGACCAGGTGCGCAACCAGTTGAAGGCGCCCGAGTGGGGCCGGATCATGAGCGTGAAATCGTCCGAGGACAATGAGAATGTCGAGGTGTGGGTGCGGCACGAGTCCGGCAAGGTCACCGGCATCGCGCTGCTGGCCACGGAGCCGCGCGAGTTCACCGTGGCCAACATCGTGGGGAACGTGAATTTGGAATCGCTGGCGGACCTGGGCGGACAGTTCGGGCTGCCCAAGTTGAAACCATCGGGCACGACGGCGCCGGAGAAGAAGAAGGACGATTAGCGCGGGCCGGCCAGGGGCAGTCCCTACCTGGTCTCCAGAACCAGCACGCTGGCGTATTCGCCGGCCGGCTGGGCGGGCAGAGTGACCTTCACCTTGTCGCCGGACTGAGTGAACTTGACCGATTTGCGGTTGGCCAGCAGGTAGGCTTTGCCCACCTTCCCCTTCACTTTCGCGAGTTCGAAGTTCGCGCCGGGCCACTGGAAGAGGTGGATGTACAGCTTCCCGGGCCTGGTGGTGCAGCGCCAGGCGGTCGCGGGGACAAAGAGCGGTCCGCCCTTCTTGTCCTTACGGGAGTTGTCGAAGGCCCCGAGTTCCTCGCCGAAGGGCGAAGGTCCGGCTCCGTAGACGGCCTCGCCGTTCACCTTGAGCCATTTGCCCACGGCGCGCAGATTGTCCTGGCTGGCCTGCGGGATCACGCCGGTGGACATGGGCCCGACGTTGAGCAGGTAGTTGCCGCCTTTGCTGACGATATCCACCAGCTTGAAGGTGATGTCGGCGGGCGTCTTCCAATCCGTGTCGTCCTTCTTGAAACCCCAGGTGTGGTTGATCGTGGCCGGCACCTCCCAATCCTCGTTGACGACCTGATTGGGGATGGCGTTATCGCCCATGCTGCGGTAGTCGCCCTTTTCGCCGAGGCGTCCGTCGATGAGAGTCCAGGGCTGGAGGGATTGGACGAGGCTGGTGAAACGGGTCGCGCGGTCGCCGGTCATCATGCGCGGCGTATCGAACCAGATCAGGCACACCGGACCGTAGCCGGTGAGCAGTTCCCTGACCTGCGGCTCGGCTTTGCCGCGCAGGTACTGGTCGTAGTCTTTCTTGTCGTCGGGGCCGAAGTCCCAGGTGTTGCCGGCGCCGTTGGGTTCGTGCCAGTCCTGCGATTGC
>JBBIQR010000257.1:0-6979 GCA_037442245.1 Candidatus Solibacter sp. | reverse complement strand
GTCAGCACGTGCCACAACGATAGGCCATCGCGCGTCCCCGCCTCGCGCAACACCGCCTCCAGCGCGCCCGGCTGCCCGTCTTCCCACGCCGCCAGCGCCCGCCGAAACTCCGCGGTCGAGTCTTCGAACCGCGGAATCCCCGGACCCGCGCCCTTCCGCGTCCGGCACTCTGCCCCCGCCGGAATGAAGCTCTCCCTGCCGCCGCTCTCGAACGCCACCCACCCCAGCGTCACCCGCAGCAACCCGTCGCCTCGCTCATCCACCTGCAACGTGTACCGGCATCCCAGGTCCACCGCCCGCGCCGATGGCGTCTCGACCACGAACTCCCGCGCCGGAGCCCAGATGAACGCCGTCACCTCGCCCCGCCGCAGTACCAGCCTCTTATTCCCCGCCGCCAGCACCTCCGATCCCGACGCCACTTGCACGCGCCCCACCGCCGCCGCCTCCAATTCCAGCGCCGACCCCGAGGGACGCAGCACCTGCCCGCGCCGCACCGCGATTCCCGCCACCCGCCACGCCGTGTCCTCACCCGCCGGAACCGCCATCCGCGCCAACCCCACTGCCCCGGCCACCACCGCGGCCGCCATCGCCACGCGCCACCAAACCCTGGCACGCTTCGCCCGGGACTGCGCGCCGCCCAACCCGAGCGGCGCCAGCGTCCGCTCCAACCGCTCGATCTCCGCGTCCGGCGGCCCCGACCGGTCCCACAAGTATTCCTCTCTCATCTCGCCTCCAGCCGTTCGCGCAGCATCTTCATCCCGCGGCACAGGTTGACCCGCACCGATTCCTTCGTCAATCCCGTACGCTCCGCAATCTCCGGACCCGTCATCCCTTCCACCAGCCGCATGATCAGCGTTTCGCGGTACGCCTCCGGCAGGTCGCGAATCCGCTCCAGCACCAGAAACGCATCCGGCGACGCCGCCGCCGTCCGCACCGCCGGCTCCCTCTCGGCCGCCGCCCGCAGCCGCGCCGACCGGAAATAGTCCATCGCCTTGTTCCGCGCGATCGCCCCCACCCACCCCCGGAACCCATCCACGTCGCGCAGCCCGCGCAACTGCCGCATCGCCGCCAGAAATACCTCCTGTACCAGGTCCTCCGCCTCCCCCGGCGGAACCCGCACCAGCAGGATCGCGTGCACCATGCGCGCGTACCGCTCGTAGAGTGCGCCGAACGCGGAGCGGTCCCCGCCGGCCGCGGCACGAACCAACCCGGCCTCCTCGGGGACCGCACGTGGCATCGCCATCGCCTGCATCATACACGCCGGCGATCTACCGCAGCATCGCGTCCACCTCAGGCGCCGCAAACACCCGCATCTCGCTGCGCGCGTGCTGCCGGTCTACTCCCTCCGGACCGACTGCCAGCAGCATGCTCGTCACCGCCTGATCCTCCCGCCCCTCGAGTTGGATCACCCACTTGCCTTCCGCCGGCCACTGCCGCGTGATCGCAAACATCCCCGGCTCGCTCAGTTTAGCCACCTTCAGCGCAATCGTCTGCCGCTGCCCGTTCACGACCCCGACCGCCGTCGCGGTCACCACCGCGCCCGCCGGATCGTGGCACCCCGCCGCCTTCACCGTGACCGCCGCGTTGATCCGCCGCGCCTCCGCGCTCGCCTCGGGATTCCCGGCCACCAGCCAGAAGCCGCCCGCCATCAACTGCCCGGCCACGGTCACCGCCGCCGCCACTGTCAGTACCATCGTTCGCATCCGATTAACCCTCCTTTTGGATCAATCTGCGAACAAGACGTTCCGCCGCGCGGAAGCGTTAACCGCTCTACTTCCCCACCGCCCAATCCCACGCCGCCCGCGCCATCTCCGCGATCTCCCCTTCCCGCGCCTCTTCCCCCGCCGGAGAATCCGCCACGAACACCGCGATCGCCAGGTGCCGCCCGTCCGGCAGCGTAGCGATCCCCACATCGTTCGTCGCCCGCGTCAGCCCGCCCACCGTGTTCGATGTCCCCGTCTTGTGCGCCACCACCGCGCCCGCCGGCAGCCGCCCCCGGATGCGCTTCGGCCCCGTCGCCGTCACCGTCAGCCACTCGAGCAGCCGCGCCCGGCTCGCCGCGCTCAACCCCCGCCCTTCCCAGAACCGCGCCAGCAGCCCGATGATCTCCTCCGGCTGCGCCCAGTTGCGGTACTGCACCTGCTCCCCGCGCGCCATCGCCCGCTCGCTCGTCGCTACCCGCACCCCCCGCACCCCCAACCCCTCCACATACGCCGTCACCCGCGCCGCTCCCCCCGCCAGCCCGAGCAGCGCGTCGCTCGCCGTCCCGTCGCTCTCCGCCACCGCATACCGCAGCACCTCCGCAAGTGGCATCGTCACACCCCCCGGATGCGCGTCCCGGATCGGACTGTGCAGCCCTCGCGGCGCCATCTCCCCGGTGCCGATCTCCACCGCCTGATCCAGCCTCAGCCGCCCCTCGTCCACCGCGCGCAGCACCGCCATCGCGATCGGAAACTTGTACACGCTCTGCATCGGGAAGCGCTCGCGCCCGTGCCACGCCGCCCGCTCCCCCGTCTCGATCACCAGCGCCGCCGCCCCCGTCCGTCCGGGCGTCCGCCCCGCGATCTCTCCCATCCGCTCCCCGAGCCCCGCCGCGCCGGACGCCGCCGCCACCAGCACCAGAGCCGCAATCATCGCCGCTTAACTGACCTTGGCCAGCGCGTCCTGCAGCGCCTCCAGGATCAACGCCACGTTTTCCGCCGTCGAACTGTACCCCATGGTCCCGATCCGCAGAATCTTCCCCGCCAGCGGACCGAACCCGCCCGCCGTCTCCATGCTGTACTTCTCCAGCAGAAAAGCCCGCACCTTCCCATCGTCCACCCCCGCCGGCAGGCACGGCGTATTCAGCGTCCACAGCCGGTGCCCTTCCTGCACCAGCATCTTCATCCCCAGCGCCTCGACCCCCGCCACGAACGCCTCGTGATTCTTCCGGTGACGCTCCCACCGCGCCTCGCGCCCTTCCTCCGCCACCATCGCCAGGCCCTCGCGCAGCGCATACAGCATCGTCGCCGACGCCGTGTGGTGATACTTCTTCCCCGTGTAATATCCGTCCAACAACTCCAGGTCCACGTAGAAGCAGTCCACCGGAGTCGTGCGCCGCTTCCGCCGCTCCAGCGCCCGCGCGCCCACCGTAATCGGCGCCAGCCCCGGAGGACACCCCAGTCCCTTCTGCGAGCAGCTATACGCGATATCGATCCCGTTATCGTCGACCTCGACCGGCATCCCGCCCAGCGACGTCACGCAATCGGCGATCACCAGCGCGTCCACCTCTTTCGCCGCCTCGCAAATCGGCTTCGCCTGGTTGTACATCCCGGTCGAAGTCTCCGCCTGCACGAACCCCACCACCTGCGGACGCTCCCGCTTGAGGAACTCGCGCACCTCGTCCCCGTCGAACGGCGTGCCCCAATCCTTCCCCAGCCGCGCCACCGTCCCGCCGTGCCGCCGCGCCATCTCGCCGATCCGTTCCGCGAAGAATCCGTTCGAGAGCAGCGCGAACTTCGTCCCCGGCTCCACGAAATTCGCGATCGCCGCCTCCATCCCCGACGTGCCCGTCCCCGATACCGCCAGGTTGAACGTGTTCGCCGTCGAAAAGGCGTATCCCAGCAGCGTCCGCACTTCTTCCGCGGTCTGAAAGAAAAACGGGTCCAGGTGGCCCACCAGCGGTTGGCTCATCGCCTGATACACCCGGGGAGCGACCATGCTCGGTCCCGGTCCGAACAGAAGGCGCACCGGCGCCTGTATGGGAGCGTAGATTTGCGGCATCACGTATCAGTGTAACGCCGCGCCCCCCTACTTCTTTCCCTTGGCCGCCTTATACGCCTCGCGGATCTCCTCGATCTGCCGCGCGTGGCTCTCCACGTGGTTCGCGCACAGCTCGATAATTCTCCCCAGCGTCAGCGGACCCCGCTCGCTGTGCATCCCCTGCCGCGCAAACGCCGCTTCCGGCAGGTCCTTGATCTGCTCGTAGCTCTCCGCCCGCAGCCGCCGCATCGTCTCCAGGCTCTGCTTCGGTTTGCGCTTGCTGTAGTCCAGGTTCCGCGCCCACGCGTCCTGATCGAACGGCGTCAGCGGCGGATTCTCCTCCGCCGCCACCAGCCGGATTCGCACCGCCATCACCAACTCCGTATCCGCCAGGTGCGCCAGGATCTGCCGCACGCTCCACTTCCCCGGCGCAATCGTGAAATCCTCCGCGTCGCCATACACGCCGGTCAAAACCACGGCCAGCACTTCCGGTCCGCGGCGGAATCGTTCGAGTAGAGAGGCAATCTCAGACATGGCTCAGTAGTAATCCGCGCAACTCAAATAGTATCCGCACTGCTCGCAGAACAACTTGCACTTCCGCTCCGTCAGCCGCGTCGAACATACCGGACAGTACAGCATCGGCTCGTCCTCGTTCTTCCGCGTAGAATTCCGCTCCGCCTCGGGCTGCTCCACGATTAGCCCGATTATACCGTGCGCGCAAAGGCGCTGGCAGGTTCGAGACCACGATCAACACTACGTTTCGGGGCACAAAAAAACTGCCAACCCGCCCGGCTTTCCCCGGCCGTTTCGGCAAGTCCGGCTGGGCTATTCGAAGCCGCGCTCGGCTTCGGGCAGCTTGTCGGTGGGCCGCGCGAACCAGACGTAGAGGGTAGGCAGGACCAGCACGCTCAGGAAGAGGCCGGCGAGGAGTCCGCCGACGATGACGATGGCGAAGGGGCGCTGGGAATCGCTGCCGATGCCGTGGGAGAGGGCGGCCGGGAGGAGGCCGAGGGTCGCGACCAGCATGGTCATCATGATGGGGCGGAGGCGGAGGACGGCGCCTTCGACGGCCGCATCCTCGACGCTGTGGCCGGCGGCGCGCAACTGGTTAATGTACTCGACCATGATGACGCCGGTCTGAACGCTGACCCCGAACAGGGCGAGGAAGCCGACGCCGGACGAGACGCTGAAGTGGGTTCCGGTGAGCCAGAGCGCGCCGATGCCGCCGATGGGGGCGAGGACGATGGTGAGCAGGATGAGTCCGGCCCACTTGAAGGAGCGGAAGGCGGAGTAGAGGATGAGCGAGATGAGCAGGACGGTGAGGGGGACGATGACGGCGAGGCGGGCCGAGGCGCGCTTCTGGGATTCGTACTCGCCGGCCCAATCGGTGGTATAGCCGGGCGGGAGCGGGACTTCGCGTTTGACCTTGGCGATGGCCTCCTCGACGGTGCTGCCGAGGTCGCGTCCGCGGACGCTGTACTTGAGCGCGATGTAGCGCGAGTTATTTTCGCGGTAGATCATGCTGGCGCCGTCCTGCACATTGGTGGTGCAGAGCTGGCCGAGGGAGACGCGCTCGCCGGAGGGGGCGAGGATGCGGATATCCTCAATGGCCTCGACGGTGTCGCGGTACTGGGGCAGGTAGCGGACGGCGATATCGTAGCGGCGCTCGCCCTGCAGGACCTGGCTGACGGCCTTGCCGCCCACGGCGGTTTCGACGGCGTCCTGGATATCGGCGACGTTGATCCCGTAGCGGTCGGCCTTGGCGCGGTCGACGTAGAGGTTGACGTTGGGCTGCCCGATGACGCGGAAGACGCCGAGGTCCTGGATGCCGCGGATGCGGCTCATCACGGCGAGGATGGCGTCGGCCTTCTGCTCGAGGGTTTTGAGATCGTCGCCGTAGATCTTGACGGCGAGTTCGCCTTTGACGCCGCTGACGGCTTCCTCCATGTTGTCGGAGATCGGCTGGGAGAAATTCCAGATGACGCCGGGGATGGTCTCGACGGAGCGGTTGAGCGCGTCGATCAACTGCTCCTTGCCGTGGAACTCGCGGCGCCAGGCTTCGCGGGGGCGGAGGTCGATGAAGTATTCGGTGTTGAAGAAGCCGGTGGCGTCGGTGCCGTCGTCGGGCCGCCCGACCTGGGAGACGACCTGGGTGACTTCGGGGAACTGCGCGAAGAGCAGGCGTGCGCGGTTGGCGATGTCCTCGCCCTTGGCCGGGCCGGTGCTGGAGGCGAGGGTGCCCCGCGCCCAGATGGCGCCTTCATCGAGGTGCGGGAGAAATTCGCTGCCGACGGCGCCGCTGTAGGCGAGGCTGACCGCGCCGGCGAACAGTCCGGCGGCGCCGAGGACCGTGATCCAGTGATGGCGGATGCACCAGGAGAGTTGCCAGCGGTAGATGCGGGTGAGAAAGACGAGAACCGGATTGCGCCACTCGTGGGCCTGCTTGCGGAACAACAGGCTGCCGAGCACGGGGGCGAGGACGAGGGCGTAGAGGAGCGCGCCGAGCAGGGCGAAGGCGACGGTCCACGCCATGGGGCGGAAGAGACGGCCTTCGACGCGTTGGAGGGTGAAGATGGGCAGGTAGGCGGTGATGATGATGCCGACCGCGTAGAACACCGGCCGCTGCACTTCGTGGGCGGCGCCGGCGACGATCGAGACCATGCTGCGGCGGCGCTCGTCGCGGCGTCCGGCGTGGCGCAGGATGTTCTCCACCATGACGACGGAGCCATCGACCACCATGCCGAAATCGAGCGCGCCGAGGGAGAGCAGGTTGGCGGGGATGTGGCGCAGGTCGAGCAGGATGGAGGCGAACAGGAGCGAGAACGGGATGGTGCCCGCGACGATGAGGGCGCTGCGCACGTTGCCGAGAAAGAGGAAGAGGATGGCGACGACGAGGAGGATGCCCTCGGTGAGGTTGTGGAGCACCGTGTGGGTAGTGAAGCCGACGAGGTCGCTGCGGTCGAGGTGGGAAACGACTTTGACGCCGGGGGGCAGGATGCGGGTGTTCAACTCCTCGACCTTGGCGTGGATGGCGCGGAGGGTGCTATCGGCCTCGGCGCCTTTGCGGAGCAGGACGATGCCCTCGACGACGTCGTTATCATCGACGACGCGGCCATCGGCGCGGTGGATGGCTTTGCCGAGGCGGCCGAGGCGGATTTTGGGGCCCTGGACGACGGTGGCGACGTCGCGGACGCGCACGGGGGTGCCGCCCTGCGTCTTGACGAAGGTCGCGCCGATG
>JBBIQR010000256.1:0-7135 GCA_037442245.1 Candidatus Solibacter sp. | reverse complement strand
CCCGCGCCGCCGCCCGCTCCAGATGACCTACCGCGTTCGTGTACAGGCCCTTCTTGAAAAACGCCCACCCGATCGTGTCTTCCACCAGCGGGTCGTCCGGCGCAAGTTCCTTCACCTGCTGCGCGTATTGCAGCCCTTCGTCGGGAAGCCCGGCGTAGTCCACCAGCAGATACGCCAGATTGTTCAACGCGACGACCGACTTCGGCTCCACCGCCAGTCCGGCGCGGTAGAACTGAATCGCCGACTGGTAGTTCCCGGCCTGCGATTCCGCCATCGCCAGCAGGAATTGTGTCTCGGGACGCGCCTTCCGCTCCGCCGGGAGGCCGTTCAGCCGCAGCCGGGCGGCATCCACCTTACCCTCGATCAGATCCAGCTCCGCCAGCATCAGGCTCACCGGCAGCAGCCCCGGATCGGCCTTGCCCGCCGCCTCCGCGGCTGCCCGCGCGCCGCGGTTGTCGCCCAGTCGCCGCAGCCACGTCGCCAGGAACATCTGCGTCCGCACGTCCCCGGGGCGCGCGGCCGCAATCGCCCGCACTTTGACGATGCCGGCCTGCGCCTGCCCACCGGCCGCATATGCCTCCATCAGCCCTGCCATCGCTTCCCCATTGCCAGGGTCCTGCGCCAGGATCGATTCCAGGATCGTGCGCGCGCCGGGGAAGTCCTTCTGCTGCATGTGCAGCCCCGCGTCGACCAGCATCAGCCCGGGAATCTTCCCCAGCCGCATCCCGGCATCGATGGTCTTCCGCGCTTCGGCGAGATGGTCCGTCGCCAGCAGGCAACGCGCCTTCGCCGCCAGGAAAACCGGGGAGCCGTACTGGTACTCCGGTGCTTCATTCAGCGTCGACAACGCCGACGCGGCGTTCCCGGACCGCAGAAGTTGATCCGCCAGCGAAAGACGCGCCGAAAGCAAGGCGGGCTGAAGCCGCAGCGCGTCGCCCAGTTCCTGCCGTTGCCGCAAACTCTCACCACGAGCTTCGTACGCCCGCGCCAGCGAGAAGTGCGCCGCCGCCGAGTTCGGCTCCAGTTCGAGCACGCGGCGCAGATCCCGTTCCGCGCCCTGAAAATCGCCCGCCAGCGTGCGAACCGTGCCCCGCTGCAGAAAGACTTCCACGTCCTTGGGGTTCTTCTTCAACTCCGCGTCCAGCAGATTCCCGGCGTCGCTGTAACGGCGCCGTGCAACGTACGCCGCGGTCAGCCGGTTGCGCAGATCGCGGTTTCCCGGCTCGGCGCGGCGCAGCGCTTCCAGTTCGGCGATGCCCTGGTTGGCGTCCACCATGTACAGCAGGTACAGCGCGTGGGCCGGACGATAAGCCGGGTCGGGCAGCGCGGAGATCTTGCGGTATAAGGCGTCGGCTTCTTCGCGCTTGCCCGCGCGCACCCGCAGGGAGGCGATCTCAAACAGCGCCAGAGCATAATCCGGCCGCAGTTTGAGAGCCTCTTGAAACTCGCGTTCGGCCTCCGCGCTCCTGCCCGCCAGGTTCAGCACCCCGCCGAGTGCGACCCGTGGTTCCGGCGCCGAGGGCTCGCTCGCCGCCGCTTTGCGCAGCACCTCCTCCGCCGCCGCCAGGTCGTTCGACGCCAGCTTGATCCGCGCCAGCATCACCGCCGATTTCAAGTGTCCGGGGAATCGGCTCAATACCTGCTGAAGATGCTGTTCGGCCTCCTGGGGCTTGGCGGTGTTCCACTCCGCCAGCGCCAGTGTATCCAGCACCGCGACGTCCTCCGGCGCTGCCGCGTAAGCGGCTTCGGCGCGCCGCGCGCCCTCCGCCTGAACCTCCGGATTGCGGCTCGTCGCCATCAGCCGCGCCAGTTCCACCTGCGCGCCTACATGCTTCGGGTCCAGCTTGGACGCCTGCATCAGGTAGCCGACCGCCGACGTGAAATCGCCGGCTTGCTCCAGTGCGATCCCCAGCCGGTAATTGGCATCGGTCGAGGATGGCGCCACCCGGACCGCGTTCTTGTACTCCAGGATCGCCCGCGCATAATCCTTCTTCTGCATGTAGCGCGCGCCGGTCGCGAGGTAGCGCGCCTCCTGCTGGGGCGCCGGACGCCGGCACCCAGCCAGGAACAGAAGACTCCAGGCGGCGCACGCCGCCGCAATCACCAATCTGCCGCGCTTAACCATTGCGAACCTCCCGCGTTTTCCAATCCTCGGTACGCGATTCCCCAGAATGCGTAACTCTGTCCCAGGCGGCGGTCATGCCTCCACCGCCGCCCGCTCCACACCGCACATCCGGCTGCCGCGCGCCGGACGCAGCACGTATTCGGTGATCCGGCAGCCCAGCCCATACCCTTCCTGCCGCCGCTCCACACGAACCACCTCGAGCACGCACTCCAGCCACACCGGTGAGTCCCCGCAGCGGAATCCCTCGGGACTCATTTCCACCCGGCATAGCAGCCGCTCTCCCGGACCGAAAGGAACCGCCGAAACGCAATACAGCCCGCGGCTGGAAATGTTCAAGGTGCCGGAGCGCAGCACTCCGGCCATCCCGTACCGCGTCAATTCCGCCGGGCAGCGCAGCGTGAGCCGCTCCGTGCCTCTCCGCTCTTCGATCAGGTGATTCATGGCGCCCGTGCCGTCCAGCCGGCCCTCGCTACCGGGCGACAGCATTTTCGGGACCATCCCCAGGCGCCGGCGGGCCCCTCAACCGCCCCATTCCCCACAGCGGCTCAGGCTTTAACCCGGTGCCTGCTCACACTTCGTTGCGCTTCACGTCGGTACTACGGTCCTGAACCTCGAGTAGCGATTCGCATGGGCAGTACCGGCCTATCCCGATCTAGAATTTAAGCCTTGACACCATCTCAAATGTGCTTAAAGATCGAAGCGTACTTCCGTAAAGTGTCTCAGCTATTTTTCTAATTCACGACATTCAGGTCTTGTAACCTGAATCACCGGATTGCCGGAGCTCATCGGCCATCCGTCAAGAAAAAAACCGGGGAAGCCATGATTGTTTTGGTTTCGGAGGACCCCGAACTGTACCGCATGAGCCGCGAGATCCTCGCGGACCTGAAACGTGCCGACCTGCTGCTGGCCGGCGCTGTTCCCGCCCAGGAACTGGGCTGGGCGGATATCTGCATCCTCGACTGGTCCTCGATTCCTTCGTTGACCGCGCAGGCGCCCACCGCCGGGTGCCGGCGCCTGTACCTGATCGACCGCGACCAGGCGGAGCGCGTCTCCAGGGATCTGCCGCCATCCACCATCGGGGTCCTCATGAAACCCGTGGCCCGCGCCAGTCTCAAACTCGCCCTCGAACAGGCGCTGGGCGCCGCGCCTCCCGGCGATTCTCACCCGCCCGCCGCGCCCGACCGCGACGATATCCTCCAATCCCTGCTGCACGCCTACCTGCGCCTCCAGGAGTACGATTACGACCGCACCAACTTCCTCGCCCGCGCCGTCCACGATTTCCGCGCGCCCCTCACCGCCCTCAACGGCTACTGCGGGCTGCTGCTCGAAGGTTTGCTCGGACCGCTGAACTCGGACCAGAAGGAAGTCCTCGCGCGCATGCAGCGCAGTTCCCGCCGCCTTGCCCGCATGGCCACTTCCATGTTCGAACTCACCACCCGCTGCCGCCGCAAGCCCGAGTCGGCGCGCGATCCGGCGTCCATGGCGGAATGTGTCGACCAGGCGATCCACGAACTGCGCGGCGTGTGCGAGGAACGCGATATCGCGGTGTCCGTCCAGATGTCGGAAGCGCCGCGCCCGCTGTACCTCGACTCCGGTCAGATCGAACAGGTACTCATGAACCTGCTCGACAACGCCTCCCGCTTCACCCCGCGGCACGGGTTCATCGACATCGCCGGCTACCCGTTCTTCTGGGAACGGCGCAGCGGCGTGCGCGCCCTCCTCGAAGCCGACCGCCGCGGCGCCCTCGTCCGCGACCCCAATTCCTACCGCGTCGATATCAAGGACAACGGACCCGCCATCCCCGAAGAGTTCGTACCGCAGCTATTCGAAGAGTACACATCCAACACCGATCCGTCGAACCGGTCCGGATGCGGCCTCGGCCTGGCCATCTGCCGGTCCATCGTTCGCATGCATCAGGGCAACATCTGGGCCGACTCCCGTTCCGACGGGGTCGTATTCTCCTTTGTCATCCCCTTCGGCGCACCGCCCGCCGAGGCTCCGAGAGTAAGTCCGGCGGTATATCAGGTGCAGAGTGGAGCGAGTTTATGTACCAGCGTACTGGCCGAAAAGGAACCATTCTAATCGGTGAAGACGAACCCGAAGTGAGAAGCTATCTCACCATGGCCCTGGAATGCCACGGGTACGACGTGGAAACCGCCGATGACGGGACCGAAGTGCTGCAGATCCTGCGCAGCCCCAACCGGCCGATCGCCGCCGTGATCCTGGATATCCTCATGCCGCGGCTGGACGGCCTGGCGACCGTGCGCGAAATCCGCCGCGAGAACGCCGTGCTCCCCGTCATCATGATCTCGGCCGCGGCCGCGCCCCTCACCATCGACGAAGCCATGCGCCGCGGCGCCACCGGATTCCTCGCCAAGCCCATCACCCACGATCAACTCTGCGGCGCGCTCAAAAAGGCGCTCAACGGCGCCTGGGGCGAGCAGGAAGCGCCCCCGCTGCTCCTCGATGAAGAACCCGCCGCCGGCCGCTCGACCGGTTGGGCCCGCGAATCCGAGAGTTTCGTCGAACGCGTCGGTCCCTGCGAGGCTCCCGTCCTCATCCTCGGCGAAACCGGCAGCGGCAAGGAGGTCCTCGTCCGCCGCCTCCACGCCCGCTCCGCCCGCGCCCGCAAGCCCTTCCTCAAGGTCAACTGCGCCGCCCTGCCCTCCGAACTGGTGGAGAGCGAACTGTTCGGCTACGAACGCGGCGCCTTTACCGGCGCCTTTCAAAAGAAGGCCGGCCTCTTCGAACAGGCCGACGGCGGCACCCTCCTGCTCGACGAAATCGGCGATATGGACCTCAAGCTTCAGGCCAAACTCCTCCAGGTCCTCCAGGACCAGACCTTCCAGCACCTCGGCGGCAAGGACACTCTCCAGGTCAACGTGCGCGTCATGGCCGCCACCCATCGCGACCTCGAACAGGCCATCGAGGACGGACGCTTCCGCGAGGACCTCTACTATCGCCTCAGCGTAATTACCATCCGCATTCCGGCGCTGCGCGACCGCCGTTCCGAGATCCTGCCCCTGGCCGATTACTTCCTCAATAAGTACGCCGGCGTTGGCCCGATCCCGGTCCTGCCCGCCTCGGTGCGGCAGGTGCTGGCCGGCTACGGCTGGCCGGGAAACATCCGCGAACTCGAAAACCTGATGCGCGGCTATCTCGTGCTGCAGGACGCCTCCGGCCTCGAATCCGAAGTGCGCCGCCGCGGCGCCCGCGCCGGCCACGCCATCGAAATCCCCGCTGCCGCCGCCGTCCCGGCGCCCGCCCCCGAGGTTGCCGCCGCCCCCATCCTCCAGCAGGTGAACCGCGCCAAGGAGCAGGCCGAAGCTCAGGCCATCCTCCAGGCCCTCAACTCCACTCACTGGAACCGCAGACAGGCGGCGGCTTTGCTCGGCGTCGATTACAAGGCCCTGCTCTACCGCATGAAGAAACTGAGCATCAAGAACTCCAAGCTCACCGAAACCTTGCCCGCCGCCGGCCGGAAATGCCCCATCGCTCGCGAAAAGGCGTTCGCCGCCGTCGCCGGAACCATCTCGGCCCTGATCCCGGCCGTCAGTTGGATGCTCGACCTCCTGGCCGATCTGCCGGCCGGCCTGTCTCTGGCCTGAACCCGCGCCGGCCGAAATCCGCAAGCCAAGCAAGAAGTGAAAAAAACCGGTTCGCCCTTCCCGCGGATTCTCCCGCGAAATCCCCGCACCCAGCCCGGTAACCCACGAATTATGACCCGTTTGTCCTGTTTTCCGGATTGGACGGGGAATTGCTCCGCTGCCCATTGTGGAAAGAATCCGTCTTCGGATTCCGGAACCGGCGGGTGCAGCCGTGGTGGTACTTCCGGAAAAGGTCTTACTCCGCGACATGGGCAAAGAACGAAGGAGCGCGCACCGGTATCCCGTACGCCTCACATTTGACTTCCGCGCTTTCGGGAGAGATCACTCAGTCGCCGTGGGAACCGGCACCACCATCAATATGAGCAGCCACGGACTGTTGATTCAGACCGCGACCCCCGTTGTCCGCAGCGGCATGATCGAACTCTCCGTACACCTGCCCGAATCGGCCGATGCCGAACGCGCCGCCAATCTCGTCATCCTCGGCCAGATCGTGCGCGCCGACGCCAACGGAGCCGCCGTCCGCATCCTGCGCCACGGCTTCTTCCGCGTGGACGTTCTCGAAAGCACTCACCCCGCCCCGGTGCAGGAACCCGGCCTCTGAATCCCCCGCCGCCGGATCCCGCACCGCCAACAAAAACCTGAGCGTTCTCCCCCTCCCGGGCCACTACGGTTCTCAAGGCCTCATGCCCCTCTTCAAGACCCGCAGCGCCGCCGTCTACGGCATCGACGCCCACCTGATCGACATCGAGGTGGACCTGTTCAGCCAGGGCAATGCCCGCGATTCCGTGATCGTCGGCATGCCCGACGTCGCGGTGCGCGAGAGCCGCGAGCGCATCAAAAGCGCGCTCGCCAATTCCGGCTTCGGCTATCCCAACAAGCGCATCACCATCAACCTCGCGCCCGCCAACGTGCGCAAAGAGGGCGCCGGCTTCGACCTCCCCGTCGCCCTGGGCATCCTCGGAGCCATGGGCGCCGTGCGCGACCAGGACCGCTACCTCTCCGCCGGGGAACTCTCCCTCGATGGCGCCGTCCGCCCCGTCCGCGGCGCCCTGCCCATGGCGGTGTGCGCCCGGCAGCGCGGCATCCCCAACCTCCTCGTCCCCGCCGAAAACGCCTCGGAGGCCGCCGTGGTGGACGGCGTCCGCGTGTACGGCGTCCGCTGCCTCGCCGATGCCGTCGCGCTGCTCAACCGCCCCGAGGACTTCTCCCCTGCCGTGCACCTGCCCAACGGTCATGCCACCGAATCCCCCACCGCGCCCGATTTTCGCGACGTGCGCGGCCAGACCATGGCCAAGCGCGCCCTGGAAGTTGCCGCTGCCGGTTCGCACAACCTCCTCATGATCGGGCCTCCGGGGTCGGGCAAGACGATGCTGGCCAAGCGCTTCGCCGGCATCCTGCCCCC
>JBBIQR010000255.1:0-7195 GCA_037442245.1 Candidatus Solibacter sp. | reverse complement strand
TGCAGCGTCACAACTCCGATCTGAAGATGACCAAGCAGGAGATCCGCGAGGAGATGAAGGACGTCGAGGGCAATCCGCAGATGAAGGCGCGCATCCGCCGCATCCAGCGCGACCGCGCCCGCAAGCAGATGATGAAGGAGATTCCCCGCGCCACCGCGGTGGTCGTCAACCCGACCCATTTCGCCGTGGCCATCCGCTACGACATGGACGGCATGACGGCGCCGGTGGTGGTCGCCAAGGGGAAGAACTATCTCGCGCTGCGCATCAAACAGAAGGCCATCGATCACCAGGTCCCGATCGTCGAGAACCCGCCGCTGGCGCAGGCGCTGTACAAGTCCGTCGACGTCGGGCAGGAAATCCCGCCGCATCTCTACCGCGCGGTCGCCGAGATTCTGGCCTACATCTACAAGCTCATGAACGGCAGGTTGCCCGGCTGATCCCATGACTCCTTCGAAAGCCATCCCGTCCGCCGGCGCGCCGAACTGGCTGCGCGCCCTGCCGCTCGGCGGCCTGCGCGATCTCGCCGTGCCGCTGGCCATGCTGGCCATCGTGGTCGCGCTGGTCACGCCTCTGCCCGGGTTCGTGCTCGACCTGCTGATCGCCAGCGACATCCTGATCTCGGTCATGGTCCTGATGGTTTCGCTCTATCTGGTGCGGCCGGTCGAATTCAGCTCCTTCCCCACCACGCTGCTGCTACTGACCCTCTTCCGCCTCGCCCTGAACATCTCGAGCTCGCGGCTGATCCTGCTCAACGGCAACACCGGCACGTCGGCGGCGGGGGAAATCATCGGCGCCTTCGGCAGTTTCGTGGTCGGCGGCAACTACGTGATCGGCACCGTCATCTTCCTGGTCCTGATCGCCATCCAGTACGTGGTCATCAACCACGGCGCGGTGCGCATCAGCGAAGTCACCGCGCGCTTCACCCTGGACGCGCTGCCCGGCAAGCAGATGTCGATCGACAGCGACCTCAACGCCGGGCTGATCGACGAAGCCGAAGCCAAGCGGCGCCGCAAGGCGCTCTCCACCGAAGCCGAGTTCTACGGCGCCATGGACGGCGCCTCGCGCTTCACCCAGCGCGACGCGGTGGCCAGCATCCTGATCACCGCCATCAATATCGTCGCCGGGTTCCTGATCGGCGTGCTGCAGCACGGCATGGACCTGGGACGCGCGCTCGAAACCTACACCGTGCTCACCATCGGGGACGGGCTGGTCACGGTGATTCCGGCGCTCATGATCTCGATCTCCGGCGGTTTGATCGTGACCCGCGCCAGCAGCGACGACCGGCTGGGGGCGGAGTTCGAGCGCCAGATCCTGGGCAATTCGCAACCCCTGCTGCTGGCCGCGGGCGTGCTGATCGCGCTGGCGGCGCTGCCTTCCATGCCCAAGATCCCGTTCCTGCTGCTGGGGGGCGGCGCGGGCGCGGCCGGCTGGCAGATGCGGCGCCGCGAAAACGCGCTCGCCCGCGAGCCCGCCGGCGATCCCAAGCCCGCGCCCAAGGAGAACGTCGAGAGCCTGCTGCGGGTCGAGCCGCTGGCCATCGAGGTCGGCCTCGGCCTGGTCGGGCTGGTCGATGGCGCGCAGGATTCCGCCCTGCTGCGCCGCATCTCCGCCATCCGCCGCCAACTGGCCGCCGACCTCGGCTACCTGCTGCCGCCGGTCCGCGTCACCGACAACCTCTCGCTGCGCAGCCGCGAGTACCTGCTTTCGCTCAAGGGCGTCGAGATCTCCCGCTACGAACTGCCGCAGGGCTGCGACCTGGCGATCGCGGCCGCGCCCTCGGCCTCCCCCATCGAGGGGCAGGCCACGCGCGACCCCGCCTTCGGGATGAACGCGCTGTGGATCGCGCACGATAAAGCCGAGCGCGCGCGCCAGGCCGGCTATACCGTGGTCGACGCCGTCAGCGTGCTCGGCACCCACCTGACCGAGGTCATCCGGCGCCACGCGCACGAGCTTTTCTCCCGCCAGGACACCAAGCGCCTGCTCGACCGGGTGGCGGTCGAGCACCCGCGCGTGGTGGAAGACGTCGTCCCCAAGCTGCTGCCCCTGGCCACCGTGCAGCGGGTCCTGCAAAACCTCCTGCGCGAGCGGGTTTCGATCCGCGACTCGGTCACCATCCTGGAGGCGCTGGGCGAGGGTGGAGCCTCCACCCGCAACCCGGTGCTGCTCACCGAATACGTGCGCCAGGCGCTGCGCCGCGCGGTGGTCAAACCCTATCTCGGAAGCGGCGGCGACCTCACCGCGTGGTTCGTCGATCCCTCGATCGAGCACATGGTGGAAAGCGCCATCGAGCACGGCGAGCAGAACAGCCACATGGCGCTGGCGCCGGAGAGCCTGCGCGGCATCCTCAACCGGATCGGCGGCCGCGTGCAGTCGCCGGAGACCCCGGTGGTGGCGATCACCTCGAGCGGCGCCCGCTACTTCCTGCGGCAGATCGCCGAGCCGTCGCTGCCCAACCTGTTCTTCCTGGCGCACAACGAAATCCCGCCCGGGCTGCGCGTGCAGTCCGCCGGCACCATCCAGTGAACTCCCGCGCGCCGCGCGTGCCCCCCGCGGCGCCGCCGGACCGCGAGCCTTTCCCGCCCTCCCCGCCACCGCGATTCCCGTGCTTTCGGCCCGGAAGCCCCCGCGGCGCCGCAGCCGCCCGAAAAAAACCTTCCCCTCTACAGAAAATGAGTTCCGCTGCCGATAGCTTCCCGTGCAGCGATGAAGATCAAATCGTACTACTCCCGAACCGTCGAAGACGCCCTCGCCAGCGCCCGTGCCGAACTCGGCCCCGAGGCGATGCTGGTCAACAGCCGCAAGGCGCCGATTCAGACACGCCACCTGGGCGAGTACGAAGTCGTATTCGCCAGCCTGGCCCCGGACGAGGAATCGCCGGAGGGCGCCGCGGCGCCGCCGCCGGAAACCCCGCCCTCTTTTTCTAACGACCGCCTTTCCAGCGAGGTCGCCGACCTCAAGAAGGAGCTGGAAGGCATGCGCCGCGTCCTCACCCGCACCGCCTATGCTCCGCAGCAATGGGGCGGCGGTTCGCAGGACTCCGCCGAAGCCTACGCCGCCTTGACCGCCGCCGACGTCTCCCCGGAACTGGCGCGGGAGATCGTGCAGGCGGCCGCCGCCCGCGTCGCGCCGGAGCGGATCCCGGCGCGCTCCGCCCCGCGCGCCGAAGCCATGGCCTTCCAGCGCGCCCTCTCCGAAGAAATCTCCAGCCGTTTTACCGTCGAGCCGCACCTTGGCCGCAACCCCTCGGCGGCGCGTATCGTGGCTCTCGCCGGGCCTCCCGGCTGCGGTAAGACCACCACCCTGGTGAAGCTCGCGGTCCACTACGGCCTGGCCGCCCGGCGCCCCACCCTGCTGCTCTCGATGGACAACTACCGGGTGGCCGCGGCCGATCAACTCCGCAACTACGCCGCGATTCTGGGAGTCGGATTTCAAGTCCTCGAAACCGTGGCGGCGCTGGCCCAGACGATCGAGGAAAACCGCGGTAAGGAACTCATCTTCATCGACACCCCGGGGCTCGGTTTCGCCGAAATCGAAGACGCCGCTCCGCTGGCCGGGTTTCTCGCCACCCGCGACGACATCGATACCCACCTGGTGCTGCCGGCTTCCATGAAACCCGGCGATCTGACCCGGGTCGCGTCCCTGTTCGACCGCATGCGCCCCAACCGGCTGCTCTTCACCAAGCTCGACGAGACGGCGTCCTACGGCCCGCTTCTCGACCAGGCGGCGCGCAGCCGCATCCCCTTCTCCTTTTTCGCTTCCGGCCAGAGGATTCCCGAAGACCTGGAAGCGGCCAGCGTGCCCCGCCTCCTCGACCTGGTCCTGGGCGGCTCCGGCCAGGCGCGGGCGGCATAAACGGAATCCGGCGGTGACGGCGTATGTACGGCTACTCGGGTCACAACATGACGGAAGAAGAACGCGAAAGACTCATCCTGGAGCATCTCCCGCAAGTGCGCCTGATCGCGCGCCGCATCCAGGAGCGGCTGCCGGAGAGCATCAGCCTCGACGACCTGGTGTCGACCGGCGTGCTGGGGCTGATCTCGGCCATCGATAACTTCGACCCCACCCACAACGTCAAGCTCAAGACGTACGCCGAATACAAGATCCGCGGCGCCATTCTCGACAGCCTGCGTGGTCTGGACTGGGCGCCCCGGCAGAAGCGGCGCAAGGCCAAACAGATCGAAGCCGCCATCGCCAGCGCCGAGCAGAAGCTCCAGCGCTCGCCGACCGAGGAAGAGATCTGCCGCGAACTCGCCATCCCGATCGACGATTACCACGACTGGCTGGTCGAGATCCGCGGCCTGAACGTCGCCAGCCTCGAATTCGCCGGCCCCGAGCAGGGCCGCGACCTGCTGCATTACCTCCCCGATGCCGGCGAGCACCTGCCGTCGACTCTGCTGGAGCGCTCCGAACTGGAGCGGCTGCTGGCCGAGAGCATCGACGGCATCCCCGAAATGGAGCGGACCGTCTTGAGCCTCTACTACCAGGAAGAACTCACTCTGCGCGAGATCGCCCAGGTGGTGAACCTGCACGAATCGCGCATCTCCCAGATCAAGACCCAGGCCATCCTGCGGCTGCGCGCCCAGATGGCCGCCCAATGGCCGGTCACCCGCGGGCTGGTGGGCGCATGAGCGGGCAATCGCTCGAAACTCCTGTCCGCACCCTGCTGGATCAGTGGAGCGCCTCTCTGGTGCAGGTGCTCGAGGCCATGACCGGCCAGAAGGCCGAGGCCCGCTGGGAGTCGGGCATCACGCTGGCGGCCGATCCGGAGGCGCTATGGTGGGAGCAGCCCTTCCAGCCCTCGCCGGAGGCCGTCGCCTGGGTCGCGGCCCCCAAGCCCACCTGGGAACAGGCCGGCACCGTCACCCTCCAGGCGGCCGGCCTGGAAACCGTCGAGATCGCCGAGGCGCGCAATACCTGGCTGGAAATCCTGGGCCAGTCCCTCGGCGCCATGGCGCGTTCCATCGGAGGCATGATCGGCCGCGAGGTCACCTGCGCCCCGGGGTCCGAACGGACCCCCTCCAGCCCGCCGGAAAACGGCGCCGCCATCGCGATCCGGCTGGGCGAAACCGCGCTCACGCCCCTGTGGGCCGGATTCAGTCCGGAGCTGGTCGCCCTGATTTGCAATCCCCCCGGTCCGCCCGCCGAAGCCGGCGCCGGCGACCCCGGCGAAGTGGATCCCTCCGCACTCGAAGTCGCGCACCGCGGCGCAGCCGGACTCTCCGCACAGGACCGTCCACCCGCCATGGACCTGATCCTGGACGTGGAGCTGCCGGTCAGCATCTCCTTCGGCAAAACCGAGCTTCCCATGCGCGACGTCCTCAAGCTCACGACCGGCTCGATCGTCGAATTAAACCGGGGGGTCAACGATCCGGTGGAAGTGCTGGTCAACCACACGCTGGTCGCGCGCGGGGAAGTGGTGGTGGTGGAAGGAAACTACGGAGTCCGGATCCAGCAGATTGCCAGCCGGCTGGACCGCATGAGGAGCCTGCGATGAACTATCTTCTGGGAGCGCTCTCCCTTCTGAGCGCCCTGATCGTGACCTCGGCGGCGGTGAGCCTGTTCGCGCTCTACCGCGCCCACAGACTGTTACGCCAGATCGAGCGGGAGCGGCAAAGCCCGCCTCCGCCGCCTGCCGGCGGCGCCGCCGATGCCGAGATGCGCCAGTCCCTCGAAGCCCTGGCGCGCCAGGTTCACGAACTGCGCGTCGCGGCGCCGGCCTTTGCCGGCGATCCGGCCGCGGCGCGCCCCGGTCTGAACCTGAGCAAGCGCTCCCAGGCGCTGCGCATGCACCGCCGCGGCGAAAACGCCGAACAGATCGCCGCCGCACTCCAGGTGCCGCGCCAGGAAGTGGACCTGCTGGTCAAAGTCCACCGCATCGTCCTGAGCAGCGTCTGAAAGGCTCCACGTGGGTGGCGCGCAGCGCGGGAGCGGGCGGCTTCACGCCCTAAACCTAAAGTTGGCCCGCGGCCACCGGCCGCAACGCGACGGCTCCCACCGCTCCCAGCAAATCCCCGCCGCGAGCAGCCCGCCTCGCGGGGTGGAAGTGACCCCGGCGCAATAGCCGCTACTGCTCGCGCACCGTGATCGCGGGATCCCCCCGGTCACCCGGCCAGCGCTTCGGCCGCATGCGGCTGATACACGCAGCGCGGGTCGCTCGCCAGTATGTCCCCGGTCAGCGCGTAGGCGCGCGAACGCGACCCGCCGCAGATCTTCTGGTATTCGCAGATCCCGCACTTGCCGTCGCGCGCCGAAGTGTCCCGCAGCTTCTTGAAAAGCTCGCTGTTGCGGTACACATCGGTCAGCGGATCGTGAAGCACGTTGCCTCCCGAGACCGGCAGGAAGCCGCTCGGGTAAATCTCTCCTTTGTGCGACACGAAGACGAAGCCCTTGCCGTCGCTTACCCCGGACGTGCGGAACGCCACCTCGCGCGCCGCCGCGCTGCGCTCCTCGCCGTGCTCGGCTTTCATGCGCTGCGCCACGTAGCGGCGGTAGTGCATCGCCTCCGTCGTTTTGATGCCGAACGGCGCCGTCTTCGAAAGGTCGTACATGAACTCGAAGACTTTTTCGTATTCCTCCGGCAGCAGATCGTCGTTCTCCAGCGCGCGCCCGGTCACGATCAGGAAGAACAGGCTCCACATCTTCGACCGCATCTCCCGCACAATATCCCCGATCTCGGGGAGGTGGTCCATGTTGCGCCGCGTGACCGTGGTTTGAAACTGCGTGTCCAGCCCGATGTCGCGCGCGTGCCGTAACGCCACCATGGCCCGGTCGAACGTGCCCGGGATGCCGCGGAAATCGTCGTGCGAAGGCGCGTCGTGCCCGTCCACGCTGATCGCCATGCGCGATACCCCGGCTTCCTTGAAGCCGTCGATCGCCGCTTCCGTCAACAGAGGCGTCGCACTCGGCGTCACGTTGGTCTTCAACCCGATCTTCACCGCGTAGCGGATCAGGTCGTACAGGTCGGGCCGCTTCAACGGATCGCCTCCGGTGAACACCATCAGGGGACCGCCCGGACCCCCCGGACCCGCGGGTGCGCCCTGCGATCCCGCGCCCGGTTCGCCGAACCGCCGGATTTCGTCCAGCAGCCGGTAGCCCTGTTCGGTCGAGAGTTCCTCCGGGTTACGTTCCGATTGGGCCGACGCGCGGCAGTGGACGCACGCCAGGTCGCAGGCCTGGGTCACTTCCCAGATCACCA
>JBBIQR010000254.1:3155-7220 GCA_037442245.1 Candidatus Solibacter sp. | reverse complement strand
GCCAGGGCCACGCCAGGAATCCCCCTTGCGCGGACGGGCCGCGCCGGGCAGTAAAGTTCAGCCCCAAAGCTGCCGATAGAGTCTCTGACGACCGATGTCGCCGAGGAGATTTTCTTGAGCTTTCATTTCACGATCCTGCGCCGGGTTCAGTCGATCGCCGCCGTCTTGCTGGCGTTCACCCTCCTGGTCGGCGCCACCGGGTTGATCGGTTTCGCCACGCTGACCCGGGGCGTCCATCAAATCGGCGAGGACGGCCTGCCGGCAACCGAAAGCATCGTCCTGATTTCCGCGAAGTTCTACCGGTTCCGCGGCGACGCCTGGAAGCACCTGGCCTCGCCGGCGGCGGAAAAGCCCGCGATCGAGCGCGAAATGACGGATCTCGACACGGCCCTCGACGACGCTCTGAAAACCTACGCCGCTACCGTGTTGGAGTCGGCCGACCGCGCCAACTTCGATCGGCTTCAGCAACTCATCGCCGGTTACCGGCAGCAATGGGCCACCGTGCTGCCGCTCAGCCGGGAAGGCCGCACCGCCGAGGCGGTCGCCCTTTACAACAGCAACGCCGACCCGGCGTTTGTCGAACTGCGGGATCACCTGATCGCGATGCAAGACTGGAATCGCGATTTCGGAAAGCACTCGGTCGAAGCCGCCTACCGGGACGCGGCCTCGGGACACGGCTGGATCGTCCTTCTCCTCTGCGTATCGGTGGTTCTCGGAGTCGCGCTCTCCTGGTGGCTGGCCAGGGGCATCAACCGCGGCCTCGCCGGAATCGCGGCCGACCTCGACCATGGCGCGCAACAACTCCAGAACGCCGCCGGACAGATCGCAGCCGCCAGCCAGAGCCTGGCCCAGGGCTCGAGCGAGCAGGCCGCCTCGCTCGAGGAAACCTCCGCCTCCGGAGAGGAAATCAACTCGATGGCGGGGCACAATACCGAGAATACGCAGGAGGCCGCCCGCCTCGTGGATACCTCGCAGCGCGAGTTTCAGCGCGCATCGGCTTCGCTCGACGAGATGATCGCGGCCATGGCCGCGATCAACACCGAGAGCGGCAAGATCGCCCGCATCATCAAGGTCATCGACGAGATTGCCTTCCAGACGAATATTCTCGCGCTCAACGCCGCGGTGGAGGCGGCGCGCGCCGGCGAAGCCGGACTCGGGTTTGCCGTGGTCGCAGGCGAGGTCCGCAATCTGGCGCAGCGCTCCGCCCAGGCCGCCCGCGATACGGCCACGCTGATCGAGGAATCGATCCTGCGCTCGGCCGAGGGTAAAGGCAAGGTCGACCGCCTGGCCGAGGTCATCCGCATCCTGGCCGGAGGCTCCGACCGCATCAAAACCCTGGTCGACGAGGTCAGCCTCGGCAGTCAGGAACAAGCCCGCGGGATCCACGAAATCGCCGGCGCGATCGCCCAGATGCAGCAGGTCACGCAACAGAACGCCGCCGGGGCGCAGGAAAGCGCCTCCGCCGCTCAGGAACTCACCTCCCAGTCGGAGTCCATGCGGGAACTGGTCGCCAGGCTCGACCGGATGGTCGGGGCCTGAGCGGTGACGATGCGGTGGGCGCGGTCGCGGCGGCGGTGAAGCGGAAAAAGCGGTCCTTTGTCTCCGGTATTTCCCGGCGCCATGCTAGCATCAGTTGTGATCGATGGCCCCGCCCGAAAGCGAATTGACGTCGTGGAAGGAAATCGCCGCCTACCTTGGAGTCGGGGTACGCACCGCGCAAATCTGGGAGCGTGAGCGCGGACTGCCGGTGCGGCGTCTCCCCGGCGCCCGCGGCCGCGTCCGCATTACGGTCGCCGAACTCGAAGCCTGGAAACACTCCGGCTCCGTCAATCCCACGCCAGCCGAACCGGCCGTCGAACCCATCGCCCCGCCGGAGCCCGTCCCGCCTCCCACACCTCGCTCCCGCCTTCGCCCGGCGCTCTGGCTCACAGCAGCCGCCCTCGCCGCTCTGGTCCTGATCGTCACAGCCGCGCATTCCCTTCCCGGAGAACCCGCATCCTACCGCATCGAAGCCGCCAGCCTCACTGTCCTCGATGCACGCGGGCGCGAGTGTTTTCGCAAGTCTTTTCCCGTGCCATTGCAGGAAGGTGTGCTTCCCCGAACTGCCGTGGACTCCGTGTGGCTCGGCGACCTCGACGGCGACGGGCATAATGAAGTGCTCTTCGCTCCACACCCGGTTGACACCCAGACTTCGACCCCTCTGATCTGCTATTCCAGCCGCGGCGCGGAGCGATGGCGATTCGTCAACGACATGCGCGTGCGGTCGGCCGAGGAAGCGTTCAGTCCATCCTATGGCGTGATGCGCTTCCTGGTTGCACCGCTCGGCGATCACCTCTCGAAGGCAATCCTGGTTTCCACCACGCATCGCTTTTTCTACCCCTGCCGGGTTTCGCTCTTGGATCCGCACGGGCGGGTCCTGCGCGATTACTGGCACAGCGGCCACCTGAATTACCTGCGCAGCGCCGACCTCGATCGCGACGGCCGCACCGAGTTCTACCTCGCCGGCATCGACAACGCGCATCACGCCGCGACACTCGTCGTCCTCGACGCGGACCACTTCGCCGGCGCCAGCCAGGAACCCGCGGCGCTTGCCCACCAGTTGCTCGGCATGAGGGCGGGCGAAGAGCGCGCCCGGGTGATCCTGCCGCGTTCGTGTCTGAGCGAGTCGTCCGATCCTTATAACGGCGTCCACTCACTCACCGTAGTCCCCGGCGAAATCCTGGTGGAGACTTTCGAATCCATCGCCGGCGGCGCCGGCATCTTCTACCACTTCAGCCCGGATCTCCGGGAGCGCCGCCCGGAACTGAGCGACTCCTACCGTGTCGAGTACTCGCGGGCGTTCCACGAGGGGCGCCTTCGCGGCTGCCGTGTGGACTCGTCGTCCCTGACGGACGGCGCTACCGCCGCAGCAGCTAGGGCCGCAACTATGTAGAACCGCCGTTTCATGCTGGGTTCAAGCGTCGCAGCACAATCGGGAACGCATCCGGCTCGTGGGTCAGATCCGGATGATGAAGCCGATAGCGGTAGTGGCGATTCTGGCGAACGCGGATTACGCGCAGCCATTCTCAGGCGGTGCCGCCTGCGCCGGCCCGCATCGCCTCGATCAGCGCGCCCTCGGCCGGTCCGCGCCGCGGCGCGATCACCCGGACCCCTTCGTTCATCTCCACCAGCGCCCGGAACCGCTCCCGCAACAACGCGCTTTCGAACACCCCGCCGATGTAGGCCACGTCCACTTCCCCGCCCCGCGGCCATAGCTGTCCCCGCACACTCGCCGCCAGCAACGCCAGGCTGTGCGCGGCGCCGTGCAGAATGCCGAGCGCGACCCGATCGCCCTCCTCCGCCGCCCGGTCCACCAGCGGCGCCAGACGCGCCACGCGGGAGCGCGGCCAGTCGTCGCCGTAGAAACGGTGCAGCAAGTCGTTGGCGCCGCCCGCGCCCGCCGCCTCCAGCAGCACCGCGCGCACCCGCGTGTCCGGCCCCCAACCCTCCTCCATCCGCAGCGACGCCCGCAGCGCCTGGCGCACGATGTCGAACCCGCCGCCTTCATCGCCGAAAACGTAGCCCCATCCGCCGGCACGCGCGGCGAGGCCGTCGGGATTGCGGCCGAATGCGATCGAGCCCGTCCCGGCAATCGTGATAATTCCCCGCCCGGACTCGGTCGCCCCGGCCAGAGCGATCACCGCGTCGTTGGTCACCACCAGCCGCCGGGCGCGCAGAATCGACTGCAGGATCGCCTGCTTGTCCTCCGGCCCGCCGCTCATTCCGAAACAGGCTGCTTCGAACTCCACCTGGTCGAAATCCAGCCCCGCCTGCGCGCACGCCGCGCCGACGCTGCCCCGAACCGCCCGCTCCAGTTTTGCCCGCCCCTCGCCGGCGGCGGCGTGGTTGCAGGGACCAGCCTCCCCGACCCCCAGCACGCGTCCGGCGTCGTCGCCGATCACCGCCGCGGTGCCCGATTGGCCGCCATCCACTCCCAAAAACAGTTTCATCGCTGTACGTTCCCGCTCTCCATCTTCGCGCACTCGAAGCCGCGCGGCCGCGGATTGCCGCGAAGCCCGCCGGCTT
>JBBIQR010000254.1:837-3055 GCA_037442245.1 Candidatus Solibacter sp. | reverse complement strand
CCGCACCCCGCACGATCGCCGCGCCTCGCGCCTGGAAAATCTGCCGCAGCTGATCGCCTGAAATGCGATGGGATTGGACGCGGAGATGGGACTAAATGGCGAAGGCGGCCCGGTAACTACCGGACCGCCTCGAAAGGACTACTTAGGTGGGGTTCTGGCGGGTTAACTTCTCTTACTTTTGGCAGGTTGGTCCACGGAGAGATCGTTCACGATCGGGCCGAACGCGAGCCCGGCGCCATTGGCGCGGATGCCCGCCATCTGTTTATCGGCCTGTGTATCTACTTCGCCGGTCAGGGTCACATGCCCGTTATCCACGATGATGTGGATCGAGGGGTTGGCGCCCATCGCATAGCGCGAGAGCAGCGGGTCGCCGAAGATCGCCCGCGCCACCTGCCAGCGCAGGCGGTTGTCGAAATCCGAGAGCGGCAGCACCTTCACCTCGTTGGTGACTGCGGCGACTCCCGTGATGTGTTGCGCAATCCGGCCGAGGTCGGTCTTCTTGTAGGGGTCGGTCACGTAGCCCTGCAGTTCGACGTTCCCGTTATCCACCCGGAAACTGATGTCGTCCCACACGGTGTAAAAGGGATAAGTCAGGACCTCGTGGCGCACACTCTTGGCAATGGCGTCATCGCCGGGCGCGGAGGCGAAAGCCGCCCCGGCCGCCAATAGCGCGCCGATCCACAACTTACTCAACATCCTGGAGTTCATTACTCAACCCTCCTGACTGAGTAAACGTCCCAGGCCCGCCCGCGGGGTACGCAGCCTTGTAAAAAGTTGGTAAAGGATGCTGCGCGGCCCGGTCACCCCAGGCGCCGGCCGCGCGGAAGGTATCGCGCCGCACAGTAACGGTCCGCCCGGGCGGGCGGCTCCGGATCGTCCCCGTAAGGATCGTGATACCGCGCCATCAAGCCGTACAGCCGGGCCCGCAGATCGTCGGTGTATCGCGCGTACTCCGCGTCGCCCACCACATTCCGCATCTCTCCCGGATCGCGCTCCAGGTCGTACATCTCGTCGAAGTCGAACCCGTTGAACACGTACTTGAACCGCTCCGTGATCGCCATCCGCTGGGTGTACAAATACTCGCCGCCGTAGTACGCGCAGAGAATGTCGTCCTGCCACCGCGCGCCGTGCGGATCGGCGAACAGGGGCTGCAACGCCGCGCCGTCGGCGTAGGGCATCGCCTTCGCGCCCGCCGCGGCGACGTAGGTGTGCGCCAGGTCGTGGGTCTGCGCGAGCTTCGCTGTCGTCGATCCCGCCGCGGTGTGCCCCGGCCAGCGCACAATCAGCGGCACCCGGTAGCATTCCTCGTAGGGAATCCATCCCTTGATCCACATCCGGTGCGCCCCCACGCAATCGCCGTGGTCCGTGGTGAACGCCACCAGCGTGCGCCCCGCCTGCCCGGTCTTCTCGAGCGCCTGCAAGATCCTTCCGATCTGTTCGTCTACCTGCTCCATGTAGGCGAAGTAATGCGCGCGGCTCTCCCGCACATCGGCTTCCGTGACCGCGCCCCACGTCTCGCTCTCCCGCCGGTGGAACCCCGGCTTGCCCGCGAAGGTCTCCGCGAAATTCTTCGGTACCTGGATCTCGCGCGGGTCGTACCGGTCCAGATACCGCTTGAGCGGCATGTACGGATCGTGCGGCTGCGTGAATTGCACCTCGAGGTGCCACGGCTGCGAGCCTCGCGCAAACCGTCCCATCATGCGGATCGCCTGCTCCGCGAGGCGCCATTCGGGCGTCGCTTCCACCTCCCCCTCGCGATGCCCCCACATGACGAACGGCTCCGACCCCGGCCAACGCATCATCTTTGTATGCACCGCCCGCGTCCCGCCGTTGCGCGGCACCCCGTCCGGGTTCAGGTCGACGCTGCGCAGAATCGCCGGATCGCACCCCGTGATCCCGGCCACCTCGTGATACCCGAAATCCAGCGGGGACCGCACATAACTCGCGTGCCACTTCCCGGTGTACCCCAGCCGGTACCCGGCCTCGCGCAGCCGTTGCGAATACAGCACCACGTCGCGATTCAAATCGCGATGCACGGAGGGCGGCGAGTGCACCTGGTTGTACACCCCGTTATGCCAGTGGAAGGCTCCGCTCAACAGCATGGCGCGCGCCGGGCAGCACACCGCCGACGGCGTGTAGCTCCGCTCGAACAGCAGCCCCTCGCTCGCCAGGCGATTCAGGTTGGGCGTGCGGCATTGCGACCGCCCCGCGATCGTGG
>JBBIQR010000254.1:0-827 GCA_037442245.1 Candidatus Solibacter sp. | reverse complement strand
TCCGTCTGGATGTGCAGGATGTTCGGCCGCTGCGCCGCGGTGCTCTGCGCGGCTGCGTTCCCCACGGCCGCGGCGCCCGCCAGGAACGCGCGCCGGTCGATCGGCTGGCTCGGCATACGCTCTACATTACTACTTTGTCCCGAGGTAGATGTCGTGGATGCGCAACAGGCCCACGGCCCGCCCCGCGTCATCCACCACCGGCAGCACCGAGATCTGCGACCGCCGGCGCTCCATCAACTCGAGCGCCTGCCCGAGCGTATCGCCCGGACCGATTGTCACCGGACGCGGCGTCATCGCGTCGCGCGCGGTAAGCCCGCGGATGTCGTCGTGCGCGCTCAGCGCCCGCCGCAGATCGCCGTCCGTGATCAGCCCCGCGAGGCGGCCGTCCTCGGCCACCACGCACGCCGCTCCCATGGGCTTCCGGGTCATCGCGACGATCACTTCCTTGAGCGACGCCTCGGGCGTGACCCAGGCCACCTCGTCGCCCGCGTGCATCGCGTCGCCGGCGCAGAGCTTCAGATTGCGCCCCAGTTGCCCCCCCGGGTGGAAGCGCCCGAACTCCTCCGGCGTAAAGTTACGCGCGCACATCAGCGCGATCGCCAGGGCGTGTCCGAGCGCCAGAGCCGTCACCGCGCTCGCGGTGGGCGCGAGGTTGTTCGGGTCCGCCTCGCGCTCCACCGTCGCGTCGAGCAGCACGTCCACCTGCTGCGCCAGCGGCGACGCCGTGCTGCCCAGGATTCCCACGAGCGGCGAGCGGAAGCGCCGGAGCGCCGGCACCAGCGCCTGCAATTCGCCCGACGCGCCGTTGCGGGAAATCAGAATCGTGG
>JBBIQR010000253.1:0-7220 GCA_037442245.1 Candidatus Solibacter sp. | reverse complement strand
ACCAATTCAGCATCTGCGCGTGCAGAGTCTCGCGCACACTCGCATACGAGCCGTCCGGGTAGACGTTTTCGAGTTCGCGCGGATCCTTCTTCAGATCGTAGAGTTCGCTCACGCCGTCGGGACGGCGTACCAGCCGGTAGTCCCGCGTACGGATTCCGGTGGCGCGCGTGATTGTCTCCGGGTGCTGGTTCTGCAAATGCAGCTTCGGGTAATAGATCTGCGCCGCTTGCGATGCCGGCAGATCCGGCTCGAAGAGTTGGGGCTCGTTGGTGTTGTAGCCGCCTTCGCAGAACGCCGCGCGCGCCGCATCGCCGGGTTCGCCGCGCAGTTGCGGCGTCAGGGACCTCGCAAAATGCGTGTGCTGGGCTTCGATGCCGGCGAGTTCCAGGCTGGTCGCCATGACATCGAAGAGTTCCACGATTTCGCGCGATACATGCCCTTCTTTGTACCCGGGGACGCGCGCGATCAGCGGAACGTGGTCCAGGCACTCGTCGATGGCGCTGGGCCACTTCTCGACCAGCCCGTAATCGCCGCCCCACTCGCCGTGATCGGAGAAGAGGAACACAGCGGTATCGCGTGCGTGGTTGGTGCGGTCCACGGCGGCGAGCAGTTCGCCGAGCAGCCAGTCGCTGTAGCTGATCATCCCCAGGTAGATGGACTGCATGCGGCGAAAGTCGGCGTCGTTGAGTTCGTCGAGCCGGAGCGCGCGGCGGATGGCGTCGAAGAAATTCGGTTTGCGCGGAAGACCGGGCGGACGCAGCGGAGGAATGTCCTGCGGCCGGTACATGCCGTAGAAATCCTTCGGCGCGGTGAACGGCGGATGCGCGTAAGAAAGCGGCAGGTAGATGCAGAAGGGGCGCTCGGAGCGCTCCAGCACTTCGATCGCGCGCTGCACGCAGTTGTAGTCCCCCGTCTCCGTGCGCTCGCCGCCGGGACCGTAGAGGAACGAGTAGTAGTGCGGGTCGCTCACCGGCCAGGGATTGGCCGCGGGCTTGCCGCCGGAACCAGGGTGGAAGCGGGTCACGCTGCTTGCGAAGGCTTCCGGCGCGAGCAGGTCGTTCTTGCCGAACCAGTAGACATCGTAGCCTCCCTGCCGCAGGTAGCGGAACAGGTTGGGCTCGTCCTCGTGGAGGAAGTAGTACAGGCTGCGGTGTCCGCGCACGTGGACCGGCCAACCCGTGAGCAGGCTGCACCGCGAAGGTCCGCACACGGTATTCTGCACGTGGCACTGTTCGAAGCGCACCCCCTGGCTGGCCAGACGGTCCATGTTCGGAGTGCGCGCCAGCGGGTGCCCGTAGCAGCCGAGATGATCGGCGCGCAGCGTCTCCGGCATGTAGAAGATCAGGTTCGGCTTGCTGGAGCCGGCGCGGGATTGCTGACCGGCCGCGCTCTGGGCAAGTGCGCCCGCCGCCGCGCTCGTCAGCAGGGTGCGCCGGGAAAAATCCGACATGAGATGGCCTCCCTGGTCCCGATTCGGGAAAAGAACTTCAAGCGTATCGCAACCGGCGCCGCGGCGGTGAGCTACTGGCTGTACAACTGCGCGGCGTTGGCGGCGGTCACCAGAGTGGGAGCGATCGAGTATTCCTTCCCGGGCCGGAATCCGGGTTCGCGCAGGATGCGCAGTCCCGTTTCGACCGCCTTGTCCACGCACAGCGGATAGACAAAGGTGGCGGAGAGGATGCCGTCCATGACCTTCCTGATGCCGCCGGCTTCGCCGCCGAGACCATCCACGCCGACGAAGATCATCTCCTTGTCGCGGCCGAGCTCGCGCGCCGCCAGGTATGCGCCCACGGCCATGGGATCGTTGTGCCCGTAGACGGCGTCGATCCTGGGCTGCGCGCGCAATACTTCGGTCATGCGGTCCTTGGCCTTGGCCTGAATCCAGTCGGCCACCGGGTCGGCAACGATCCGGACATCGGGGTAGCGGGCGAAGACTTCGCGCGCGCCCTTGTCGCGATGGATTTCGCCTTCCACGCCGAGCAGCCCGCGCATCGCGACGACGTTGCCCTTGGGCGCGCCGTACTTCTTCCTGAGCTGCTCCACGATGAACTCGCCCGCCATGCGCCCGATCGTGAGATTGTCGCTGTGCACGTAGCTGGTGTAGTTGGGTTCGAGGATGTCGCGCTCCAGGCAGATCACCGGGATCTTCGCCTCCATCGCCTGGCCCATCACGGCGGTGAGCGCCGCGCGCTCGTTCGGCGCCACGATCAACAGGTCGGGCTTCTGCCGGATGAACGTCTCCACCTGCGCCACCTGCTTGCTGTTGTCCTGCTGCGCGTCGCCGATCACCAGCTTCACATCGGGCTGCCGGGCGAAGAGGCGGGTCATCAGCTCGTTCTGCGCCGCGCGATACGGTTCGGCGTTGTTCGCCTGGCTGAACGCCACGAAGAACTGTCTCTTCGCCGGACCCGAACATCCGGCGATGGTCAAAGCCCCGGCCAGCAGCGCCGCCGCGGCTGCGCGTCTACGCACCGCTGCCGCCCTTCCCGCGCTGCACCGCCACGGCGAGCACGATGATCACGGCTTTGATCATCATCTCCACGTTGCTATCCACGTTGTTCAACCGCAGCATATTGGTGAGCACCCCCATAATCAGGGTCCCCACGATGGTACCCGATATCGACCCCCTCCCGCCGGACAGAGGCGTTCCGCCGATGACCACGGCGGCGATGGCGTCCAACTCGTAGGCGGCTCCGGCGTTGGGATTGCCCTGGTGATTCTCCGCGGCGTAGAGCACCCCGGCGAAGCCGCTGAGCAGTCCGGCCAGCGTGTAGACCCACACCTTCGTGCTTCGCACGGGCAGTCCGGCGTAGATCGCGGCTTTCTCGTTGTCGCCGGTGGCGCGCACGTGGCGCCCGAACACAGTGCGCGCGAGCAGCGTCCAGAATACCGCCGCGGCAATCGCGTAGGAGCCGATCACCAGCGCCTTCTGGCGGAACACCGCGGCGAACTGCGCGGCCAGATCGCGGCCGAACCCGATATCGATGTTCTGGTTGTTGGTGAGCCACTTGGCCAGCCCGCGCACACCGATCATACTGGCCAGCGTCACGATGAACGGTTGGATGCCGCTGAACGCGATCACCAGGCCGTTCGCCGCGCCCGCCAGCGCGCAGGCGGCCGCGGCAACGGCGATGGCGACGGCCATGGAGTGCGTGTACCCGCGGGTGAGCCACATCGCCGTGATGGACGTCGCCAGCGCCAGTACGCTGCCGACGCTGAGATCGATGCCGCCGGTGAGGATCACCAGGGTCATCGCCAGCGAGATGATGCCGATCAGCGAAACCTGGCGCAGAATATCGGTGAGGTTGCCGATCTCAAGGAAGATGCGCGAGCCGTCGCCCGCCACCGGACTGATCGCGATGGCCAGCAGCACGATGCCGGCCAGAGCCAGCAAGCTCTTGGGCACGGCGGCGAACTTCGCGAAATTCATTGCGGACGGGCCTCGGCCGCGGAGGCGGCGGTAGCGGCGGCCATGATCTTCTCCGGCGTGGCTTCCCCCGCATCATAGCGCGCGGCGACGCGTCCTTCGTGCAGCACCAGAACGCGGTCGCTCAGGCGGAGCAGTTCGGGAAGCTCGGAACTCACCAGCAGGATGGCTTTGCCCGCGTCGGCGAGTTCCTCGATCATGCGGTAGATATCCTGCTTGGCGCCGATATCGATGCCGCGCGCCGGATCGTCGAGGAAGAGAATGTCCGGGTTGACCAGCAGCCAGCGCGCCAACAGGACCTTCTGCTGGTTGCCTCCGCTCAGGCGGCTCACCGGCGCGCCGCGGGAGGGACAGCGAAGCGCCAGGCGTGCCGCCACCGGATCGAGCATCCGCCGCTCCTCCGCGCGCGCGATGAACCCGCCGCGGCTGACGCGCGGCAGCACCGCCATGGTGCCGTTCTCGATCACGCTCATCTGCATCATGAGCCCTTCGGCGCGGCGGTCCTCCGGCACGAGTCCGATGCCTCCTCGCGCGCGGATGGAGCCGGATCGCGCGCGATCGAGTCCGGCGAGCGCGGCGCCAAGTTCGCTCCTCCCGGAGCCGACCAGTCCGGCGATGCCGAGCACTTCGCCGCGGCGCACCGCGAAAGAGATGCCGCGCAGTTTCTCCGTGGTGAGGCCTTCGACTTCCAGCGCGACTTCGCCGGCGGGAGCGCGGCGGGCACGGTTGGCAATCGCGACGTCGCGCCCGACCATCATCCGGATGATGGTCTCGACCGAAGTGGAGGCGATGTCCACCGTCCCCACAGTCTCGCCGTCGCGGAGCACCGTCGCGCGCTCGGCGATACGGAAGATCTCGTCCATCTTGTGGGAGACGTAGACCACGGAGACGCCGCGCCGCTTGAGTCCGGCGATCAGTTCGAATAGCCGTTCGGCCGCGTCGTCGAAAAGTGAACTGGTAGGCTCGTCCATCAGCAGGATGCGCGCGTCCATGCTGAGCGCGCGGGCGATCGCGAGCATCTGCTGCTGCCCGATCGAGAGTCTCCCGGCGGGCGTATCCACCGCACAGTGCAAGCCCGCTTGAGCGAGAAACGGCCGGCAGAAGCGCTCCATCTCGCCGAAGCGCACCAGCGCGCCTTCGCGAAAGTGCAGGTTGCCGGCGACGATGTTCTCCCCCGCGGTGAGGTTCGGGAACAGGTCGAGTTCCTGGTAGATGATGCCGATGCCGAGGCGCTGCGCATCGCGCGGGCTGGCGATGCGCGCCTCGCGCCCGTCGCGCAGAATCGTGCCGCCGTCCGCGCGCGTGGAGCCGGCGAGGATGCGGGCCAGCGTGCTTTTTCCCGCCCCGTTTTCACCGACCAGCGCGTGGACTTCGCCGGGCCGCAGGTCGAAGCTCACGCCCTTGAGCGCGTGTACGCCGCCGTAGTGCTTGTGGATGCCGCGCGCCTGGAGCACGCAACTATTCTAGCGGCTGCTAGATCATCTCGTTGAGCAGTTCGGGGCGCGGGCGCGGGATCACAACCTTGTTGACCAGCATACCCTTGCGGCCCACGATCTCCGCCGCGGCGGCGACCGCGGCTTCCACCGCGGCGACATCGCCGGTGAGGGTCGCGAAGGCTTTGCCGCCAAGCGCCATGGCAAGCCGGATCTCGATCAACTGCACATTGGCGGCTTTCACGCCGGCGTCGGCGCCTTCGATCAGGCTGGCGACGGAGAACGACTCCACGATGCCGAGAGCCTCCAGCGTTTCCACCTTGCTGGCGCCGCTGATCGCGGGAAAAACGCTCTCGTGCAGGTTTGGGATCACGAAAGAGTCGATCACCGAAAACCGCGCGCCGGACACTCCCGCGGCTACGCTGGCTTCCACCGCCGAGACATCGCCGCGCACCATCACCATGTACTTGCCGGAACAGATGGAGCGCGCGAGCACCAGGCTCACCGCCGCGGTCTTGAGCATCGCATCGCAGGCCAAAAAGCCGCTGGCGACGCTGGTCAGTTCAATCAATCCGAGTGAATCGTTTGCCATTGCTTATGCCACAATCTCGACGTATTCCGGGGTCACGGCGCGCACCTTGCCGTCGATGCTCGCGTGCACGTGGGCGCCGAGTTTGCCCTCCTCGACGCGGCCCACCACCTGGCCCTTCTTGACTCGCTTGCCTTCCTGGACTACCGCGGCGGCGGCTTGTCCGGCGTGCTGCTTGAGCTTGATGCGCACTGCCGCGGGCGTCATCGCCCCAGCTTCGAAGGGCGTCTCGCCCTCGTACTCCTCCACCTGCAAGCGGCGGCGCAATTGCGCCAGCGGCACGCGGCGGTACTCCTTCATCGGGTGAACCTCCACCGGGCGCTGCTGCACGAATTTCAGGCCGGAGGCGCGGCGGTCGATCTTACCCTGGTCGCAGGCTTCCTTGGGGTACAGGTCCTCGGGACAGGCGTAGAGCGTGCAGAGCCCGCAGGCGCAGCACAACTCCGCCCACTGGTTCCAGATCTCGCTGCCGGTGGTGGTGAATCCGAGGCTGCGCATCACCTTGTGCGGCATCACTTCGTAGCCCAGCAGGTAGCGCGGGCAGAACTCCGTGCAGTAGCTGCACTGGTCGCAGGCGGATTTGCCGATGTGCGCCATCTCCTGCGTGGAGCGTGTCCGGCGCGTCAGCATGTAGTGGTCGCGAGGCAGGATGATGAGCCCGCCGGTGGTCTTGGTGACCACGTCATCCTCATCGAACGTGAGCGACCCCATCATCAGTCCGCTGATGAAGATGGCGTAATCGGCCACGGTGGCGCCGCCGGCGCGCGCGATGAGGTCGCGGAAGGGCGTCCCCACCGGCGCCCAGAAGGACTTCGGCTCCTTCACCGCGCCGCACACACTCAAAAACTTCTCCATGACGGGCGTGCCCTGCGCCGCCATGTGGACGTTGTACAGGGTCTCCACGTTGTTGACCACGCAGCCCACTTGCAAAGGAATACCGGCGGGTGGAATCAGCCGTCCGGTGGCGGTGTAAACCAGTTCGTACTCGTCTCCCGAGGGGTAGAAATCGCCCAGCAGCGTGAATTCGATCTGCGGATTCTTGAGGCTGTGCTTCAGCGCTTCGATCGATTCGGCGTTCTTGGTCTTGACTCCGAAGCGGCCCTTTTGGGCGCCGGTCGCCTGCATCATGGAGGTCATGCCGTCCAGAATCTGCGCCGGGAAATGCTTCATCAACTCGGCGTCCTTATGGATCAGGGGCTCGCACTCCGCCCCATTGGCAATCATGTACTCCACTTGCGACTGCGCCTTGACGTAGGTTGGGAACCCGGCGCCGCCGGCGCCCACGACACCGTATTCCCGCAACTTCTCGCTGAGCATTGGCAGATTGTGGCGCGGTACCAGCCTTGCGGCCGGCCCGTTTCCGTGAACCCCCTTTTCCTAGCGTCCGCCCTCGGGACGCGCCATCAGTCACAGGATAGCAGGGCGGCCGCACCCGCCCCGGCCAGGCTCGCGCGGCGCGCCGGAGGGGATGCCCGGGTTACGATAAGCTGCATGGGCCGAATCCGCGTGCTCCCCGACCAGGTGGCCAACAAGATCGCCGCCGGCGAAGTCGTGGAGCGCCCTGCCAGCGTCGTCAAGGAACTGCTCGAAAATTCGCTGGACGCAGGCGCCACGGACCTGCGCATCGAAGTGGAGAGCGGCGGGCGGCGGCTCATCCGCATCGTGGACGATGGCTGCGGCATGCTGCGCGACGACGCGCTGCTGGCCTTCGAGCGGCACGCCACCAGCAAACTGCGCGACGTGAAGGACCTGCTCTCCATCGCCACCCTGG
>JBBIQR010000252.1:0-7272 GCA_037442245.1 Candidatus Solibacter sp. | reverse complement strand
CGGCCTTCCTCGAAGTCGTAGGTTGAACGCCCGCATCGGGTAAATCTTCGTAAAACGTAGAACCCCCGCCCGCCAACCTGTGTCTAACATCAAAGCAGCACAGGAGGGGACCGATGGCGCACCACGAGTGCACCGGACCGATTTATCCAACGGCCTTCGGCCGGCGTAGTTTTATCCAGGTCGGGTTCCTTGGCGGCATCGGCCTGACGCTCGCGGATGTCTTGCGCGCCGGCGAAGTCCGTAGCGCCGGCGGATCGCCCCGCCAGGCCAACGGCAAGGCCAAAAGCGTCATTCAAATCGTCCTGCCCGGCGGCATTGCCGCCCAGGAATCCTGGGACCCCAAACCCGAAGCCCCCATCGAATACCGCGGCCCCCTCGGCATCGTCAAAACCAAGCTCCCCGGCGTCGTATTCAGCGAGAACCTCGCCCGCACCGCCCAGGTCGCGGACAAAATTACCGTCGTGCGCGCCGTCACCGGACGCATCCCCGACCACGCCCAGGCCACCTACCAGATGTTCACCGGCTACCTCCCCACCCCGGCCATCCTCCATCCCAGCGTCGGCGCCGTCGTCTCCCACGAATTCGGCCCCCGCAACAACCTCCCCGCCTATGTCGGGCTGCCCAATGTCCCTCCCGCCGGCGGCACCGGATACCTCAGTTCCAAGTACGGCGCCTTCGAAGTCGGCGCCGATCCCGCGCAGCGCAACTTCCAGGTGCGCGACATCGCCATGCCCAAGGGCATGACCGAAGACCGCTTCGAGCGGCGCCGCGGCGCGCGAGAAGCTCTCGAAGATCACTTCCGCGCCGCCGAAGCCAACCCCGCCGAACTCGACGCCATGGGCGAGTTCTACCAGCAGGCTTACCAGCTCATCAGTTCCCCCGCCGCGCGCCAGGCGTTCTCCCTCGATGGCGAGCCGGCGAGTACCCTCCAACTCTACGGCGACTATCCGCGGCGCAGCATTGGGAAACAGCTCCTGCTCGCGCGGCGCCTCGTCGAAGCCGGCGTCCGCCTCGTCACCGTCATGTATGGCGGCTGGGACCACCACGTGCGCATCAAGGAAGGCGTCAGCGACGGCCTGCCCGCCTTCGATCACGCCTTCGCCGGCTTGATCGCCGACCTCGACCGCCGCGGTCTGCTCGATTCCACCCTCGTCATGGTCACCAGCGAGTTCGGCCGCACCCCGAAACTGAACGAAAATGCCGGCCGCGATCACTGGGCGCGCGTCTACTCCCAGGTCCTCGCCGGCGGCGGCATCACCCGCGGGCAGATCTACGGCGCCACCACCGCCACCGCTACCGAGCCCGATCGCGACGCCGTCACCGTCGAGGACCTCCTCGCCACCGTCTACCGGCAAATGGGCATCGATAGCTCCGACCGTCTGCTCGCTCCCGGCAATCGCCCCATCGATATCGTGCGCGACGGCCGTCCCGTCGATGGTCTATGCGCCGCGTAATCCTCGCCGCCGTCCTCTGCGCCGGCCCCCTTGCCGCCGAGCCGCGCCACATGGTGGACTACCTGCTCCCGCGCGGCGGCGGCGTGGGCGCCACCGTCACCGCCGAGTTCCACGGCTCGTTCCTCGAGAATCCGCGCCAGATCCTCTTCTACTCTCCCGGCATCACCGCGTCGGACTTCCTGCCCTTCCCCCACCCCGGCGACGGCTTCAAGGTCAAGTTCCACATCGCGCCCGATTGCCCCGCCGGCGAGCACGTCCTGCGCGTGCGTACCTCCACTTCGCTCAGCGACGCCGTAACATTCTGGGTCAGCCGCTTCCCCACCGAGTACGAGTTCGAGGACAAGGTTGGGCAGAACGACACCATCGCCACCGCCATGCCCATCCCGATGAACGTCACCGTCGAAGGCCAGATTCTGCCCGGACCGGTTCCGGATATCGACGTGTTTAAGGTGCAGGCCCGCCAGGGACAGCACGTATCCGTCGAGGTCGAGGCCGCCCGCCTCGGCACCCTCCACTTCGGCGGCGAAAACGATCTCGCCGTCCGCATCCTCGACCGCGACGGCGCCGAACTCGGCCGCGACGACGATAGCGCCCTCTACGTCCAGGACCCCGTGCTCAGCGTCATCGCCCCGCGCGACGGCCCCTACTTCATCGAAATCCGCCAGCAGCTCTACGATCCCCCGCGCATGGCCTGGTACCGCGCCCACATCGGAACCTTCTCGCGTCCCACCGCCATCTTCCCCGCCGGCGGTCCCGCCGGGACCACCATCGCCGCCCGCATCCTCGGCGACCCCGCCGGCGAACGCCCCGCATCCATCGCGCTGCCCCGGCAGCCCGGCGACTTCAACTACTTCGGCGACGCGCCCTCGCCCAACGTGCTGCGCGTCTCCCCGTATCCCAACGTGATCTGGCCCCAGGCCGACGCCACCCTGCCCGCCGCCCTCAACGGCATCCTCGATCAGCCCGGCGCGACCCACGTCTACCGCTTCACCGCCAAAAAGGGGCAGGCGTGGCGCGTGCGGGTCTATGCGCGCACCCTCGGCGCGCCCGTCGACCCCCACTTCTGGATCCGCGCCGCCAACAACCCGCGCAACCTCGTCGACGCCGACGATTCCCGCCTCCCCGACCTCGGCTACCCTTCCATGCGCGGTACCTGGCACATCAAGGATCAGGAGGACCCGGTGGCCGTCTTCCGCCCTCCCGCCGACGGCGAATACCTCCTCGGCATCTCCGATACCACCGGCGCCGCCGGTCCCGATCACGTCTACCGCGTCGAGATCGAACCCCTGCGCCAGGCCATCTTCACCCACATCACCGCGCCCGAGGGCTACCAGTTGCCGCGGCTCACCGGCTTGATCGTGCCCCGCGGCAATCGCTGGACCGTGGTGGTGCAACTCGCGCCGCAGTTGGGCTGCACCTACCAGGGCGACCTCGAACTCCAGGCCGAAGGACTCCCCCCCGGCGTCACCATGATCGCGCCGCGCGTGACCCGCGGACTCCTCCGCGTCCCCGTGCAGTTCGTCGCCGATGCCGCCGCCGAACCCACCGCCACCCTGATCCGCATCCTGGCGCGGCCGGTCGACCCGGCAGTCACCCTCGAATCCGGCTCGCGGCAGGGGTTCGCCCTCATCAACCGGCCCGGCGAATTGCCCTGGCACTGTGTGTTTCTCGATAGTTACGCGCTGGCCGTCGTGGACCCGGTTCTGTTTCACGTGAAACAGAATCCGCCCTCCGTCCCTCTCATGCAGGGCGGCGATTTGGCATTAAAAGTGCTCATCGAGGGTACCGACGCCCCCCTCGAAGTCCAGCCCGACTGGCTCCCCCCTGGCGTCTCCCCCGACCCCACCGCCACCATCCGCAAGGAAGGCACGATCCGCATCCAGGCCGGCGACAAAGCCGTGCCCGGCGTCTACCGGATTGCGGTCACCGCCTCCACCACTGGCGGCGACGCCTATAGCGGCATCGGGCGCTCGCGCGTATCCAGCGAGTTCGTCGAATTGCGGGTCGTCCAGCCGTACCTCACCCTGGAGTTCGAGCGCACCAGCGTCGAGCGCGGCAAGTCCGGCGAGATCGTCGCCGCGGTCAAGGTCAACCACCCGTTCGAGGGCGCCGCCCGGCTCACCCTGCGGCAACTGCCCCGCGGGGTCCGGCAGGTCGGTGCCGCGGAAATCACCGCGCGGGATAAGGAAACCGTGATCCACATCGCAGCCGATCCTGACACTCTCGCCGGCATGTATCAGGGCGTCAGTTGCGAAATCGAGTTTCAGGAGGGCGGTCAGACCATCCGTTCGCATTCCGGCAACGGCGCGATCCGGGTCGATCTGCCGCGAGCCTCGCTATGAAAATCGGGCTGCTGCTCTTCGCTTTGCCGCTGATCGCCGCCAACACCCTCCCCACCGCGCCCAAGCCCGTCAGTTTCCGCCTGGACGTGATGCCGGTATTCTTCCGCGCGGGCTGCAATCAGGGCGGCTGCCACGGCGCCGCCGCCGGCAAGGATGGCTTCCATCTCTCGCTGTTCGGATACGACCCGGCCGGCGATTACTACCGGCTCACGCGCCAGATCGTCGGGCGGCGCGTCGATCTCGCGGTCCCGGAACAGAGCCTGCTGCTGCTCAAGGCCACCGGCGTGGTGCCGCACGCGGGAGGGCGCCGCTTCGCTCCCACCAGCGAGTACTATCGCACGCTGCTCGACTGGATCCGGCAAGGCGCGCCCGACGATGCCGCCAATGTGCCCGTCGTGACCGGCATTTCGCTCGTGCCGGACAAATTCGTGTTCGCGGGCAAAACCGGGCGGCAGACCATGCAGGTGGTCGCCAAATACTCCGATGGCGCCACCCGCGCCGTGAACCACCTCGCGCTCTACCTGACCAACAACCCGGCCACCGCCGGCATCGACACCCAGGGCGTCGTCACCGCCGGCAAGCCCGGCGACACGTTCGTGTTCGCGCGCTTCGCCAAATACACCGCCGGCGCCGAGGTCATCGTCCTGCCTCCGGGCAGGTTCAAATGGCCCAAACTCGCGCAGAACAACTACATCGACGGCCTGGTGTGGGCCAAGCTGCAGAAACTCCGCATCCTGCCGGGCGCCGAGGCGGGCGACGAGCAGTTCCTGCGCCGCGCCTACCTCGATCTGATCGGTTTGCTCCCCACCCCGGACGAGTACCGCGGGTTCATGAACAGCCGTGACCCGCTGCGCCGCGCCAAACTCGTCGACGCGCTGCTGGCGCGCGACGAGTTCAACGACCTGTGGGCCGCCCGCTGGAGCGAATGGCTCAAGGTGCGCAGCGATCCCAACAGTTCCTTCGGCACCAGCCGCAAAGCCGCCGCCGCGTACTACGGCTGGATTCGCGACGAGATGCGGCGCCGCACCCCGCTCGACGAGTTCGTCCGGCGCCAGATCGCGGCCACCGGAAGCAATCTGCACGATCCGCCGGTGAACCTCTACACCATGCTGCCGCAGGGCCAGTACGATCCCAAGGAGGTGGCGCAGGACGTGGCCCAGGTCTTCACCGGGATGCGCATCCAGTGCGCGCAGTGCCACAACCACCCCTTCGACCGCTGGACCCAGGAGGACTACTACGGGTTCGTCAGCTTCTTTACCGGGGTCCGGCGCAAGATGGCCAGCGAGGCGCGCGAATCCTGGGTCTACGACGACCCCGCCGCGCCGCCCGCCAAACACCTCCTGGACGGCCATCCCGTGCCCGCGACCTTCCTGGGCGGCGAGCGTCCCGATACCAGGGGCGCGGACCCGCGCCTCGCCCTCGCCGCCTGGCTCACATCCAAAGACAATGCCTGGTTCCGCGAGAACCTCGCCAACCGCATCTGGGCCCAGTTCTTCGCGCGCGGCATCGTCGACCCGGTGGACGATGTGCGGATCAGCAATCCGCCCAGCAACCGGGAACTGCTCGCAGAACTCGGACGCCGCCTGGCCGCGTACGATTTCGATTTGCGCCGCCTGATCCGCGACATCTGCACCTCGCGCGTCTACCAGCTCTCCTCGGTACCCAACCCGTCCAACCGCGACGACGACTCCCAGTTCTCCCATCAGCGGCTGCGCCGCCTGCGCGCCGACGTGATGCTGGACGCACTGGCCGAAGTCACCGCCACGCCGTCCGATTTCAACGGGATGCCGCGCGGCGTGCGCGCCGTCGAGTTGTACGAAGGCGGCTTCCGCGCCAGCTATTTCCTGAAGACCTTCGGCACCGCCGCGCGCGACAGCGTCAACACCAGCGAGGAGCGCTTCGAGCCCACGCTGGCGCAGACGCTGCACCTGATCAACGGCAGCACGATCGACGAAAAACTCGCGCGCAGCCCGGTCATCGCCGGCATGATCCAATCCGGCCGCAAGCCTTCCGCGATCATCGAGGAATTGTTCCTGCGCGCGCTGTCGCGGAAGCCGTCCGAAGCCGAGAGAAAGAAAATGATGGACCTCGCCGGCGGCACACCGGCCGAAAAGCAGGGCTACGACGACGTGCTGTGGGCGCTGGTGAACTCGACCGAGTTCGAGTTCAATCACTGAAAGCGTGCCTCCGCCGGGGCGCACTCGCCATTCCGGCGGGTACTGCGCCACAATCTATTTATGACGTGCGCGATTTGCGACAAGCGCCGGCCGCGGCGATTCTGTCCCGGGGTCCGCGGCGAGATCTGCCCCATCTGTTGCGGCACCGAGCGCGAAGTCTCGGTCAACTGCCCGCTCGAGTGCGAATATCTGGCGGAGGCGCGCCGCCGCGAACGTCCGGTGCCGATCGATCCGGCCAAGGTTCCCAATCGCGATATCGAGTTCAGCCAGGAACTCGTCCTCCGCAACGAGTCTTTATTGAACGCTCTCGGCGCGGCGCTGTTTGGCGCGGCGCTGGAAAGCGGAGCCGTCGACGCCGACGCGCGCGAGGCGCTCGACGCGCTCGCCCGCACCTACCGCACGCTCACCGGCGGGGTGTACTACGAGACCCGTCCCGCGGGAGCCTACGCCGGAGCCATCTACGCCGCCGTGCAGGACGCGGCGCAGCGGTTTCGCGCCGCCGAACAGCAGCACTTCGGACTCACCCGCACGCGCGACGCCGACATCCTGGCGCTGATCGTATTTCTGCAGCGGATCGAACTCGACCGCAACAACGGGCGTCCCCGGGGGCGCGCGTTCCTCGGTTCGTTGCAGTTCCTTCACGCCGCTTCCGCGCCGCCCTCGCCGCGCTCGTCCTTGATCCTGCCCTGATCGGACGCCGGGCGGACCAGTTCCACCTGGCAGCCGCGCTTGCGTCCGGCCCCGACCATCTGGCCGGTGAACTTGTGCGCGCCGTTGACCAGCAGTTCGACCGCCCGGTCCACCGGGTAATCGAACGTCAGCAGGTGGCCTTCCCGCAGGCTCAACAGGTCGCGCACCGAGAGGGTCGTGCCTTCCAGCCGGGCTTCGAGCGAGATCGAGGCGCCGCGCAGCACGCGCAGAATCCGCGCCTGCTCGCTCTCGCTGGCCTGGGTCTTGCGCACCACCGACCACTGTTGATCGAACTTCTGCCGCATCATCTTAATTACGATGGACGGCATCGCGATATTCATCATCCCCACGGTCTCGCCGATGCGCACCTCGATGCCGATCGAGACCACGGCTTCGTTGGGCGCCAGAACGTGCAGCAGTTGCGGTTCGGTCTCCATCGATTCGATGGTGAAATCGACGCTGGTGACGGCTTTCCAGGCTTCGCGCAAGTCCTGAAGAATAATGCGGAAGAGCCCGTCCAGCAGGCGCCGTTCGATCTCGGTGATATCGCGCTGGATATTGGACGACGACTTGCCGGTCCCGCCCAGCAGCATCTCGATGATGGGAAAC
>JBBIQR010000251.1:0-7298 GCA_037442245.1 Candidatus Solibacter sp. | reverse complement strand
CCACGGTCTCAGCTTCGTATTGGCCTTCCTCGTCATCAGCTATTTCCACGTCGTACTCGGCGAGGTCGTACCCAAGAATCTGGCCATCTCCAAAGCCGACCGGCTCGCCGCCCTCACCGCGCCCGCCCTCCTCGTCTTCTACCGGATCGCCCTCCCCTTCGTCATCGTCATCGAGCGCTCCGCCGCGTTTCTCTCCCGCGCCCTGCACCTCAAGCAGGGCTCCCACGCCAGCGTCCATACCGCCGAAGAGTTGAAACTCGTCGTTTCCGGCAGCCGCACCTTCGGCTCCCTCCCGGAATGGACCGAGGACATGCTGCACCGCGTGCTCGATCTCGATACCATCGGGGTCCGCGAGATCATGGTGCCGCGCCACGACATGATCTGCATCTCCAGCACCGCCACCCTCGACGACGTGCTCCGCACCATGATCGAACAGCAGCACTCGCGCCTGCCCGTCTACGAAGGCGCGCCGGAAAAGATCATCGGCATCCTGCACTATAAGGATCTGTTGCCCGTGTGGGAGGAACGCCGCCGCGCGATCCAGTCCGGCGGCTCCACCCGCTCCTTCCGCATCCAGCGGCTCCTGCGCCCGCACCTCGTCGTCCCCGAGACCAAGCCCGTCTCCCAGATGCTCGAAGAGTTCCGCAATCGCCGCTCCCATATGGCCATGGTGGTCGACGAGTTCGGCACCATCATCGGCCTCATCACCGTCGAAGACGTCCTGGAACAAATCGTCGGCCACATCGAGGATGAGCACGACGAAGGCGCGTGGCGCACCCATCCCCAGGCCGAGGACCTCGAACTCGATGGCGCCGTCCGCGTCCGCGACCTCGCCTCCGCTTACGGCATCGAACTCCCCGGCGACGCCGGCTTTGAAACCCTCGCCGGCTTCGTCCTCTTCCGCCTCGGCGCCATCCCCCACAAGGGCGATCACGCCGATTACCAGGACCGCCGCTACACCGTCCTCGAAATGGAGCGCAACCGCATCGCCCGCGTGCGCATCGAGAAACTCACTCCCGGCCCGGAGTAGGATGGATTCAGACCGATGCTCGGTTTCGATCGCAATGCAGCGCGGGTGGCGTGGACGGCGGCGGCCGTGGGGCTGCTCCTCGCCCTCATTTACACCGTCCGTTCGACCCTGTTCGTCTTCGTCGTCGCCCTCCTGTTCGCCTACCTGCTCTACCGCCTGGTGAACCTGCTCAACCGCATCCTCCCGGAGCGCGCACACGGTCTCGGCCTCGCGCTCGCCTACATCATCTTCCTCGGCATCGTCGTGACCGTCGGCGTGCAGATCGGTTCGCGCGTCACCGAGCAGGCGCAATCTCTCAGCGGCGTGTTGCCGAAACTCCTGGCCACCTGGGAGGCGCCCGCCACCCCTCCCGCGCCCAACGACATCCAGGCTCAGATCATGGAGAACGTGCGCGCCGAAATCGCCCGCCGCGCCAACGAACTCGTCCGCCTCGTCCCGGAAGCCGGTGTGAAACTCATGTCGGTGGCCAGCGACCTCGTCTTCGTCGTGATCGTTCCCATCCTCGCCTTTTTCTTTCTCAAGGACAGCGAGGTGATCCGCACCCACATCCTGGACCTTGTCGACGCCGGACCGGGACGCGCCCGCCTCGACAGCCTCATGGCCGACGTCCACCTCCTGCTCGCCCACTACATGCGCGCCCTGGTCCTGCTTTCGCTCGCCACGTTCATCGCCTATAGCGTCTTCTTCACCCTCATGCAGGTGCCCTTCGGCGTCCTGCTGGCCGTTATCGCCATGTTCCTCGAGTTCATCCCGATGATCGGTCCGCTGAGCGCCGGCGTTCTCATCGTGCTGGTCGCGGCGGTGAGCGGCGGCCATGCCCTGGTCCTGTTCGCCTTCCTCGTGCTCTACCGCCTCTTCCAGGACTACGTGCTGTCTCCTCACCTCATGGGGCAGGGCGTGGAACTGCATCCCCTGCTCGTCCTGTTCGGCGTCTTCGCCGGGGCGGAGGTCGCCGGCGTCGCCGGTAGCTTCCTCTCGGTGCCGATTCTGGCGCTGGCCCGCGTGCTCTATGTCCACCTGAGGCGGCAGCGGCGGGCATCGTCCCCACCGGCGGAGTGGACCGCGTCGGACGCGCGATGAGGTTCGTCTGCGGCCTCCTGTTCGCCGCCGCGGCTTCCGCGCACGTGATGAGCATGAGCACCGGCGAACTTGCCATCCAGGGCGCGAGCGCTCACTTCGAACTCCGCATCCCCCTCTACGAGGTCTCCCACGTCACTCATCCCGAAACCACTCTTCTAGCCCACGTCGCCTTTGCCGGAGCGCGCACCGTCGCCCAATCCTGCCGCGCCGATGCCGCGGCGGACGCCTACATCTGCGACGCCGATTACCTCTTCCCGCACCCCGTCGAAAAGGTCGAGGTCGAGTGTACCCTGGCCGCGGTCACCGTGCCCAACCACATTCATCTCCTGCACGCCACTCTCGGCGGCAGGCGCGAGGAGGCCGTTTTCGACCGCGCCTTCACCAGGGCATCGATCCGCTTCCGCGACCCCTCGCCGGGCGAGCAGGCGGTCACCGAAGCTACCGCCGGATTGCTGCGCGCCCTGGACGGTCCGGTGCAATGGCTCTTCCTCGGCGCGCTGGTGCTGGCCGCGCGTTCGCGCCGCGAACTCTTCGCCCTGGCCGCGGCGTTTCTCCTGGCGCAGGCCGCAAGCGTGATCCTGGTGCCGCTCACCGGCTGGCAGCCGCCCCCGCGTTTCGTCGAAGCCGCCGCCGCCCTCACCATCGCCTATCTCGCCATCGAGCTCCTGCTGCTTCCCCGCGCCGGAGCGCGCTGGGCGGTCGCCGCCGCGCTCGGCGCCTTCCACGGACTCTGGCTGCTGTTGTTCCTCGCCAGTTCCCGCTATCGCGCTCCGCTCGTCATCCTCGGAGCCGCCATCGGAGAAGCCGCGCTGCTTGCCGCCCTTGCCTGGGCCGCCGCGCGAATCCGGCTGGTCCGCGCCGTCCCGGTCCTCGCGTCCGCGCTGCTGGTCTTCGGCCTCGCCTGGTTCTGGCTTCGTCTCCGCGGCTGAAGCGGACCGGCCGCGCCGCTCACTTCCCGCCCTGCCTCCCGCGCTCCGCCACCACGATCACCTCCATCTCTTTCGCCATCCCCACCACGCGATGCACCAGGTTCGCCCCCGCCAGCCTCCCCAGTCCCTCATACCGCGGCCGCGCCAGAAAGATGTGGGTCACCCGGTGCGTCCGCGCGAACTCCACCAGCCCCGCCGCCGCATCCTCCGCCTCCAGTTCCCGCGTCTCGATGTGCAGCGTGCGCGCCAGCGCCACCGCCCGCTCCACCCGCTCCCCGTCGCGCCGGTACACCGCGTAGCACTCCGCGCCCAGGTAATCCGCCACGCGGCGCGCCCGCCGCACCAGCGCCTCCGCGCCTTCCGTCTCCGTCACGAACACCAGCAGCCGCTCGTCTCCGGCGCCGGGCAGCGGCAGCCGCGGCAGCCGCGCCCCCATGTCCACCACCCGCACGTTGACTTCGTGCGCCGTCTCCCGCAACGCCATCTCGCGCAGCGCCACCAGCGTGGACTCCTGAAAAAAGTGCTCCATCGCGCGATGCGCCTTGTCCGCCGGATACACCACCCCGCGCATCAGCCGATTCAGCAGCGCCCGCGGCGTCAGGTCCACCATCACCACTTCAGTGGCGCGATGCAGCACCCAATCCGGCACCGTCTCCCGCACCCGGATGCCCGTGATTTGCAGCACCTGATCGTTGAGGCTCTCCAGGTGCTGAATGTTCATCGTGGAAAACACCCCGATCCCCGCTTCGAGCAGCGCGATCACGTCCTCCCACCGCTTGCCGCGCTCCGCGCCCGGTACGTTGGTGTGCGGCAATTCGTCCACCAGGCAGATCGCGGGACGCCGCGCCAGGATGCCCGGAAAATCCATCTCCTCGAAGACCGTCCCGCGATACTCGATCCTGCGCCGCGGCACGATCTCCAGCCCCTCCGTCTTCGCGATCGTGTCCTTGCGCCCGTGCGGCTCGAAGTAGCCGATCGCCACGTCGCGCCCTTCGCGCGCCATCGCCTGACCCTCTTCCAGCATCTGGTACGTCTTGCCGACGCCCGCCGCGTACCCCAGGTAGATCCTCAGGCCTCCGCGCGCCGGAACAGTCCTCTCAGTGGGGGAAGACACGGACGTCCATCCCCTCCGCGCCGCGAATCAGCCGGTCCAGCGGACCGCCCATCCATCGCTTCCACAAACTCTCCCGCATGCTGTGGCCGACGAAAATCTGTGTGATCCGGTTGGCGCGCGCGAATCGCAGAAGCGTGGCGATCGGCTCGTCTCCCTCCAGCACGTGGATCGAGCCGCCGAGATCGCGCGCCTCCCGCAATGCAGCCTCCAGACGCGTCTGTTCCTCCACCCCGAGCCCCGCCTGCTCGACATACGCCACCAGCAGGTCGCCGCGGAACCTCTCCGCGTTGCGCTTCCCGCTCGCCAGCATGCGCGACGCGTTGGCGCGCGGCGTGAGGCATACCAGGATGCGCTCGTGCGCACTCCACGCCGGATCGGCGCCCTGCGCCTCCAGCGCGTCCTCAAGCTGCCGGTCCACCACCTCCGCCGCCAGCAGCAGCGTCATCTCCCGCAGTTCACCCAATCGCCGCGCCCGCTCCGGATCCGCGTGCTCCCCGGTGCGCGCCAGCAACTGATCGCCGGGAACGTCCACCACCACGATCTCGTCCGCGCGCGCGACGAAGCTCTTGGGCACCGTTTGCGTCACGCGCTTCCCGGTGATGCGCTCGGCCTTTTCCCGCTCCTCCTCGATGTGCTGGATGTTCAGCGACGTCACCACCGTGATGCCGCGTTCCACCAGTTCCTTCACGTCCTGCCAGCGCGCGGCGTGTCCGCACCCCGGCGGGTTGTCGTACGCCAGCCCGTCGATAAAGCAAACCCCCGGCTTCCGCGCCAGGATCGCCTCCAGATCCAGAACCTCGCCGCCGGCTACCGCCTTCAACGGCACGACCTCGAAGTGCTCCAACAGCGCCGCGGTCTGGGGCCCAACCCTCGGCTGCACCGCGCCGATCACCACGTCCTGCCCGCGCTCCTTGCGCCGGCGCGCTTCGTCCAGCATCCGGACCGTCTTCCCGACTCCCGATGCATAGCCCAGAAAAATCTTCAGCCGCTCCCGCACCTCCTGCCGCTCCTGCGCCATCACCTGCCGCAAGAGTGCCTCGGGATCGGGCCGCGAGTCCGTACGCCCTGTCATCGGCGAGTGTCCGCTCCTACCTCCCCACCATACGGCTGGCGCAGCTCCGCGTCCAGCGCCAGGTTCAGCTTCACCACGTTTACCCGCGGCTCGCCCAGAAAGCCGAGTTGCCGCCCCTGTACATGGGCGTCCACCATCCGCCGCACCCGCTCGGAGGAGACGTGCCGCGCCCCGGCCACACGCTCCACTTGCAGGTACGCCGACTCCGGGCTGATGTCCGGATCGAGCCCGCTCGCCGACGCCGTCACCAGGTCCGCCGGCAGCGGTCCCGCCGCCGTCGGGTTCTCCTTGCGGAATTCGGCCACATCCGCCCGCACCCGGTCGGCGAGTTTCCGGCTCGTCGGACCCAGGTTGGATCCGCCCGAGTTGGCCGCGTCATACCCGTCGCCCGCCGCCGATGGCCGCCCGTGAAAATACTCCGGGCGCGTGAATTTCTGCCCGATCAGTTCGCTCGCTACCAAGTGCCCGTCGCGCACCATCAGACTCCCCGCCGCCTGCCGCGGAAACAGCACCCGCGCCAGCCCCGTGATCAGCGCCGGGTACAGCAGTCCCGTGAGCGCCATCATCACCAGAGTCAATCGCACCGCCGGAAGAAAATGCCGCATCATGTTCCGCTCCTTATGCCCACCCCAGGATTCCCAGCAGCCGGTCGATCAGCCAGATCCCCGGAAACGGCGCGATCACGCCCCCCAGCCCGTACACCAGCAGGTTGCGCCGCAACAGCGCGCCCGCCGGCAGCGGCCGGTACTTGATCCCGCGCAGCGCCAGCGGCACCAGCGCGATGATGATCAGCGCGTTGAAGATCACCGCCGCCAGGATCGCGCTCTCCGGATTCCGCAGCCCCATCACGTTCAGCCGCGCAATCGCCGGATACGTCACCGAGAACATCGCCGGCAGGATCGCGAAGTATTTCGCCACGTCGTTGGCAATTGAAAACGTCGTCAGCGCGCCGCGCGTCATCAGCAACTGCTTCCCGATCGCCACGATCTCGATCAGCTTGGTCGGATTGCTGTCCAGGTCCACCATGTTGCCGGCTTCCTTCGCCGCCATCGTGCCCGTGTTCATCGCCACCCCGACATCGGCCTGCGCCAGCGCCGGCGCGTCGTTGGTCCCATCCCCCGTCATCGCCACCAGGCGCCCGCCCGCCTGCTCGCGTTGGATCAGGTCCATCTTGTCCTTCGGCGTCGCCTGCGCCAGAAAATCGTCCACCCCCGCCTCCGCCGCAATCGCCGCCGCGGTCAGCGGATTGTCGCCCGTGATCATCACGGTCCGGATCCCGATCTCGCGCAACTGCGCGAACCGCTCCCGCATCCCGCCCTTCACCACGTCCTTCAGATGGATCACGCCCAGCGCGCGGTCTCCGTCCGCCACCGCCAGCGGCGTGCCGCCCGACCGCGAGATGCGGTCCGCCGCCGCCGTCAGTTCCGGCGGGATGCTCCCGCCGTTGGCCCGCACGAACTGCACGATGCTCTCCACCGCCCCCTTGCGCACCCGCCGCCCCTCCATGTCCACCCCGCTCATGCGCGTCTGCGCCGTGAACTCGATGAAGTGCGCATTGTGCGCCATCTCGCGCCCGCGCAGTCCGTACCGCTCCTTGGCCAGCACCACGATCGAGCGGCCCTCCGGCGTCTCGTCCGCCAGGCTCGAAAGCTGCGCCGCGCCCGCGATCTCCGCTTCGCTCACCCCTGGGGCCGCCAGAAACTCCACCGCCTGCCGGTTGCCCAGCGTGATCGTCCCGGTCTTGTCCAGCAAGAGCGTGTTCACGTCGCCCGCCGCTTCCACCGCGCGCCCGCTCATCGCCAGCACGTTGTGCTGCATCACCCGGTCCATCCCCGCGATCCCGATCGCCGACAGCAGCCCCCCGATCGTCGTCGGAATCAGGCACACCAGCAGCGATACCAGCACCGCCACCGTTGGCACTTTCCCCGTCCCCGACGCCGCAACGCTGTACGACGCAAACGGCATCAGCGTCACCACCGCCAGCGGGAACACCAGCGTCAGTCCCGCGATCACGATGTTCAGCGCGATCTCGTTGGGCGTCTTCTGCCGCTGCGCGCCCTCCACCAGCGCGAT
>JBBIQR010000250.1:0-7300 GCA_037442245.1 Candidatus Solibacter sp. | reverse complement strand
CACTCCCGCTTCCCCCGCCGCCATCCGCAGATACCCGATCCGCTCCGGATCGATCCGCATGATCCGGCAGCACGTCGCATCCACCGCCACCGGATCGCGCCCCGCAACCAGCACCCCAGCCGCCTTCGGCGTGCCCTGTATCGGACCGTTCCCCTCCATCCCCACAATCCCATCCACTATCGCCATGTGGCGCGCGAAACTGCGATGCAAGTCGACGATCGAGCGCTCGATTCCCGCCCAGTGCAGCACGTTCTTCGGCCACCCGTAGATCCCGCCCGGCACCACCCCGAACAGGTTCTTCATCGATAGCGTCGCCCCCACCCAGTGATGCGTCTTCATCTTGGGCATCGAGACCAGCAGGTCCGCCCCCAACACCGTGTTGGGCAGGTAGAACTTCTGGATCGGCGTAAGTTGCCCCGCCGGATGCACCCGAGTTACATCGTCCAGGTTGAGGTCCGTGAACACGTCCTCGAATCCCGCCACCGTCTCGAAGTACCCCGCCGCATCCGCCAGGTCGAGCGTGTTGCGCCGGTGCCCCGGGCCCTCCGCGATCCGTACGCTCGCCGCCCCCGCCGCGCGGAAAGCCTCCATCGCCGCATGAACCAGGATCGGATGCGTGTTGATGCTGCTCGCCGGCTCGAACTCCACCAGGTTGGGCTTGAGCACCACGTTGCGCCCCCGCACATCCCCCGCGTGTTCCGCCACCAACCGCCGTACGATCCCGTAGACCCGCTGGTCGTACCCCGCGGCCCGCACGATCGAAACCCGCGACGCCCGCACCGGACGCGGCGCCTGCGCGCAACCCGCCAGCCCGAGCGCCCCGCCGCCCGCCGCCGCCGCCATCCATTCCCTTCGCGTCATCCCGCTCGCCATCCCGCTCTCACACCGCCCAGAACGCGTTAGGTCCGCTTTCCGCCTGCGTCGCCAACACGTCCACCGCGTTCTCGATTACCGTGCGGAATACCGGCTTCCCCGCCGGCCCACATCCCGGATTCAGCGCTCCGTGCGCCAGCAGTCCCAGCCGCAGCCAGTTGTAGCCATCCGCCGTCCGGCAGCCCGCCAGAAACCCCCGCGCCACCGCGATCGATTCGTCCACCTCGCGCCCCCCCGTGCCGCGCAGCGCCGCCAGCGCCAAACCAGTCGTCTCCGGATACGGCGACGATTCGTATCCCAGCGCCCGCACCGAACCGTGATTCCACCCGCCTCCCGCGCACATCCGCCGCAGCAGGTACTTCCGCCCCTCGCCGATCCGCCGCTCCACCTCCCCCCGCGGATTCCTCCCCTGCTCCAACCCGAGCGCCAGCAGCGCCAGCGACGTCGGCGCCACCCACGCCGCCGCGTCCTGCGTCCACGGCCAACCCGCGTATTCGTCTTCCTTGGGAAGCGTGTTCCCCAACAACCACTGCCGCACCCGGTACGCCGTCGTCGATTCTTCCCCCTCCGCCCGCACCAGCCAACCAATCGCCCGCCCGTGCGCCTCCCTGCCCAATTGCTCCGGCGGGATCAGCGCCGCCAGCGCCGTCACCCAGCAACTCTCGTCGATGACGGCCTGCGGCGCCCATCCCCCGTCGGATAACTGCCTCCGCCGCAGCCACTCGAGCCCCCGTCCGGCCGCCGCGTTTTCACCCGCGGCGGTCAGCGACAACACGGCGTATACCGTGGGTTCCGTCCACGACACACCTCGGATATAGGACCAGCCGCCATCGGGGTTCTGGCGGCTCAAAATCGCTTCCGTCGGCATTGTACTTTTCCGGCCGGGCTCCACTGCCTCTCGCCGGCCCGGCCCCTGTCTTCCTTAGCGCGCCACGCGCCTCTTGCGGCGGCGCGAGAGCAACATGACCAGCGCGGCTCCCGCGCCCAGCCACATTGCCCCCTGTATCGCCCACTCCATGAATTGCTCCTTTCCGCCCTCTCTGAACCGGTTACCGCGTAGTTCTACGCGCGCGCCGCCGCTTCAGGAAGAGCAGCATGATACCGCCCGCAGCGACCCAGATCGCCGCCTGAATCATCGTGTTAGTGTCCATTGCGCATTGCTCCTTTGTTTAGTGAATCTGCTTCATCATCGGGAACAGATACTTGAAAATCTGCAAGAGGCCCGGACCCGCCGCCACCACCAGCATCGATGGCAGAATGAAAAAGAAAATCGGAAACACCAGCTTCACCCCGACCTTTCCGGCCCGCTCCTCGGCTTCCTGCCGCCGCCGCGTCCGCATGAAGTCCGAATGCGTGCGCAGGCTCTCCCCCATGCTCGTCCCGAATCGGTCGTTCTGAATCAGAATCGCCACCAGCTTGCGATACTCCGGCTCCCCGGTCCTCTCCGAAAAGTTCCGCAACGCCTCGCTGCGCCGTTTCCCCGCGCGCATTTCCAGCGTCACCAGCGACATCTCCTCGCTTAATTGCGGGTGGCTCAGGCTCAGCTCTTTCGCCACGTGCTGGATCGCCTGGTCCAGACCCAGCCCGGCTTCGATCGATACCACCATCAAATCCAGCGCGTCCGGCAGCGACAGCCGCAGAATCTCCTGCCGCTTGGCCACCTTCTTCTCCAGCATGAACCGCGGCAACACCCATCCCGCCCCGATCCCGCTCGCCATCAGTCCCAGCTTCATCACCGCGTTCGGCGGCATCTTGGCTTCCATCATGATGCACAGAAACAGCATCACCAGCGTCGCCACGATGCGCAGCCCGTAGAACACCGGAACCGCGTTCTCCCCCCGGAACCCCGCCCGCACCAGGTCCATCTTCAGACCCGCGACCTCGGCCTCCGACGACGGTACCCGCGCCCCAATCTGGTGCAGCAGGCTCACCAGCGTGCTCGCCTCCGGCTCCGCTCCATCGTCGATGATCGTCCGCTTCGCCTCGCTGATGACCGGATTGCCCAATTGCCGCAGCATCTTGCCGGGCTTGTAGATCAGCCGGTAGCCGACCCAGCTCAGCAATACCATCAGCATCAGGAACGCGAAGACCGACAGGGAGAGCGCTTGATTCATATCACACCTTAATGTTGATGATCTTCTTGATGAAGAAATTTCCCAGCACCTGCGCCACAATCGCACCGCCGATCAGCCACTTCCCGTCGCTGTCCGCCGCCATCCCTTGCAGATAGCCGGGCGCCACGATCAGCAGCGCCAGCATCGTGAATACCGGCAGCAGCGTCAGAATCGTCGCCGTCAGCCGCCCGTGCGCGCTCGCCGCCTTCACCTGCCCCTTCAGCCGGAACCGCTCCCGGATCACGTACGCCAGCCGCGTCAGAATCTCGCTCAGGTTGCCGCCCGTCTGCTTCTGCAGCAATACCGACGACGTGAAGAACCGCACGTCCAGCAAGGGTACCCGCGCCGCGAAGTTGCGCAGCGCCAGGTCCAGCGGAGCTCCCAGGTTCTGCTCGTTGAACAGCGCCCGGAACTCCTGCCCCAGCGGGTCCGCCATCTCCTCCCCCAGCATCTCCAGGCTGATCGAGAACGCGTGGCCCGCCCGCATCGACCGCGATAGAAAGTCCAGCGCCTCGGGGAACTGCTCCTCCATCGTCGCCAGCCGCTTGCTGCGCTTCTGCCGCACGATGAAATACGGCATCCCGCCAAACACCGCCGCCAGAATAATCGCCGTCACCGGCCCGTTCAAAAGAAACGGAACCATCGAGCCGATGCCCAGCCCCGGTATCGCCATCAGCCCCATCGCCGCGATCAGCCGCGTCGGCGACCAGTTGAGCCCCGCCTGCTGAATCTGCTCCGCCGCGTGCTTGGAGAACTGGAACGAAGCCAGCAGACGCTTCATCCCCGTCGGACGGTCCGGCTCCAGTTCCTTAAGCAGGTTCGTGACACTGACCTTGGTCTCCCCGGAGGCCATGTCCAGCATATCCGCGACCTGTTTCTTCCGCCGCGCGTCGAAAAACTTCAGCGCCAAGCTGACGGCAAGCAGCATCAGCGCGAATACGACGACGAACGAAACGATCACGCTCAGCGGCATCAGTTAACCTCCACCACGGTCTGGAACATCTGCGCCGGTAGCGTGATGCCGCAGGCCTTGAGCCGGTCGTAAAACTTCGGCCGGATGCCCGTCGCCCGGAACCGCCCCAGCACCCTGCCGTTTTCCGTGATCCCCGTCTTCTCGAACAGGAAAATGTCCTGCAGCGTGATGATGTCCTGCTCCATCCCGACCACTTCCGTGATGTGCGTGATCCGCCGCGTCCCGTCGCTGAACCGCGACGTCTGCACGAACAGGTCCACCGCGCTCGCGATCTGTTGCCGGATCGACCGGATCCCCATGTTCGCGTTCGCCATACCCACCATCACTTCCAGCCGCCCCAGTCCGTCGCGCGGTGTGTTCGCGTGAATCGTCGTCAGCGATCCGTCGTGGCCCGTGTTCATCGCCTGCAACATGTCCAGCGCTTCCTCGCCGCGGACTTCACCCACGATGATCCGGTCCGGCCGCATACGCAGGGAGTTGATTACCAGTTGCCGGATGTGGATCGCGCCCGTCCCTTCCACGTTCGCCGGCCGCGTCTCCATCCGCGCTACGTGCGTCTGCTGCAGCCGCAATTCCGCCGCGTCCTCGATCGTCACAATCCGCTCGTCTTCCGGAATGTACGACGACAGCGCGTTCAATAGCGTCGTCTTACCGGAACCCGTTCCGCCGCAGATCAGGATGTTCAGCCGCGCCCTGATGCACGCCTTCAAAAGGTCCAGCATCCCCTCCGTCATCGCCCCCTTCGCCACCAGATCCTCGCCCTTCAACGCGTGCCGCCCGAACCGGCGGATGCTCAGCAAAGGTCCGTCCACCGCCACCGGCGGAATCGCCGCGTTCACGCGCGATCCGTCCGGCAGCCGCGCGTCCACCAGCGGCGACGATTCGTCCACGCGCCGCCCCACCCGCGATACCACTTTCTCGATGATCCGCAGCAGGTGCGCGTCGTCCTTGAACTCCACCGGCGTGCGGTACAGCTTGCCGCCGCGCTCCACGTACACCAGCCGCGGAGTCGTCACCAGAATGTCGCTCACCGTCGGATCCTGCAACAGCGGTTCCAGCGGCCCCAGACCGAATACCTCATCGAGAATTTCCTCGATCACCCGGTCCTTTTCCACCAGGCTCAGCGGCGTCTTCTCCTCTTCCACCAGCTTCGCCACCGCCGCCCGGATCTCCGCCCGCACCCGCTCCCCAGCCATCGAGGAAAGTGCCTCCAGGTTGATCCGGTCCAGCAGCTTGCGGTGCAGCGTGAACTTCAACTCCTGGTACTCCGGCGTCGAGCCTTCCCGCGTAAACAGGCGGTTCACCCAACCGGTCTCCCGGTTGTCGCCCGGTCTCGTTGCTGATTCCAGAATGGCTGCCATCTTGCCTCCGTCTTATCCGAAAAAGAGTCTCTTCTTGCCGCTCGGGGCGCCCTTGTCTTCCTCGATGTTGGCCAGCTTCGCCGCCAGCTTCGCGATTTGCCGCCCCAACTCCGAGTTGCGGTTCAACATGCGCCCTTCGGCGTAGGTTTCGTAGAGTTCCGGGTAGTCGTTGGGGACCATGAAGAAAATCGGCAGCCCCAGCATCTTCTCCAGTTCGCTCGGCGCGATGTCCAGCCGCTTCGGCGCACGGTTCAGAATCAGCTTCACCCGGTGCTTGCCGTATCCGCTGTCCAGCAGTGTCTGAATAATCTGCTTGCACTGGTGCAGCGCCGGAACCTCCAGCGTCGTCACCAGGCAGGCTTCGTCGATCTCGTCCAGCGACGCCATCCCCAGCCGGCTCAGGCTCCGCCCCAGGTCCACCAAAGTCCAGTCGTAGTGCGGACGCGCGAACGCCAGCACCTGCTGCACTTGCTCGTCCTTCGGCGCCTGTTTCGCCGCCAGCGCCAAAGGCGACGAGATGATCTCCACCCCCGGAATCCCGTTCGATACCAGCGCCTTCCAGTAGGAGATGTCCAGCCGGTGCAGATTGTTGATCGCGTCCAGAATCGAATACATCGACTTGGTCTTGGTGATGAACGCGATCATCCCCGCGTCCAGGTCCAGGTCCGTCAACAGCACCCGGTTGTTCAGCCGCCCCAGTTCCGCCGCCACGTGGCAGACCAGCGTCGTCGCGCCGCACCCGCCCTTCGCGCTCAGAAACCCGATCGCCTTACCCCCGCCCTTGGCCCCGCCGCCCGGACGCCGGCTGATGTCCACGCTCCGTTTCTCTAGCGCTTTCCGCAGCGAATCCTGCAACGGCGGGAACAGATACTCGTTCACCCCCGCCCGCATCGCCGAAAGGATCGCACCCGATTCGGCGTGCGTGTTCAGCGCCACGATCATCGGATCGCCCGCTGCTCCCCGGATCGAAGATACCAGCCCCTCCAGCGGCTCCTTCCAGCCGCTGATGTCCACCAGCACCACGTTCGGACGCATGCGCTCGAGCCGGTCCATGAAGTTGGACACGTCTCCCACGTCCTGGTGCTCTACGATCACCCGGAACGGCAACCCGCCCAGCGTCGCCTGCACCTGGTCCCATAGCTCCCGGTTTTCTATTGCAAGTCCGATTGTCAGCGGATACATGTCGCGTCTCCAGGTACCCGTTTCCCTTAGTTCCCGCCGCCGTCGGGTTTCGGCGGTGAACTGCTCCCCGCCGGTGCGGCGGCCGGCCCCGGTTGCACCGGCATCAGCATGTACGGCGGCATCGTCGCCGTTGGCGCCGCCTGCCCTTCCTTCCGCTGATTCACCAGCTCTTCCACCGGCATGCTCTCCCGCGGCGCTTTCACCGGCACCGGTCCCGTCTGGTCGATTCCCGGAGTCTCCATCGGGATCTTCGTGCTGTGCTCCATGAACGGCTGCGGATACACCAGCTCCGGAATCTTCTGACTCGCCGGAATCGGTCGCACGATCTCCGGTGTCACGATCACCATCAGTTCCGAGTTGTTCTTCGCCGCCGCCCGGCTCGTGAACAGCTTCCCTAACAGCGGAATGTTCGCCAGCCCCGGTATCTTGTTCAATGTCTCCGTCATCCGTTGATCCAGCAGGCCCGCAATCACGAAGCTCTGGCCGCCCTCCAGTTCCACTTCGGTCTGCACCCGCCGCGTGCTCAACGCCGGAATCGTGAACCCCTGGAAACTCACCGCGTTCGCGTAATCCAGTGCGCTCACCTCCGGTGCCACCTGCAAATGAATCGTCCCCCGCGGCGTGATCTTCGGCAGGAATTTGATCTTGATGCCGAATTCGCGGAACGAGATCGTCACCGCGCCCACGCCCGCCCCGCCCTGCACCATCGGGAAGGGGAATTCGCCGCCCGCCACGAAGTCGGCGGCCTTGCCGTTGGTGGTGAGCACGTTCGGTTCCGCCAGCGTCTCCAGCAGCCC
>JBBIQR010000249.1:0-7310 GCA_037442245.1 Candidatus Solibacter sp. | reverse complement strand
CGGCGCTGCTCGCGTGGCTGGGCGGCAGCATGCAGCGGTTTTCGCCGACGCGGCTGGAAGCGTTTCTGCAATGCCCGTTTCAGTTCTTCGCGGTGCGGACACTGGGGCTGCGCACGCGTCCGGAGCGGCCGGAGCAGCGGCTGAATTTCCTGACGCAGGGGAACCTGGTTCACGCGGTGCTGGCCGAGTGGTGGGCGCTTTCGCAGGAGTTGGGGCCGCTGTTCGAGCGCAAACTGGCCGGGTTTCTCGAAGACGAGCGGATTCCGCGCGGATATCACACGGAGCGGCTGCGCAACGCGATGCTGGACGACCTGATGCGATTCGTGAAAGAGGATACATGGCCGCGGGCGGCGGTCGCTACCCGCACCGAAGAGGGCTTCGAATTGGAACTGGCGCCGGGGGTGGTGTTGAACGGACGCATCGACCGCGTCGACACCACGGCGGACGGCAAGGTGTACGTGATCGACTACAAGTACAGCGTGGCTAAGAACGTGAAGGACAAGCTGGCGGACGGGAATCTTTTGCAGGCGCCGGTGTACCTGATGGCGGCGGAGCGGATGATGGGGGCGCAGGCGGCGGGCGTCTTCTACATCGGGCTGCGCGGCGGGCTCGAGTACGCCGGGTGGGGCGCGGCGGCGGGCGGCGCGGTCGCGGCCGAGCCGTTTCCGGAGCACTGGCTGGAGCGGACGCGCGAGCGGGCGCTCGAGATCGTGGGACGGATTCGCGGGGGCAGCGTGGAAGTGGCGCCGGCGGATACGGCCAAGTGCCGGTACTGCGACGCGCGGGACGCGTGCCGGGTCAGCCTGGCGGAGTTCGCGGAGCAGGCGGAGGAGGAAGAAGGGTGAGCGCGTTTCCGTTCACGCAGGCGCAGATCGAAGCGGCAGGGGTGGAGCGGCGCGATGTGGACGCGTGCATCGTGGCGGGACCGGGGTCGGGCAAGACCACCGTGCTGGTGGAGTATTTCCGGAGGCTGGTGAAGGACGCCGGAGTGGACGCGCAGCGCATCCTGGCGATCACGTACACCGAAAAAGCCGCGGCCAACATGCGCAAGAAGGTGGCGGAGGCGTTCCGCGAGCGGCCGGATCTGAGGGCGCGGCTGGAGCGGGCGTGGGTCTCGACGGTGCACGGCTTCTGCGCGCGCCTGCTCCGGGAGAACGCGGTATTCGCGGGGATCGATCCGGAGTTCGCGGTGGTGGACGAGCGTCCGGCGTGGCGCATGCGGCAGGAGGCGATCCGGGAGGTGATGGACGGGCTCTTCGAGGAGCGTCCGGCGGAATTGCGGGCGCTGATCCGCGGGCTTTCCTCGTACGACTTCGAAGAGGCGGTGCTGAACGCGTACGACACGATGCGCGGGGCGGGGATGGGGATCGAGAGCCTGACGCGGTTCCCGGCGCCGGAGGGCATCACCGTCGAGGACGTCGAGGAGACGCTGGACGCGATTCGCGGGGAGAGCCTGGCGGGATGGAGCGCGGCGCAGCGCGAGCACCTGGAAGGCGCGCTGGAGGCGGCGGAGAGGATGATCGCGGCCAACTCGACGCGGGCGTCCCTGGAAGCGCTGGCGGCGTTCAAGGTCAACCTGAACAAGTGCAAGAAGGGCAACGGCGCGTACGAACTGGTCCGGCGGTTGAAGGATCAGATGGGGACGGTCGAGTACACGCTGATCACGGAGCACTACGCGCGGGAGCGGGCGCTGCTCATGGAGATTCTGCGGCGGTTCGACCGGCGGTACCGGGAGCGGAAGCGCGCGGCGGCGGCGCTGGATTATTCGGACCTGGAAGAGTACACGGTGGGGCTGCTGGAGGGGAACGCGGAGGCGCGCGGGCGACTGCGGCGGCAGTTCGACCACATCCTGATGGACGAGTTTCAGGACACGAACGGGCAGCAGGCGAAACTGATCCGCCATATCCGTCCGCCGGAGCGGTTCTACGCGGTGGGCGACATCAACCAGTCGATCTACGGGTTCCGGCACGCGGAGCCGGAGGGTTTCGAGCGGTACCGGGAGGAAGTGAAGGCGGGCGGGGGCCGGCTGGTGGAGTTGGAGGAAAACTTCCGCAGCCGGGCGGATATTCTGCGGGCGGTGGAGACGATCACGGACGGGCAGCCGGGAATCGTGCGGCGGCGGCTGTTGCCGGCGCGAGAATTCGACGACGCGCCGGAGTTCGCGGTGGAAGCGCTGGCGGCGGCGTCGCCGGAGAGCGAGGGGAAGTGGATCGCGCGCCGGATTCTGGAGATGAGCGGGCGGGCGTTCAGCGATTTCGCGGTGCTGGTGCGGAATACGGAATCGATCGGGGCGATTGCGGCGGCGCTGGACGCGGCGAACGTGCCGTACGTGGTGAATCGCGGGCGGGGTTTTTACGAGAGCCGGGAAGTGAACGACCTGGTGCACCTGCTGCGGACGATCGCCAATCCGCGGGATGAAATCAGCCTGGCGGTGGTGCTGCGTTCGCCGCTGGTGGGCGCGAGCGACGAGGACCTGCTGCGGCTGAAGATGGAGGGAGGGAGCATCGGGCGGGGGTTGCGGGAGGCGACGGCGCCGCACCTGGCGGCGTTCCGGGAGCGGCTCGCGGAGTGGCGCATGCGGCGGGAATCGGCGGGCTTCGACCGGCTGCTGGCGGTGGCGCTGGACGAAGCGGGCTACCCGTGGTCGCCGAACGTGGACAAGTTCCTGGCGCAGGCGCGCGACGCGGCGGCGGGCATGACACTGGACGAGTTCGTGGAGGAACTGGCGCTGCTGCGCGACGAGAATCCGCGGGAGCCGGATGCGCCGCCGGAGGATTCCTCGGACACGGTCAAGATCATGACGGTGCATTCGGCCAAGGGGCTGGAGTACAAGGTGGTGTTCGTGGCGGCGCTGAGCAAGGGCGTGAACAACAGCACGCCGGTGGTAGGATTCTCGCGCCGCCACGGGCTGGGGGCGCGCTGGCTGAACCCGGCGACCCGCGGCCACAAGAACGACCTGTTCCTGCACGCGCTGCACGAGGAGTGGAAGCAGCGCGACGAGGAAGAGAGCCACCGCCTGCTCTACGTGGCGATGACGCGCGCCGAGGAGCACCTGGTACTGAGCTTTTCGACCTCCGATAAGAAGCCGGCGAACTGGAGCAAGGTGGTGGCGGAGCGGCTGGGACTGGATCCGGGGACGCCGCGGGAAGCGGTGGAACGGCGCGAATCGCCGCACGGCGAGGAGTGGACGCTGCGGGTGCGGGTGGCGGCGGGCGATCCCGAGTTGCTGGTGCGTCCGCCGACGGAGGAGCAGTCGCGCCCGGCGGAGACGGTGGCAGCGCCGGCGGCGGACGAGCAGTACGACGCGAACGCGACGGTGACGGCGCTGGCGAAGTTCGCGGCCTGTCCGCGGCAGTATTATCTGGGCCGGTACCTGGGCTATGAAGGGCGCGCGCGGCGCGTGGAGGAACCGGGGGAGGAGGAAGACCGCGAACTGGCGGCCAGCGAACTGGGCACGCAGGTTCACGCGCTGCTGGCGGGCGCGGCCGTGCCGGATGCGGCTCCGGAAGCGGAGCGGCTGGCGGCGGTGTTCCGGCGCAGCGAGTTGGGCCGGAGGGCGGCGCGCGCGGAGCGGGTGGAGCGCGAGAGCGATTTTCTGATGGCGGTGGGCGGGCTGGTGGTGCGCGGGCAGATCGACCTGTGGTTCGAGCAAGGCGGGGAGGTGGCGATCGTCGATTACAAGACCGACGACGTGCGCGCCGCCGATGCCGCCGCTCGCGCGGCCGATTACGCGCTGCAACTGCGGCTCTACGCGATGGCGGTGGAGCGGATGGCGGGGCGCGCGCCGGACCGTGCGTACCTGCACTTTCTGCGGCCGGACCGGGTGGTGGAGATCGACCTGGCGCCGACGCTGATCGAGAGTCCGGAGCAGGTGGTGCGGGAGTTTCAGGAGGCGCAGGCGAAGCTGGAGTTTCCCTTGAATGAAGGAGAGCGTTGCCGGCACTGTCCGTTCTACAAGGACCTGTGTCCGGCAACGCCCCCTGGGACGGAGCAGGAGAAGGAGACGAGTTAGCTACTTGCGGTTTTCGGGTCCGCTCATCTGGCGGCGGGGCACGTTGCCGGCGGCTCCGGGGGCGGCGGCGTGCTGCTTGCCGGATTCGAGCATCTGGATGAAGACGTCCGCGGGCAGGCTGGCCGCGATATTGAGCGAGGTGCCGCTCGGGGTGACGGTCACGGAGTTGATCAGGGCCTTGGCTTGCGGCTGCTGTTGAGCCTGCATCTGGGCGAGGTTGATGAGGAACTTGACCACGTCGCCGAGCGCGGTGGCGTTCTGCGCGGTATCGCAGAGGGCCTGGGCGCTCATCACCACGTTATCGCCGAACTTGATGCCGCCGAAGGCCTGCTGCACGTTCTGGGCGGCGGCGAACATGGGGTTGGGATGCTGGGTCGTGGCGGCCTGCGGCGGGGCGAGCGAGGAGGGCGGGACCAGCGAGATGCCCCACGCATCCTGGGCGTTGCTCCACTGGTTGATCTTGACGATGGCGGCGGCGGGCAGGGAGGACGAACCGGAGCGGCGGTCGATGGCGGCTTTGACGCTGGCCAGGTCGCCGGCGGCCACGGTAGTGCTATCGAGGAAGGCGATGCCGTGGGTGGCCTTGGCGTCCTCGAGGATGGTCAGGCCGGCGTAGGTTTCGCTGGCGACATCCTTGCCGGCGGTGGTGGCGGCGGCCGTGATCTTCGCGATGTCGAAGTTGCCGCGGGCGAGCGCGAGACCGGTCTTGGACTGGGCGGAGCCGTTGGTGGCGACGAGCACTTCGCGCACGTCGCGGCGCGGGTCGAAGCCGGTGAGGGTGACCAGCTTCTGCATATCGGCGTCTTTGGTCTGAATCTGGTTGAGCACCCACTGGCCGAAGGGCGTGCCCTTGGCCTGCTCCACGTTGACGCCGGCGACCACCTTGGCGTCCGGCATGACCAGGTTCAACAGAGTCGGATCGGCGGCCGCGAGAACGCCGGAAAATGCGCTGAGCAGCGTCGCGGAGAGTAGTTGTGCCTTCATACCAGCCAGGACGGCATGGGCGGAGCGTTATTAGCAGGGCCGGAGCGGGGGCGAAGGCCGGGCGAAGGAAACTGCCAGGAGGAACGCGCCGTTATGCTACGCGAAGCCCGCATTTGTGGGCCTCTGGGCAGTCATAATGAGAAAGTGCGGAAGCGAGTTCTCCGACAGATCCTCAGCGGGGCGTAAGATTCCAACGTCCGCTTCGAGGACCTGCGGTCACTGTTGGCTGGCTTGGGCTTCGTAGAAAGAATACGCGGGGATCATCACATCTTTAGCAAGACCGGCGTCAACGAAATCCTGAATTTGCAGCCGCGCGGTTCGCTGGCGAAACCGTATCAGGTCAAGCAGGTTCGCGCCGTCATCGTTCGATATAAACTATCAGAGGGGCTTGAATGACGAAATACGAGGTCATCCTCTACTGGAGCGCCGAGGACGAAGCGTTCATCGCGGAGGTGCCGGAGTTGCCCGGGTGCGCCGCGGATGGCGGCACGCGCATTCAAGCTCTGGAGAACGTGGAAACCGTCATCCAGGAATGGATCGAAACCGCCCGCGAACTCGGCCGCTCGATTCCAGAGCCGAGGGGCCGGCTGCTTTTCGCCTAATTCAGCCCTAATGGAGGCAGCACAATGAGCCGGATTCTCCAGTTAGGCTGCGCGCAGGTCGAAGAAGCCAGACTGGCGGACGTCTGCCTGCGGTATGGGGTGAGGGAACTCTCGGTGTTCGGATCGGCCGCGCGGAACCAGATGGGACCCGAAAGCGACCTCGACCTTCTGGTGGAATTCCTGCCGGATGCAAAGGTGGATCTGGTGGACTACGCGGGATTGATGCTGGACCTGTCGCGGCTGCTGGGCCGGAAGGTGGACCTGGTCTCGAAGAACGGGCTGAAGCCTCTGATCCGGACCGCCGTCCTGGAAGAAGCCCGGCTCGTGTATGCGGCATGACCGTCTGTATCTCCACGACATTGTGGAGGCCGCCGATCACATCGCCGAATTCATAGCCGGAGCTGATTTCCGCGCGTTTCAAGAGTCCGAGATGCTGCGGAGCGCGGTCGTGCAGAAGTTGAGCGTGATCGGCGAAGCGGCGGCACGCGTGTCGGCGGAACTCTCGAGCCGGCATCCCGACGTGCCTTGGGCCCAGATCGTGGCCTTCCGCAACATCCTCATCCATGCGTACTTCGGCATCGACTGGGATGTGGTGTGGCGCGCCGCCACGAACCGGTGCCCCGGCTTGCGCGGCCAGGTCGCCGGGATTCTCGCGGCGGATTTCGGCCCTCTGCCGTGAAAATCCCGGCTTACCGGGGGAACCCTTCGGCGCGCACGTCCCACTCCTTCGGGAACGCGTTGCGCCCCACCATATGGGCTACGGCCAGTAGCAGCGCTCCGTTGCCGGGGAGGTAGCAGGGGAGGTTGGCGCGCTGCCAGTTGTGGCCGTTGGGGAGGAAGGTGTTCTTGGGCGCGTCCATGAGCAGTGCGTCCATGGCGAGGCCGGTTTCGCCGAGGCTGGCGGCGGTCATGGCGACCGCGCCGAAGTCCCACCCCCACGTATCGGCCCACTTCCATTCGGCGAACACCTTTTTGAGCGTGCGCCGCATGATTTCGCGATCCACCTTGCGTCCGGGCAGGACCCCGAGAGCGTAGAGCATCGACGGATGATCGCGGTTGCGCTCGGTGAACGTCTGCGGGCAGTTTTCGTGCGCGAGATACACGCCGTCCTTCACCGGCAGGGCGGAAAGGCGGGCGCGGACGGCGTCCCATTGGGGCTCGCGCGCCATGCCGAGGCGCTCGCGCCAGCGCTGGGCGACGCCGAGCGCGTAATCGAAGTATTCGAGCTCGAAGGTGGGGTTCCAGGTTTCCCGCGGCGGATGGTTCTCCTGCGCGGGGATGAGCGGCGGACCCAGCACGTAGCGCGCGCCCGTGGCATCGTAATGCGCGTAGGAAGCCATGAAGGCGGCCGATTCGAGGACCACTTCGCGATAGCGCTCGAGCGTGGCGCGGGTGGGCGCGGCGCGGTAGATGCTCTCGGCCATCGCGATCGGGTGGGGCTGCTGCCAGATGAGCAGGGGTCCGATGTTGGACGGGCTGTCGCGGCCATCGGGCGCGGTCATCTTGGGCCAGCGGGCTCCGGCGTAGCCCTGGGAGCGGGCCTTTTCGCGGGCCGAGGGCAGGATGGCGGCGTACCAGCCGAGGCTGCGCTCGAGCAGCGGCGCGCGATTCCAGGCGGCGAAGTGGGCGGCGTGCCAGTAGTGCATCTCGAGGTGGAATTTGCCGTACCAGGAGTTGCAGGCGAGGCCGGTTTCCTGCGGGGGCAGCGAGCC
>JBBIQR010000248.1:0-7372 GCA_037442245.1 Candidatus Solibacter sp. | reverse complement strand
GCGGATGGTAAACGGTTGTAGGCGAGGATACTTACCCGGCCTGGTACGCCGCCAGCACTTCTTCCGCGGGGCCGTCCATCTTCACCTGGCCGTGTTCGAGCCACAGGCAGCGGTCGCAGATTTTCTTCACGAGTCCGGGAGCGTGGGAGACGAAGAGCAGCGTCTTCCCCGAGCGCTTGAAGGAGTGGATGCGCTCGAAGCACTTGGCCTGAAATGCCTGGTCGCCGACGGCGAGGACTTCATCGATCAGGAGAATGTCGGGGTCGACGTGGGAGGCGACGGCGAATGCAAGCCGGACGTTCATGCCGCTCGAGTAGGTGCGGATGGGTTCGGCAATGAACTCGCCGACACCGGAGAACTCGACGATACGGCCGTAAGCCGCGAGCGCCTGCCGCCGGGAGAGTCCGAGCAGGGAAGCGTTGAGCAGTACGTTCTCCGCCCCGGTGAGGTCGGGATGAAAACCCGAGCCGAGTTCGAGCATGGGGGCGACGCGTCCGCGCACGGTGACCGTGCCTTCTTCGGGGCGGCAGAGCCCGGAGACAAGGCTGAGCAGGGTGGTCTTGCCGGCGCCGTTGCCGCCGATGACCCCGAGGGCTTCGCCCTTTTCGAGGCGGAAGGAGACGTTCTTGAGCGCGTAAAACGGATTGCGCCGTTTGTGATGGAACATCTCCTCGATGTGCGTGCGCAGGAGTTTGGCTTCCCGGGCGCGCGGGAAGGTTTTGGAGACGCGGTCTACTTCGATGACGGCCATGGGCTAGATGTAATCGTAAAACCCTTGCTTGAGTTTGCGGAAGGCGAGCCAGCCGAGGCCCAGGCTGAGCAACGAGACGCCGGCCAGTTTCCACAGCAGGCCGGGCGGCGGCGGAACGCCTTCCATGAGGACGTTACGCATCGCCAGCACGAGGGCGGCGACGGGGTTCAGGGCGTAGAGTTCGCGGTACCGCGGCGGAACGCTGTCGAAGGAATAGAAGATCGGCACCATCCAGAAGAGCGCGACGTTCACGGATTCGACGATGTAGCGGGTGTCGCGCACGTAGACGTTGACGGCGGCGGTAATCATCGCAATGCCGCAGACGAAGGCGATCTCGAGCATCCACACCAGGGGCAGCCAAAGCCAGTAGCGGTTGACGCCGAGGCCGAAGGCCAGGGTGAAGACCAGCAACAGAGCGATTTGAATCAGCAGGTGGATGCTGTTGCCGATCACGGTGGCGATGGGCACGACTTCGCGCGGCACCGGAACGCGCTTGATGAGCGAGACGTTTTCGAGCAGGGAACCGGTGCTGCTGGCCCACGCCATGGTGAAGAAGTTGAAGGGCACCAGGCCGCAGAGGACGAACACCGGGAAGTTGCGCTGTCCGCTGGGCAAGATGCGCGTGAAGATGAACGTCAACACCCCCATGGTCACGAGCGGATTCAGCAGGGACCAGAAGACGCCGAGCGACATGTTGCGGTAGCGGACCTTGAAATCCTTTTTGACCAGGTTGCTCAGCAGGAAGAGATAATCGCCGTGCCACATAGCAGCCTCCTTAGAAGGACGTCTCCGGCAGGTGATGGCCCGCGAGGCCCCATCCGGCGCCGCAAAAGATGAGCGGGGCGTTGAAGCGGCGCATGAACTGGCAGAGTTCGACGAAGGTCTGGTAACTGAGGAGGGGGACTCCGCGCTGTGCGGCGCGGGCCTCGCGCTCCTCCTCGGTTTCGGGGGTCCAGACGGCGGGGTGCTCGATGTGATAGACGCGCATGGGGTCCTCCAGAGTCACCTCGGCAAAGCCCGCGTGATAGGCGGTGTAGCAGAGCAGGGAGTCGAGATGGGTGGGCCAGATGGGGAATTCGGGGTAGCCGCGGAGGGCGCTCCAGGCGTCGCGCGACATCATCGTGAAATCGCCGCAGGCGTTGGTATGCAGGTGGAAGGGATCGCGCATGGTGGCGGCGTAGGGGCTGACGGAGGGGATGCGGGTGCTCCAATCGGCGCCGGGGGCGCGGTCGAGGACGTCGAAGCTCCAGCCTTCGCCGGCGGCGCCGGGCTCCCAGCGAATGGAGAAGACGCGCAGTTCGAGCAGGCGGACATCCTCCCTGAGTCCGAGTCCGGGGCGGGCGTGGCGCAGCCGCACGGCGCAGCCGCGCGGGCCGCTGGGGAGAGTGAGGCGGAGACGGCATCGGCCCTCGACCGGGACCGACGCCGCGGCGGCGCCGGAGGAATCGAGCACCTGCCATTCGGCGCGGCCGCCGCGGGCGGAGGGGCCGGCGTCGGCTTCGATGACGAGGTGCGACGCGGCGTGCGGGCGTTCGAGCACGAGTTCGGCGATCGGGCCGGGAGAGCGCTTGGTGAAGCCGTCGCCGCTTTCGACGCCGTACCAGCCGCGGCCCAGCCGGATACCGGAATCGGGCGCGACGATATCGGGGGTTTCGACGGGGCGGATGCCGTCGCCGGCCGAGGCCCACGTGCCTTCCCGCGCGCAGACGCGCTTCAGGTTGGCGGCGGCGAAGGCGAGAACGTCTTCCACGGGGGCGGGGCAGGGGATCGCGCGCGCGATGTCCCACCGGTCCATGCGATAGAAGGCCCTGGGGTCGAGCTTGCGTTCGGAGAGATGGCGCATCAACGCGGCGGAGAAGAGGATGTCGATGTTGGTGGCGAGGACGAATTCGCCCGCGGCGCGGCGCACACCGGCGTTTTTGGCGATCATCTGGTGGAAGGGGATGGCGTCGCCGAAGGGGAGCGAATGGTGGATCTCGCGGGAGACTTCCAGGAAGCGCACGGCGCAGAGGGGATCGTCCGCGGGCAGGCGGAGTTCGGTGGGGAGCGGCGGACGGCCGGCGGGCGGATTCCACTCGACCACGATGAATTCGCTCGGCAGGCCGAGCGCCCGCGCCTGTTCGATCCAGCTATCGAGACAGGCCTGCATGCGGCGGGTCATATCGCCGCCATGGTTATCGTTGCGCGCCGCGGCGACGACCGAAATATAGGGCTGCGGGCGGGCGGGCACTTACTTCGCCGCCTCCGTGCGCTCGAGCGTGGTTTCGCGGAGTGGTTCGCCGGCCATACCCCAATGATCGAGGTTGAAAATCATGGCGGCGTGGAGGCTGCGCATCTGAGCGGCCAGGGCGGCAACGTCTGCACCGGCGGCGCCGGCGGCGCTCTCCGGGCGCACCCCGCGGTCTTCCGCGGTCCAGCCGGAGCCCGTGCCGTGCCCGATGTGATAGATGCGCATCGGATCGGGCAGCAAGACCTCCTGCTTGCCGGCGTAGCAGGCGGCGTAGCTGAGCAGAGAGTCCAGGTGCATGGAGAGGTCGTCGAGCTCGGCGTAGCCGCGCACATCGTACCAGTCTTCGCGGGCCATCATCTGGAAATCGCCGCACGCGTGGAGGTGGAGGAAAGGGGGCCGGCCCATTTCGGCGATGGCGCCGGCCTGCGGCGCGAGAGCGGCGGCCCAATCGGTTCCGGCGGGGCGAATGGCGAGGACGCGGGTGGGCCACCGGCCGTCCGGCGGAGCCGGCCCGGCGGGAAGCGGGCGCCCGGGCCGGCCCCGTCCGCAGGCGAGGACGCGATAGTCGAGCGTCCGCGCTTCATGGGCGATGGGTTGTCCCCACGCGCCGGCGGGGTTCTCCGGCGTCAGGTTGAGGAGGACCTCCCGGCCCTGCCGGACCGGCAGATCGAATTCGACATAGGTGACGCCGCGGATGCGCGCGCGGCCTTCCTCCCTGCCTTCGATGCGGACGACGAGATCGAAGGGTTGGAAACCGATCGAGGGGCCGGGCTCGACCAGCATGGCCAGGCACGCCGTGCCGTCCTGGAAACAGACGCCGAATTCGGAGTCGCCGTGCGCCCAGCGGAAGGTGATGCCTCCGATGTCCTCGAACGAGTGCCAGCCGCCGCCAAGCCGGAAGGTGGCGCCGCGATCGAAGATATCGCCGCCCAGCAGGCGGAGCAGCCGCGCGGCGCGGAGAAAGGCGCGGGGACCGGCCACCGGGAAGGAGAGCGGCTGGGCCAGCAGGCGATCCTTCACCAGGCGGAGCAGGATGGGCATCCACTTTCTTACGGTCGCGGCGAAGGGGCGGAGCGCGAAATCGGGCGTCCTGGTCTCCATCCACTCGATGCGGTAGAAACGGAAGTCGGTGATGCGCGGATCGCCGGTGGTGGGCAGCCCGCCGCCAGGGACGCGGAAGCGGATGCGGCGGCGTCCGCCCTGGGTAGCGGGGATGTCCAGCCGGAGCGTGGTGCGGCTGAGCAGCAGCCACTCGGCGGCCACCTTCCCGTCGTCGTCGATTACCTGTAGCGTGTGGGGCGGCGCGCCCGCTCCGGGCCCGGCTTCGGCCTCGAACGTGAGGGCGCCGCCGCCGCCGGGCGCCTGCAGAAACACTTCCGCGCCGGAGGCCATCCAGCGGAAGCCGCCGGTGACGGCGCTCTCGGGTTCGAACCAGCCTTCGCCGAACCAGATGCCGGAGCCGGGCGGGACGATATCGCCGGGCGGGTTTTCGCGCATACCGTCCGCCGTGAGCCGGTAGATGCCGTGGCGCGCGCAGAGCCGGGCGACGTGGCTGCGGCACCAGGCCAGTTGCTCGTCGAGCGATCCCCCGGCCGGAACGCCGGCGGCCGCGTCGTAGCGGTCGGTGCGGTAAAGCTTGCCCTTTTCGAGCTTGCGCGCGGCGAGGAAGCGCACCATCTCGCCGGAGAACAGGATGCCGGTATTGGTGGCCAGGATGAATTCGCCGCGCGCCCGCCGGATGCCCACGTTCTTCGCGATCGTCTGGCCGGGCGGCAGCGCCCCGGCGCGCCGGTTGCGGCGATCGATCTCTCCGGGAACCTCGATGATGCGCACCTGCGTGGAGCCGGTATCCGCGGGCCAGTGCAGCGCCTCGGCCAGCCGCGGCCGGTCCTCCGGCGGATTCCATTCCACCAGGATCAGTTCCGACGGCAGGTTGTGGCGGCGCGCCTGCTCGATCCAGCCGGAGACGAAAACCTGTATCCGGTCCAGCAGGTTGCCCCCGTGATTGCCGTTGCGCGCGGTGGCGACGATGGAGAGATAGGGGCGCCCGGCTTCGAGGGAACACACTGCTCCGCCGCAATCACTGGGCATCGGTACAGCCAGCGTAGCACAAGGGCCGCGGGACCTCGCGGCGGATCACACCCGCTCGGGCACGGTGAAAGGCCGGCGGTAGACGCGTTGAAACATGCGGTTGGCTTCGGGGTCGCCGGTGCAGGAATAGGCCGCGGCATCGAAGTGGAGGGTGCGTCCCAGCCGGTAGGAGAGATTAGCGAGGTGGACCAGAGTAGTCGAGATGGCGCCCTCCTCGATGGGCGCGTTCAACTCCGCCGCGTTGTGGCTGCGCACGGCGGCGATGAAGTTGGCCCAGTGATTGGTGGACTCGCCGGAGGAGGGCCCGGGCGTTTGCTCGCGGCCGAGGAAACTGGCGTACTTGCTGTGGTCCTCGTCCCAAACCGCGAGATAGCCCTTGGACCCGTAGAACACGGTGCCGACCGTGTTGCCCGGAGCGGGCTCGCCGATGCCGGCCTCGTGGTTCGAGATCCAGTGGCGGACCTCGAAAACCAGCATCTTCTTCTTGCCGCCGTCGTCGAATTCGAAGCTCACATTGAGGGTGTTGGGGGTCTCCTGGTCGTCGTCGAACATGAAATGCCCGCCGGTGGCGCTGACCTTGGTGGGGTACCGGACGCCCAGCCCCCAGCGGGCCATATCCAACTGGTGCACGCCCTGGTTGCCGAGGTCGCCGTTGCCGTAATCCCAGAACCAGTGCCAGTTGTAATGGAAGCGGTTGGCGGTGAACTCGTGTTCCGGCGCGGGGCCGAGCCATAGATCGTAGTGGACGCCCGGCGGGACCGGCGAGACCGGCTTGCGCCCGATGGTATCGCGCCGCTTGAAACAGAGGCCGCGCGCCATGTAGACGTCGCCCAGCAGGCCGGCGCGCATCTTCTCCACCGCGTCGCGCCCCACGCCGGAGCGCTGCTGCGTGCCGTGCTGTACGATGCGCTGGTATTTCGCGGCGGCCGCGGCGATCTGGCGCGCCTCGAACATATCGTGGGAGCAGGGCTTCTCGACGTAGACGTCCTTGCCCGCCTGGCAGGCCCACACCGTCTGGAGGGTGTGGTGGTGGTTGGGGGTGGCGATCGAGACCGCGTCGATGCTCTTGTCCTCGAGCAGTTTGCGGAAGTCGGTATGGGTTTGCGGCCGGCGTCCCGAGGATTTTTCGATCTCGCCGGCGCGCGCGTTGAGGACACTCTCGTCGACGTCGCAGACGGCGGCAATCTCCACGTTGGGCATCCTGCCGTACGCCCGGATGTGATCGTTGCCGCGGCCGCGCACCCCCACGCACGCCACCCGGACCGTATCGTTGGGGCCAGCGGCGAGCCCGCTACGCAGGACCGCGCCCGCGGTTACCGCGGAACGGAAGAAATATCGCCGGTTCATGAGCCTGAGTATAGCGCCGGGATCTCCGCGCCGATCCGGCACGTCCGAATTCGATCCGTGTGCATCCGTGTCCATCCGCGGCTGAATCCGGATTCCGGCTTGCGAGGGCCTTGCCTGCTTGGGACAACTACTGGAGCGGGCCGCGGATGGACGCGGATGCACACGGATTGGAAGCCGCCGGATGTCGCTGCCGAATCTACGGACGCACGCGGGCTCCCACAGGACAGAGATTCCGGTTGTTGCGCCAACCCGCGATTCAACCACGCGCTATGCTGGCTGTTTCCATGCTCCGCATCCCTTTTGAAGAACTGCACCATACGCTCGCGGCCGTGCTGCGCAACCTGGATTTCAGCGAGGAGCGCGCGTCCCTGTGCGCCCGTCTGTTCGCCGAGACCACGCGGGACGGCGTGTACAGCCACGGCGCCAGCCGCTTTCCCCGCTTCGTGCGGATGATCCGCGCCGGGCGCATCGCCGTTCACGCCTCACCCGAACTGGTGCGCGCCCGCGGCGGCCTGGAGCGCTGGGACGGGCGCGGCGGACCGGGCAACCTGAACGCCTGGCAGAGCATGGACCGCGCCATCGCACTGGCGCGGACGCACGGCATCGGGGCGGTGGCGCTCGGCAACACCAACCACTGGATGCGCGGCGGCACCTACGGCTGGCAGGCGGCCGACGCCGGATGCGTGGGAGTCTGCTGGACCAACACCATGCCGAATATGCCGCCGTGGGGCGCGGCCGAGGCGCGACTGGGCAACAATCCCCTGATCGTCGCCGTACCGCGGGCGCGCGGCCACGTCGTGCTCGACATGGCGATGTCGCAATTCTCCTACGGGGCGCTGGCCAGCTACCGCGCGCGCGGGGAACTGTTGCCGGTGGACGGCGGGTTCGATAGCGAGGACCGCCTCACCCGCGATCCCGCCGCCATCGAAGCCTCGGGACGGCCCTTGCCGGCC
>JBBIQR010000247.1:4327-7434 GCA_037442245.1 Candidatus Solibacter sp. | reverse complement strand
CCCTGGCGCATTTCGGCCCCGCCCCCGGATGCTATGCTCACGGACAGGGTATGGAATTCCGGAACGCTTTGTTGCGGCTGGGCGCCGGAATCGCGGTGATTACCACCCTGTGCGCGCAGCGGCCTTTCCGCGTGTATCGCAGCATGGAGCCCTACGACAACGTTCAGCTCCCGCCGGATTATCAGGAAAATACGGAATGGGTGTTCGCGCGGCTGATGTATCCGCCGGTCGGGCCGATTCACGGGGGGTTCGAGATGATGGGGTCGTGGGAGCAGGGGGGATCGAACTGGACGATGGATTACCCGCGGAGCGACCGGCATCTATCGCTGGCGGTGCGGCGGTTGAGCCGCATCCACGCACGCAGCGCGGAGGAGCCGGTGAACTTCGACGAGGGGGATGTTTCGGATTGGCCGTGGCTGTACGGGGTGGAGGTCGGGCACTGGAATCTGACGGACTCGCAGGCGCGGGCGATGCGGGAGTACCTGCTGCGGGGCGGTTTTTTCATGTGCGACGATTTCCACGGCACGATCGAGTGGGAGACGTTTGTCACGAGCATGAGGAAGGTGTTTCCGGACCGGCCGATTATCGAGATACCGGACCCGGACCCGATCTTTCACACGATCTACGACCTGGACCAGCGTTACCAGGTGCCGGGTATCCCGGCGCTGGAGAATGGCAAGACGTACGAGAAGGACGGCAAGGTCCCTCACTGGCGGGGGATTTACGACGACCGGGGGCGGGTGATGGTGGCGATTTGTTTCGATATGGATTTGGGGGATTCGTGGGAGCACGCGGACGACCCGTCGTATCCGGAGCGGTACTCGGCGCTGGGGATCCGGATTGCGTTGAACTATATTCTGTATGCGATGACGCATTGAGCGGACGGTAACTCGGGAGTTGTCCTGGTCCCATTTGCCAAATTTGCGTAATTGCACAACAGTCCGTCCATAGGTACTACCCGCATAAATTACAGATAATTACCTCTCTATATCCGGCATTCGGCGGGCGACCCGTGGCACACTGGGTCCAGTAGTATGGATAGTAAGGTCCCGTACGGTACGCCACAGGTATCCACCGGATACCTGATGGCGGCGATCACCTCCCTCCACCACCAACGGCGCCGAACCCGGCAGGCATCGCCTGGTTCCACCACCGTTCGGCGGGTTCTGCGAGACCGCAACGGCCGCTGCCTGTGCGGAGTTTGCCCCTCTTGTCAGGAAGAGGCACGCTGGGAGCGCATTTTCAACCAGAAGTTCGCGTACCCCGAGTATTACCTGGCGCGCTGCCAGGAGAACTGGTCCACGCTAGCCAGAAAGTAGGCCCCGATTGCACAAGGCGATCTTATCCTGGATCACTTCCGCGAGGCGCGTGGAAGAAGCCCGGAGAAGCCTGTTCGCTTCTCTCACCCATCCCGAGCGGGTACCGTTGAAGGCGGCCGCGTACGCGGCGGCAGTCAGGACGCACCGCGAACGGATTTTCGCCGAAGCGCTGCGCGACAGCAGGCACGGCAGATCCCGCTGAAAGAGCGGAATCCGGATACAACCCAAAGGCGGCGCCGCGCGTCGAAAGAGGTAAGGGCCGGAAGCGTATAATGGGTTCAGGCTCCGGAGCTGTCCATACCTTATGAGTAGCCGCTTGAAATACCTGGTAGTGAGCACGTCCACGTGCCTGACGCTGGTTCTGTTGATCGGGATCGGGCTTGGCCGCAGCGCCTCGGCCGATGACACGTACAAGCATCTGGGAGTATTCAGCGACGTAGTGTCGCGGATCAAGAGCGAGTACGTGGAAGAACCGGACATGAAGAGCGTGACGCTGGGAGCGCTCAACGGGATGCTGGAGGCGATCGATCCGTTCGCCAGCTATCTGAACGCGGACCAGTACAAGGAATATTTGAAGGGGCGCGATGTGAAGCGCGCCGACGTGGGGCTGATCCTCTCGAAGAAGTACGGCTACCTGGGGGAAGTCGGGGTAGTGGGCGCGATTCCGGGATCGCCGGCGGCGAAGGCGGGACTGAACACGGGGGACATGATCGAGACGATCGGGGGCGTGGCGACGCGGGACATGCCGCTGGCATTCGCTTCGCTGCTGCTGAAGGGCGATCCGGGTTCGACGGTGGAACTGACGGTGATCCGGACGCGGCATCCCGAGCCGGCGCCGATCAAGCTGACGCGGGCGATGGTGACGCTGCCGGCGGTAGAGTCGCGGATCGTGAGCGGCAACGTGGGATACATTAACGTGGACGCGCTCTCGCCGGACGCGGTGAAGCAGGTGGCGGCGGCGGTGCAGCAGACGGAAAAGGACGGGGCGCAGAAGCTGATGCTGGACCTGCGCGGGTGCGCGGCGGGGACGCCGGAGGACGGGATCGCTCTGGCGAACCTGTTCCTGAAATCGGGACGCATCACGTACCTGGTGGGGCAGAAGGTCGCGCGGCAGAACTTCGACGCGGAGCCGGGGAAAGCGATCACGGCGTTGCCGCTGGCGGTGCTGGTGAATCGCGGGACGGCATCGGGGGCGGAGATCGCGGCGGCGGCGTTGCAGGACGATAAGCGGGCGCAGGTGGTAGGCGAGCGGACGTACGGCGACGCGGCGATGCGCAAGGCGATCACGATGGAAGACGGCGGCGCCATCATCCTTTCGGTGGCGAAGTATTATTCGCCGGAAGGCAGCGCGATTCAAGACAAGCAGGTGACGCCGGCGAATCAGGTGAGCGACGCGGACGCGATCGTGGATGTGGACGATAACGGGGAACCGATCGCGGACGACACGGCGGAGAAAGCGCCGATCCGGAAGGTCGAAGACGACGCGGTCGTCAAGAAGGCGCTCGAATTGTTGGCGAAGGGCTAGCCGGGGCCTGGCCCTGGTGGCGAAAACAGAGTTAACTGCACAGACGCCGCTCAACCTGAGCGGCGTTCGTGTTTTTCCGGCCAACTGGAGGCGATGGGCGGCCCCCACGCGCAAGGCGTACGCGGCCGGGGGTGGAATTTCGTCAGGGGGCGGGAAGCGCGGTCAACTGGAGGGCTTCGTGGGCGGAGGGGTCGAGCTTGAGGCTCTTGCCGTCGTTGGGGAAGCGGCTGAGAAAGGCGGGGTCCGAGAGCAGGTCGGGGTCG
>JBBIQR010000247.1:0-4317 GCA_037442245.1 Candidatus Solibacter sp. | reverse complement strand
TGTGACGGAGACATGATTATGCCTGAACATTTCTTTATAGACAAGCAGTTCAGTCCTGCTTTTTCCTCACGACCGGAAATTTCCGAGGGCACTCTCGGGTCTGTTTCAAAGGAAGCAACGAGGAAGGCGGAATCCGAGAGCAGGTCGGGGTCGATGTCCTCCCAGGCGATGAAGCGGTAGGAGCCGGGGGCGAGTCCACGAAGGGTGATCATGCCGTTCTCATCGGTGGCGCGAACGGTGTCGGGCGCGCCGTCCTTCAGGAGGAGAATCTGGGCGGAGGGGGCGACCTTTCCGGCTGAGGTGGTCACGACCACATCCACTTGGGCGGCGGCGCCGCTGAGAGTGATTTCGAGGAGCGCGCCGGGGGCGAGGGCGGCGCCATCGGAGGGCATTTCCGCGCCACCGAATTGAATGGACTTCACGTAGAAGCCGCCGGGCGCGCCGGTCACGGCGACGGTGTAGGACATGGGGAGGACGCCTTTGAGGCTGAAGGTGGATTCGGCGGCGAGGCGCGCCTGCGAGGGCATGGCGGCGAAACCGACGGGATTGAGCACGACCTGGAGACCGGCGAGATCGGGCGGGACTGAGGCGTCGACGACCTTGACCGCGCCTTCGACGTCGAAGCTGGGGTTGAGCTGCAGGTCGAGTCCATCGACGTGGGAGCCGAGGACGTCGACTTCGGTTACGGCGGCGTAGACGCGGCCGTTGGAGGGCGCTTGTGCGTGGGCAATGTACTGGCCTGGGGGGACGCCGCGGATTTCGAAAGCGCCATCGGCGGGGCGGGACTGTCCGATGAGGATGACGCCGATGGGGAGCGGAGCGTCGCGCGGGGTGAGTGCGACGGTGACGACGGAGGCGCGGGGGGTGGCGGCGGCGGGAAGTCCGGTGACGCGGCCGCGGACGCGGTAGACGCGGGTTCGCAGGAGGCGGATATCGACGTTGCGGACCTCGGCGCCTTCGGAGACATCGACCGGGACGGCGGTAGCGGCATCGGCGGTGCTGGGGTAGAAGGTTGGGGCGTAGGCGGATTCGGGCGATTCGGGGAGGGGCTCGGCGGGGCCGGGCGCCATGGGGTTGGCAAAGACGGGACGGGGAGTGGCGGCGACGACATAGCTGCCGGGCTTGATTCCGGGGAGGCGGAACTGGCCGATGTCGCTGGTGACGGTGTTGACGATGCTGGTCCACTGGCGGCGGCCGTTGCGCAGGATGGCGCGCTGGGCGGAGACCTGTACGTTGGCCATGGGTTCGCCGTCTTCGTCGAGGACAGCGCCGGCGATGACGCCCTGGGGCTGGAGGCGGAAGTCGATAGCCTTGACCGCCTGGTCCTCCCCGACGGCGACGGGGGTGCCGCCGCCCGAGTATTTGTGGGCGCCCCAGGTTTGGCGGAGGAAGCCCTGGCGCTCGACGGTGAGGCGGTACTTGCCGGGGGTGAGGCCGGAGAAGATGTAGCGGCCCTCGCCGTTGGTTTCGGTGTTGACGAGGAGCGGCCGGAGGGGGACGGCAGAGGGTCCGGAGGGGAGGGCCGCGCCGCCGGTGAGGCGGACGGTGGCGCGTTTGAGCGGCGCTCCGGTGCGGGCATCCACCACCTGGCCTTCAATGGAGCCGCCGGCCGCGCACAAGGCGGGCAGGGCAAGCAGACAGGCGCAGGCAAACCACCGGAGCATACTCTTCCCTACAGTATGACGCCCGGGAGAAGCGGATGGTAGGATCGGGGACAGGTCGATGCGCTACCTTGTATGGTTTGCGGTGCTGGCGCTGCCGCTGCGCGGGCAGGGGCTGAGCGAGGCGGACGCGGCGGCTCTGATCGAGAAGGCCCGTGCGGAAGCGCTCCGCTACAGCGAGACGCTGCCGGACTTCCTGTGCACGCAGACGGTGGACCGCTATGCGGATCCGCGGGGCGACAACCGCTGGCAGAAACTCGACGTGCTGACGGTGAAACTGTCCTTTTCCGGGCACCACGAAGACTACAAGCTGACTGCGATTGACGGGAAGCCGACGGACCTGGACTACATGAGCGCCGGGGGACCGACGAGCAAGGGCGAATTCGGGAGCCTGCTGATGCAGGTTTTCGATCCGCAGACGCAGGCGGCGTTTCACTGGAAGGGATGGAGCAGCGTCCGGCGGCAGAGGACGGCGGTGTTCACGTACCGGGTGGACCAGAAACACTCGCAGTACCTGGTTAGTTATGGGGCGGTGGAAAGCAGCGTGGATGGCGTGGTGGCGGGGTTCCACGGAGAGGTGGCGGTGGAGCCGGAGAGCGGCAGAGTGCTGCGGATCACGCAGCGGGCGGAATTGCCGCCGCGATTTCCGATTACCGAGGCCAATGCGACGGTGGAGTACGGCTACGCGGCCGTAGGGGAACAGCGCTACCTGTTGCCGGCGCACGCGGACACGGTGATCCAGGCGGGAAAGTACCGGACGGAGAACCGGACGGACTTCACGTCGTACCGGAAGTTTCAGGCGGAGACGACGATTACCTTCGATAAGTAGGGGCGGGTTCCCGCTCAGGGCCTCGGCGGCGTATACTCGATTGAGTCCGGGACTAGCCGATATGAGTTTTTTCTCAAAACAGTTCATCGATGTCATTCAGTGGACCGAGCAGGGCGATTCCGTTCTGGCCTGGCGCTTCCCCATGGAGGACCAGGAGATCCAGACGGGAGCGCGGCTCACGGTCCGCGATTCGCAAATGGCGATTTTCGTCAACGAAGGCCAGATCGCCGATGTTTTCCAGCCGGGGCTGTTCAAGCTGAGCACCCACACGCTGCCGCTGCTGACCAACCTGCTCAACTGGGACAAGGCGTTTCAATCGCCGTTCAAGAGCGACGTCTACTTCTACTCGACGCGCTTGCGGATGAACCAGAAGTGGGGTACGGCCACGCCCATCACGATCCGCGACCGCGAGTTCGGGGCGGTGCGTATCCGCGCCTACGGCATCTACTCCTACCGGATCGCCGACCCGCGCGCGTTCTACCAGAAGGTAAGCGGCACGCGCGAGTCCTACCAGGTGAGCGAGCTGGAAGGACAGTTGCGCAACACGATTATCGGCCGGATGACGGACGCGTTCGGCAACGCGCACGTGAATTTCATCGATATGGCGGGCAGCCAGTCGGAGTTGGCGAAGGCCATGCAGGCCACGCTGCAACCGGTGTTCGGGGAACTGGGACTGGCGCTCGATTCGTTCGTGGTCGAGAACATCTCGCTGCCCGATGAGTTGCAGAAGATGCTGGACCAGCGGATCGGCATGAACATGCTGGGCGACATGAACCGCTACACGCAGTTCCAGGTGGCGCAATCGATGCCGATCGCGGCGGCCAATGAGGGAGGCGGCGCGGCGGGCATGGGGGTTGGACTTGGCGCCGGCATGATGATGGCCCAGCAGATGATGAACGCGATGCGTCCGGGCGCGCCCGCCGAGCCCGCTCCACCGGCGCCGCCCGCTCCGGCCGCACCGGCGGAACCTGCCGCGTCCGGCGCACCGGCGGCCGGGGGCGCCACCAAATTCTGTATCAACTGCGGGAAGCCCATCCCCAAGCCGGCGCGGTTCTGCGCCGAGTGCGGGAGCGCCCAGCAGTAGCTACCAGCGGGTCGCGGTGGCGTTCGACCAGCGGGTGAGGTTCCGCGACTCGCCTTCGATGCGCTCGAAGACCGATTGTATGGCGACGCGGCCCGGCCCGATGAGCCGCAGCCACATGTAGCGGTTGCTCCACGAGCCCCATCCGAAGAAGCCGGTGGTGGGCTCCTCGAAGTGCAGGTGCATTTGCACGGTGGGGTCCTTGAAGACCAGAGCCGTCGGTTTGACCAGGATGGTCTGGCCGTGGCCCAATTCCCGCACGAACACGTTCCCTCCGGCGTGCAGCAGCACCAGCCCCGGCGCCTGCCCGGCGTGGAAACGGTCCATGAACATACCGACGGGATAGTGCATCTCGCGTTCATCGCCCTGCCCGGTTTCGAACCACACATTGGTCTGAAACCAGTCGTAGGCGACGCTCGAGGTTGCCGCGAGCAGCATGTGCTCACGCACGTCGATCGATTGCCCCGGATGCAGGCACACCGGGATCATCTCGCCCGGATCGTCTTTGGAAAACGCGATGTGCCCGGGACCTTCGGCCTGGGTCATGATGAGCGGCATGCCGGCCATGAGGCGTTTCCACGCGCCTTTCAGCGGCATGGTAGTGATGTTGACGCCGGTATCCTTCCACAGCAGGACGTGGTGCATGAAGTAGACGCTGTCACCGGCGGCGAGGTTCATGTCCGCGACCGGCACGTACAATCCTTCGATCTGGCAGGACGAAGTGCCGACTTGCAGTTTCGCCATGT
>JBBIQR010000246.1:0-7442 GCA_037442245.1 Candidatus Solibacter sp. | reverse complement strand
CCAGCTCCTTGCCGCCGGCGATGGTGACCACCGCGAGTTCCGGGCTGAAGCCCTCGACGTGCTCGGCTTCCTTTTTTAGAAAGCTCTGCGGGATGAGCAGCGGAAAGTACACGTTCTGGTGATTGGTCTGCTTGAAGCGAGTGTCGAACTCGCGCTGCAAGACCTCCCAGACCGCGTACCCGTTGGGCTTGATGACCATGCAGCCCTTGACGATCTCGGCGGGTTCCGCCATGTCGCCTTGCAGAACGACGTCCTGATACCAGGCGGCAAAGTCCTGGCTTCGTGCCGTAATCGGAGATTCAGCCATATGTCGGGTGAATCTCCAGCTTACGACAATTCGGCCTGCCCGCGCGGCTCGCGCTTAAAAGCGGAAGCGGATCGCGGTCTGCACGACGCGCGGATCGCCGGCGCTCGAAACCGTGCCGAAGTCCGCGTTCGGAAAGGTGGATGCCGGGTTGGCGAAATTCACGGTGTTGAAGGCGTTGAACGCCTCCAGCCGCAAGTCGAGCTGCGTCCGCTCGCTCGGCTTGAACTGCTTGGCGAGGCTGACCGAGGTATTGAACAGCTTCGGTCCCCAGGCCACGTTGCGCGCCGCGTTACCGGGCGTGTTGAGGGACTGCACCGCGAAAGCGCTCATTCCGAGGAAGTGCAGGCGGTCGGTCTTCGGATCGATTCCCGTGTTCGGCGCCGCCACCAGGTTGGGACGGAGCGAGCCCCCGTTGCGGTTCAGGAAGCGGTAGCTCTGGCCGGTGGCCGGATTGATCCCGGTGCCGTTGAGACCGACGTACACCGGCAGCCCGGTGCGTGCGGTGACGATGCCCGAAATCTGCCAGCCCCCCGCGATGCCGTCGAGGAGGCGGCTCCAGTTGGCGCCGAAGTGGTGTCCGCGCCCGAGGGGCAGGGCGTAGATGGTGGACGAGGTCACGCGATGGCGGGCCGTCTGCGATTGCGGTCCGCGGTCGCCGCGGAAATTGTCCAGGTACTGCGGCGAGGTGTTCGCGCCCCACGCGCCGGCTTCGTCGATGGCGCTGGCCCAGGTGTAGGACAACAGCTCGTACCAGCCGTGGGTCACGTGTTTTTCGAACTTGAGCTGCAGCGCGTTGTACCAGCTTTCGGCGCGCGTGGCGCCCATGGTGATCTGGGACCACTGCGGGTAGGGGCGATTGGCGGCGACGCTTCCGTCCACGCCGAACGGCGTCTGGTTGAGCGAGTATTCGGCGAACAGGTTCTGCCCGCGGTTGCCGACGTAGGCCACTTCGAACGTCGATTGCATCGGCAGCATGTACTCGAGCGCGAGGTTGAATTGCTGGATCAGGGCGTTGCGGTTGTTCTTTTCCCGCGCGCGCAGGGAGACGATGGTGGTGTTGTAGTTGTCGAAGATCCCGGTGGGAATCGGATCGGAGAGCAGGAAGGGGGCGGCGCCGGTTCCCTGGCGCACGATGGTCACGGGGGTGAGTTGGGGCGGATTGAGCGGCAGGCTGACGTCGGACCCGCTCATGTCCTCGCCCGAATAGAAGATGCCGTATCCGCCGCGCGCCACGAGTCTGCCGGGGAGGACCTGCCAGGCGAGGCCGATGCGCGGGCCGAAATCGCGGCGGTCGGGATTCACCAGGTAATCGGTCGGGCTGGTGGCCTTGATGAGTTGTCCGCTGGCGGGATCGAAGTTGAGATTCATGTTTGGGCGCGCGCCGTAGTACGGTGTCACGTATTCGTAGCGCAGTCCGAGGTTGATGGTGAAGTTGCGCGCCACTTTCCAATCGTCCTGGACGAAGCCCGACCAGGCGTTCTGGAGCTGTTCGACGATGGCCTGGGTATTGGCATCGAACTGATACACCTGTCCGAGGAGGAGGTCGGCCATCGGCTCGGTGGTGTAGTTGCCGTTGAAGGTGTAGGCGGGGATGGTGCGGGCCGAATCCAGGAACGAATCGTTTTTGCGGCGGGTTTCGAAGCCGGCGCGCAGCGAGTGCGCGCCGTGCACGTAGCTGATGGTATCGATGAACTGGAACAGGTCCGGCTTCTGAAACTGGGGACGGAAGTAGCGCACCCCGAGCGACTGGTAGCTGGAGACGTTCATCAGCGGGATGCCGCCGGTCTGCGCGCTCTGCGCCGGGATGCCCTTGAACCCGAAGTCCGCGGCCGAGGTCAGTCCGGCGCTGGCCTGCTGGAAGGTCGCGTAGCTCCGGGTGAAGCCGAAGCGGAAGAAGTTGATGAGGTCGGGACGGAGGGTGCGGGTCCAGGTGGCGCCGACGTTGTGGTTGGTGTTGAACTGGGCGCCCTGGCTGCAACTGCCGCAATCGGCGAGGCCGGGGATCGGGCTATTGCGGAAGACGTCCTGCCGCAGGTAGCTCCAGCGCGCGCTGAAAACGTCCTTCTCGCTCAGGTTGTAATCGGCCTTGATGTCGCCCTTGTGGCTGTGCTCGGTGCCGCTGGCCTGGTTGCCGTAGTTCTGAATGGTCTGGCCGCTGGAGGTGACCACGCCGGGCAGATTGGCGGCGGGGTAAAGATCCAGCACCTTCCTGCCGAGCGCGTCGAAGCGGCTGGCGGGAATGGTGCGGTTGGGAAAGACGCCGCCCGAAGGATCGTTGAGGTTGCGGTAGAAGACGCCGCTGTGTTCCGCCGCGGTGGGGACGGTGAGGAGGAACTGGTCCGCGAAGCTCTGGTAAAAGCCTTCGTAATCGATGAAGTAGAAGAGCTTGTTTTTGCGGATGGGGCCGCCGAAGGTGCCGCCGAACTGATTCCAGTTGAGCACCGGCTTGCCGGCGCCGATGAGATTGGCGCTCCACGGGGTGGCGGCGAGTTCGCGGTTGCGATTGTAATACCAGGCCGCGCCGTGCATCTGGTTGGTGCCGGACTTGAGCACCACGTTGACCACCGCGCCGGCGGACCGGCCGAATTCCGCGGAGTAGCTGTTGGTCTGAACCTTGAATTCCGCGATGGCGTCGGGCGACGGCTGCACCACCTGCGCGGAGAGCGACTGGGCGTTGGTGGTGCCCTGATTGTTGTCCACGCCGTCGATGGTGAAGTTGTTCTGGGTCTGGTAATTTCCGTTGGCGACGAACCAGCCGGTGCCGCGCGTGGTCACGGGCAGCGTGCTATCGGTGGCGCCCGGGACGAGCAGCGCAAGCTCGGTGTAGCGGCGTCCGGCGAGCGGCAGTTCGCGGGCGACATCGCCGGCGACGACCTGGCCGAGGGAACCTTCTTCGGATTGGACGATCTCCGCGGCGGCGCTGACTTCGACCGCGGAGGTCACACCGGCGACGGGCAGCATCACGCGCACGAGCTTATGCTCGTCCACGTCCACCGTGAGATCGTTCACGCGGGTCTGCTGGAAGCCCGGCTTGGAGACCTCGATGCTGTAGGCGCCGGGGGTGACGGGGGTGAAGGTGGCGTAGCCGTCGGAGGCGGAAATGCGGGTGGCCTGCACGCTGGTGGCGGGGTTGGTGAGGGCGACGCGGGCATCGCCGACCCCGAGTCCCGAGGCGTCGGTGACCAGGACGCGGACGGCGCCGGAGTCGGTCTGGGCGATGGCGGCGGCGGCAAGGCAGAGAGATAGTGCGATCAGTGAGAGTGGCTTCAAGGACTTCCTCCGTGTAGAAGGAGTATAGCCAGGCGATTTGACAGGGTGATGACAGCTTCAGGGGCGCGGCGCCATGACGAGGGCGGCGGCGCCGGCGATGCCGGAACTGTCGGCGATCTGGGCTTCGACGAGGGGCACTTCGCGACCGAGCAGGGCGCGCGAGCGCTCCCACACCGCCTGTTGGAGGGGCTCGAAGAGATCGCGGCCGGCGTCGGCGACATGGCCGCCGAGGATGACGGCTTCGGGATCGAAGACGTGGAGCAGTCCGGCGATGCCGGCGCCGAGGCGGCGGACGGCGCGCTGGACGATCGCCGCCGCGACGGCGTCGCCCTCGCGCGCCGCGCCGAAGACGGTGCGGCAGGTGGCCAGTTGGGGCTGCTCGCGGAAGAGGCGGGTGAGGACGGAATCGCAGCCGCGATGCACGGCGCCCCAGGCCTCGCTTTCGATGGCCTGGGCGGAGAACACCGTTTGCAGGCAGCCGCGATTGCCGCACGCGCAGATGGCGCCGTCGGGCTCGACGGTGATGTGGCCGAGCATGCCGGCCATGCCGCGGGTGCCGCGCATCAGTTTGCCTTCGATCAGCGCCGCGCCCCCGACCGTGTTGCCGAGGTTGAGCATCACGACGTCGCGCAGGTTGCGGGCGGCGCCCCACACCAACTCGCCGGCGAGCGCGGCGCGGGCGTCGTTATCGGCGAACACGGGCACGTGGGCGGGCAGGGGCAGGAGTTCGGTGAGGCGCAGTCCGTGAAGATAGTGCAGCGCGCCGGGCAGGCGTTCCACGGTGGTGGTATCGGGATCGACCACGCCCTTGCAGCCAACGCCCGCGCCGGCCGGCATCCCGCTGGTTTCCGCCAGCCAGGCGACCGCGCCGCGCAGCGCGGCGGCGAAGCTCTCCAGATCCGCGGGCGTCTGAATGGTGCGCGAGGCCAGCGTCGCGCCGGCGGCGTCCACCATGCCGGCGCGCAACTGCGTGCCGCCGATGTCGATTCCCAAGATCACCATGCGGGTCTGCTCCCGTTCTCCGGACCTATTAATGTAGCAGCGCGCATTGCGCGCGCGGCGGCGTATCTGCGACACTGGCCTTTCATGGCATTGAAGTTCCCGAGGGCGCTCCTGGTTTGTGCCACGTTCGCATGTTCCCAGGCTGCCGGGCAGGCCGCGACCGAATCGTTCTACTACAACATCGAGTGGCGCCTGTTCAACGCGGGCAAGGCGCGGGTCGATATCGCCACCACGGCGGGCGCGCAGCGCACCGAGTCGCAGGCGCGGCTGCACATCGAATCCACCGGCTTCGTCTCCAAGCTGTTCCGGGTGGAGGACGATTACACGTCGCAGTTGAACGGCAACTTCTGCGCCGAATCCACCCACATCCTGATGCACGAGGGCAACCGCGAGCGCGAGACGCTGGTGACGTTCGATGGGGAAACCCGGAAGGCGAGCTACGTGGAGCGCGACCGCACGCGCAACAATGCCGTCGTCCTGCAGCACCAGATCGACGTGCCCGCCTGCGTGCACGACGTGGTGGGCGGCCTGTTCTTCCTGCGGACGCTGAACCTCGAGCCGGGGCAAAGCACCCAGGTCCCGGTGAGCGACGGGAAGAAGAGCGTGATGGCGCGGGTGGAGGCGCAGGGCCGCGAGGAGGTGAAGACTCCGGCGGGCACCTTCAAGACGGTCCGCTACGAGGTCTACCTGTTCAACAACGTGCTTTACAAGCGGTCCGCGCACCTCAACCTGTGGGTCTCCGACGACGCGCGGCGCCTGCCGGTGCAGATCCGGGTGCGGCTGACATTCACGATCGGCACGATCAATCTGCAGTTGGAAAAACACGAGTGATCCGGCTGATCGCGCTGTGGCTGGCCGCGGCCGCCGCGGCGCGCGCGGTGGATTTCCGCATCCAGTACGGCGCGCTGGAACGGATGTTGTCCGAGCAGGTGTTCACGCAGGAGGGGCGCCGCTACGTGCGGGGCGGCCGCGGCAACAAGTGCAACTTCGCGTATCTGGAAAAGCCCCAGGTGCGCGGCGAGAACGGCCGCCTGGTGATGCGCGCCCACTTCACCGGACGCGCCGCGCTCAACCTGGTGGGGCAGTGCGTGGGGCTGGGGGACGCGTTCGACGCGGTGATCACGGCGGCGCCGGTCTATCGCGACGGGAACGTGGGCTTGCAGGAAGTGAAGGTGGTGAGCGCCGGCAAGACGAGCTACTACATCCGCAAGGTATGCGCGGCGATGGAAGCGAGCCTGGCGCGCGACTTCCGGTATCCGCTGGAGCGCGACGCGCGGGCGCTGCTGGAGAGTCCGGGGGCGACGCCGCAGTATCCGCGCGAGGTCCGCAAGTTCAACGTGCCGGAAATCATCGTGGCGGGCGACGCGCTGGTGCTGCGGGTGGATTTCGAGATGACGATCCGCTGACGCCGGGCGGGAACGCGGCCCACAGCAGCGCGGCATTGGCGGCCAGATACAGCGGCCAGAGGGCGGGCAGCGGCGGCAGTCCGCTCCAGTGATAGGCTTCGAGCGAGCCGTTGGCGCGGTGCCGGATGAGGCCGTTGAAATAAGGCGCGAGGACGAAGTGGACGGTGTAGAGATCGAACGCCACGGCGAGCAGGACGCAGCCCGTCATGGCGAGGCGCGCGCGGCGGACGCCGAAGAGGCCGGTGAGTCCGGAGGCGAGAAGAATCGTCTCCACCGCCGCGAGCGAGAGCGCGTACCAGCCCACGCCGGCGGAGAGGCCGGTGGCGACGAAAGCGTTGAGCGAGAAGAAAGCCGTGGCCAGAAGGAACAACCCCTGGGCGGCGATGAGCCGGAAATCGGCGCGGCGACGGAGCATGACGAGGCCGGCGAGGGCGGCGAGCGCGAGGGCTTCCCAGACGCGATACATCCAACTGCGCACTTCGAGGAAACTCCAGCCGCCGATCCAGATGTGGGTCACGGCGGCGGAATCGGCGACGCGCAGCCAATTGACTCGCGGGATGGCGGCGAGTTTGGCGGCGGGGCCGGCGCGGGAGGCGACCGCCATCTGGTCGCCGGCCAGGGTTCCGGTGGAAGCGAGGGTGGCGGCGTACCACCATCCGGCGATGATCGCGGCGAGGGCGGCGGAGGCCAGCAGGCGTCGGTCGCGCAGGGCGGCGAGTAGAAGGACCGGGACGAGGACGAGCGCGTAGCCTTTGGTGAGGAGGGCCGCGCCGAGGGCCGCGCCGGCGAGTATCCAGCGCGGTTTGGCGCGCAGCATCGCCCAGAGCGCCAGGGTCATCAGGGGGAACGCGAGCGCATCGTTGGCCACGTGGGCCATGAAGAGGACCACCGCGGGCATGGCGGCGAGGAAGGCGGCGGCGGGAATGGCGGCGGCGCGCGCGGCGGCTATGCGGCGCGCCATGCTCCAGGCCAGGGGAATGGCGGCGGAGGCGGCGAGCAGGCTGAGCAGGCGGAGGAGGAGCGCCTGCCGCTCGAGCGGCCATCCGCGGGTGAGCCGGAAGGGGAGGGCCATCAGGGCGTAATAGAGCGGAGGCTGCTGGCCTTCGTATTGGCGCTGCATTGAAGGCGGGAGTTGGGGTGGACGGCGATAGGCGGAGGTGAGGCGTGCGAGTTCGCTTTGCCGCCGCGCGCGCTCGCCGGGCGGCAGGCGCCAGAAGTCATCGTGATTCACCGCGCCCGCGATCCAGCCGTTGTTGGACCACGGAAGGGGAGCGAGTTCGAGGGAACGCACCACGGCGTCGCTGACCGGATCGGTGCGGGCCGGCATGTGGCCGTGGGCGGAGAACCACTCGACGGCGGCGAAGTGCGCCCACTCGTCGAGCCCTTCCCAGAGGGGCATCTGCGCGCAGTAGTAGGCGCCGCGGGCGACGCACGCGAGCCACACGGCGGCCAGGGCG
>JBBIQR010000245.1:0-7499 GCA_037442245.1 Candidatus Solibacter sp. | reverse complement strand
CTCGGCGGCGGTGGTGGGGCGCGGGGCGGGCGTTTGCGCGGCGGCGGGCAGGGAGAGCAGGAGCGCGCATAGGATGGCGCGGGCGGGCTGGAGCATAGTAGTGGTTTGCATCTTTCTACAGTGTGCAACACTGGGCGAGGAAGGATCATGGAACCATCCACTCTGGCACGCGCGCGCGGCATCCTCTTCGATATGGACGGGGTGCTTTACAACTCCGAGCAGCCGATTGCGGGCGCGGCGGAGGCGATGGAATGGGTGCGCGGGGAGGGTATCCCGCGGCTGTTTGTGACGAATACGACGTCGCGTCCGCGAGCGGTGCTGGCGGAGAAGCTGTCGCGGATGGGGATCGCGGGTGGAGCGGAGGATATTCTGTCTCCGCCGGTGGTGGCGGCGGAGTGGTTGCGGGCGCATGCCGGGGACGAAGGAGTGGCGGTGTTCGTGCGTCCGGCGACGCGCGGCGAGTTCGCGGGGCTGCATCTGCTGGACGATGGGGCGGAGCGGGGCGCGGCTTACGTGGTGATCGGGGACCTCGGGACGCATTGGGATTTCCGGACGCTGAACCGGGCGTTCCGGCTGCTGCACCATAATCCGGAGGCGCAACTGCTGGCGCTGGGGATGACGCGGTACTGGCTGGCGGGCGACGGGATTTCGTTGGACGTGGCGCCGTTTGTGGCGGCGTTGGAGCACGCCACGGGGCGGAAGCCGCTGGTATTCGGCAAACCGGCGGCGGAGTTTTTCCGTGCGGCTGCGGCGCGATTGGGGCTGGCGCCGGAGGAAGTGTTGATGGTGGGGGACGACGTGGAGGCGGACGTGGGGGGCGCGATGGCGGCGGGTCTGGCGGGGGCGCTGGTGCGGACGGGCAAGTTCCGGGAGACGGATCTGGCGGGGCGGGTGAGGCCGGACGCGGTGATGGAGTCGGTGGCGGAGTTGCCGGGGTTGTGGGGGGCGCGCGGGTAGCGTGGACGCGGATCGACGCGGATAGCGCCCAGGGGGTTATTGGCGCCGGTCCGCGGCTCCTACGCGGGCCTGGATATCGGAGTAGGCGGCGTCGATCAGGCGGTGGAGGGCCGCGCTGTTGATCGGGGTTCCGGGCCGGAGTTTGACGTGGCGCATGAATTTGCCGGCGCCTTCGAGTATGCGTTCGGGGTCGGGGAGCGATGCGCCGTGAAAGAAGCCTACGTTGACGTGGGAGGTAAAGGCGTTGACGTAACCGAAGGCGGCGTCTCCGAGGCAGGCGGTGGGACAGCCGTCGTGGAGGAGTTCGCGGACTTCGGGGCCGCAGTCGCGCATGGTTTCAAACCAGCGGTGGGCGATGGTTCCGAGCGCGCCGGGATGCGCGTCCATCCAGGCGTCGATGGCGGGATCGCGCCGGGTGGCGTTGTTGAAGCGCAGGAAGTCCTCTTTCATCGCCGTTGCCTCCGGGCTGTTTTGTTCTATGTTCTCATGGCCGCGAAAGCTTGCAGGCAGATACCGCGGCACGCAGCGGTGGCACGCCATTGGGGCCGCGGAAGGCGCTGTGCTCCTGGTGGTGCATGTTCATCGGACGGAGAACGCGCATGAAGAAGAGATCATCCGCATCATCCCGGCCCGCGAAGCGAATCAGCGTGAGCGCCGAGTCTATATTCAGCAAGCCGCCGGATAAGGCGCAGCGTGTGGTGTTGTCACGAATCGCGAAGCGTCAAGCCGGGGGCGACGACTCGGACATCGACTACACGGACATCCCTGCGTTGACCGGCGCGGAACGGCAACAGCTCCGCCGCGCTTCCACGCGAATCAACAGCATCCTGCGCGCGGTGATGGAGCGGGCGCGATAGCGGCGCAGCGCGGGCGGGCGTCCGGACCGGCGGTTTGTGCGACCCTGGGAGGCGTGATCCGGCTCGGGGTTCTGCTGGCGCTGCCGCTGGTGTATTGCGCTTCGGCCGCCGAATCGTGTCCGCCGCGGGCGGTGTGTTTCTCCGGGCGGGTCGAACACGGGCAGGCGTTCCGCCGGGCGATCAATCAGGACCTCTATTTCGAGCTGCGGCCCGGCTGGACCATCGCGATCGCGCCCGCGCATCCGGAAGGCGAGTGCACCGATCTCGCGTGGGTGGTGAACCCGCCATACCGGGCTCACGGCGCGCTCTACATCGACGCTTCCTACGGGTGGACCGCCGCGCAGGAGATCGCCTACTCGCCGCGCGAGTTCGCGTTCGTCACCAACTGCGCCGATTACCGGAAGGAGGCCGCGCGCGTCAACATCGTGCTTTGGCCGTACACGGCGAGCCAGAAGGAATACGAGGACGCTGCGGCGAAACTTGGCTCCTCCCCGCAGGGGAAGGCGCGCATGTGGATCACGGGATCCGAAACCGGGCATACCGCGGGAAAGCCGGACCGGATCGAGTGGCTGGCCTTCCGGGTCGAAATCCGGCTGCCCCGTTGAGGGCCGCGCTGCGTCAGAATCTATCTATGTGCCGCAACATCCGGCCTCTTTTCAATTTCGATCCGCCGGTGACGGCGGAGGAGATCCGCGCGGCGTCGCTGCAGTTCGTGCGCAAGATCAGCGGCTTCAGCAAACCGTCGCGGAGCAACGAAGCGGCGTTCACGGCGGCGGTCGAGGAAACTTCGGCCGCGGCCGCGCGCCTGCTGGAATCGCTGGCGACGGCGGCGCCGCCGCGCAACCGGGAAGCCGAGGCGGAGAAGGCTCGGGCGCGGAGCCGCCGCCGGTTTTCCGCCTGACGCCCGAGATCCCTTCGCCCCACCCGCACGTTCTGCTACCGTGGAGGACATGCAGAACTACGCCAATCACGGGCGCATCGACCCTCTTTACCATTGCATTCTGGCCCCGGTGTGGGCGCTCACGCTGATTGGCGCGGGCGTCAACCTGGGCAAATCGTGGGGCGATCACGAGCGGATGTATTCGGCTTCGCTGATTCTGGTGCTGGCCGCCGCCGGGATGATCCTTTTGTTCTATGCGCGCGTCTATCCGCTGAAGGCGCAGGACCGCGCGATCCGGGCGGAAGAGAATCTGCGGCACTATGTGCTGGCCGGCAAACTGCTCGATCCGCGTCTGACGGCGCTGCAGATTGTGGCGCTGCGGTTCGCCTCCGACGGGGAGTTTCCGGCGCTGGCCGCCCGCGCCGCGGCCGAGGGCATGGCGCCCAAGGATATCAAGCAGGCCATCCGGGAGTGGCGCGCCGACGAATATCGGGTGTGACGTTATGCGGGTGTTGATCGCGGATGAATTCGAGCAGTCCGGGCGGGACGCGCTGGCGGCGCTGGGCTGCGAGGTTCGGTTCGAACCCAAGTTGAAAGAGGAAACGCTGGTGGCCGCGGTGGCGCAGTTCCAGCCGGACGTGCTGGTGGTGCGATCCACGAAGGTGCCGGAGGCGGTGCTGGCGGCCGGGGCATTGAAACTGGTGGTGCGGGCGGGGGCCGGGTACAACACGATCGACGTCGCCGCCGCGTCCCGGCGGGGCATTTATGTCTCCAACTGTCCGGGCAAGAACTCGATCGCGGTGGCCGAACTGGCCTTCGCCCACATTCTGGCGCTGGACCGCCGCATACCGGACAACGTGGCCTCTCTGCGGGAAGGCAAGTGGAACAAGAGCGCGTATTCCAAGGCCCGCGGCATTTTCGGGCGGACGCTCGGGTTAATCGGAACGGGGCGGATCGGGAGCGAAATGATTCCGCGGGCGCAAGCCTTCGGCCTCCATGTGGTGGCCTGGAGCCGCAGTCTGGACGCGGAGCAGGCGGCTGTACTGGGGGTGGAGCGCAAGGGTAGCCCGCTCGAAGTCGCGGGTGCCGCCGATATTGTGAGCGTGCACGTGGCGCTCAATCCGCAGACCAAAGGGATGCTGGGCGCGGAATTCTTCGCCGCGATGCGTCCGGGTGCGTACTTCATCAACACCTCGCGGGCCGAGGTGGTGGAGCAGGAGGCGCTGGCCGCCGCGGTGCGGGACAAGGGCATCCGCGCGGGCCTGGATGTGTTCGCCGCGGAGCCGACGGGAGGCTCGGGCGATTTCGCGGACGCCATCGCGAGTCTGCCGGGCGTGTACGGGACGCACCACATTGGCGCTTCGACGGAGCAGGCTCAGGAGGCGATCGCCGCCGAAACCGTGCGGATTATCCGCACGTTCCTGGAAAGCGGGCGAGTGCCGAACGTGGTCAATCTGGCGCGGAAGACGCCGGCCACGTGCGCCCTGGTGGTGCGGCATCTGGACCGGCCCGGGGTGCTGGCGGGAGTGCTCGACGCGATCCGTGGGGCCGGCATCAACGTGCAGGAGATGGAGAACGTGGTTTTCGAGGGTGCGGCAGCCGCGGTGGCGCGGATCCACCTGGAAAGCTCTCCGGACGAGGGGCTGCTGGGGGCGATTCAGGGAGCGAGCGGGGACATTCTGGAACTGAGCCTGATCTCGCTGTAGGCCCGTCCGGGAGGGCCGCAATTCCGCTGGATTTCGCAGCACCCCCGCCGAATCCTTCAACACCGGTCCAAAGCGACTGATTCTCCAGTGGATAGCTGAGATTTCCACCACTCGGCTGTCGAGGACTCCCTCACGGTCCCGGGGGAGGCAGGAAAGCACCCCGCCAACTGCTTCATTTCACGGCAGATAAACTTGCAAAATTCGGCACTTTTTGGCATCCGGGGTGCATTTACACAGAACGAAAAGGAGGTCACTTCCAATGACCGTCATACTGGTTCTCGCAACCTTCTTAGTCTTCATCGTTCTGGACTATGTGCTGAATCGGAGGAAAGCTCTCGCCACGGTGTCCGCCGCGGCGCCCGAAGCCGTCCCCGAAGCCCCGCTGGGCGATTTCGTGGATGGCTTCCACGTCCCGGATGGCGTCTCCTATCACTCCGGACATAGCTGGGTGCTGCGGGAGCGCAAGGGCCTGGTGCGGGTGGGCGCCGACGAGTTTGCCGCCGCCCTGGCGGGCAATATCGAGCAAATCGAGCTACCCAAGCCGGGAACCTGGCTCCGTCAGGGCCAGAAATTCCTCACGTTCGTGCGCAACGGCGAACGCACCGAAATGGTTTCGCCCACGGAAGGCGAGATCACGGAAATCAACCGCGAAGTGCTGGGCAATCCCGCGCTGCTGCGGCAGGACCCCTACGGCAAGGGCTGGCTGCTCAACGTCCACGTTCCCGACGAGGAGAACACGTCGCGGAATCTGGTTCCGAAATCCCTGGTTCGCGAGTGGATGCGGCAGGCGGTGGAGAGCCTGTATGCCCTGCAACCCGCGCTGGCGGGATCGGTTGCGGCCGACGGCGGGCGTCCCGCAACGGACCTGTTGGCCTCGATTTCGAACGCCGACTGGAAGTCCATCACCCGGCAGTACTTCCTCACGGTTTGAGCGGAAGGGGTCTCGGCCCCGCTCGTCTTCCCGGTCCGCTCCCGGACCCTTTGTAAATTTTTGCTACACAAGCATCATGAATATCTGATAAAAAGGAGTTGAGGGTCTTTATATGGCCAACGCCATCCTCTACGATAGTACCCTCTGCATAGGCTGCAAAGCGTGTGAAGGAGCCTGCGCCGAGCGTTGGGGGCTTCCCTACGATGACAAAATCGCCGCTGAAGGGAAGATCTCCGCTCATAAGCTCACGGCTGTAGAAACTCACGGCGAACACTTCAGCCGGCGCCTGTGCATGAACTGCCAGCAACCGGCGTGTGCGAGCGTGTGCCCGGTGGGGGCGCTCCAGAAGACCACCCTGGGACCGGTGGTGTACGACGCGGAAAAGTGCATGGGATGCCGCTACTGCATGCAGGCATGCCCGTTCCAGGTGCCCAGCTACGAATGGGATAAGCAGTTGCCGCGGATGCGCAAATGCGACATGTGTTCGGAGCGGCAGGTGCAGGGCAAGCCGACGGCGTGCACCGAGGCCTGCCCGGTAGGCGCGACGGCGTTCGGAGAGCGCGACGCGATGATCGCGGAGGCCCGGAAACGCCTCGCCGGGAAGCCGGACGGCTACTACCAGAAGATCTACGGCATCGCGGAAGCGGGGGGCACAAGCGTTTTCTACCTCTCCGCGGTTCCGTTTGAACAGATCGGCCTGCGCACGCGGATTCCGCAGCAGGCACTTCCCGAAACCACGTGGCGCGTGCTGGAACTGGTGCCCGACATCGTATCGACGGGATCGGTCCTGCTGGGCGGCATCTGGTGGATCACCAACCGCCGCGCCGAAGTCGCCAGAAAGGAGGGCCGCCGCTAATGTCTGCCCGATTGCCTAAACTGACGGTCTGGCGCGCGATCTTCGCGCTGATTCTCGCGGCCGGCGCGTACGCCACGTACCTGCGGGTGCGCTACGGACTCGGCGGGTCCACCAACCTCTCCGACCAGTTTCCCTGGGGAATCTGGATCGGCTTCGACGTGATGTGCGGCGTCGCCCTCGCGGCGGGCGGCTTCACGCTGGTCGCGATCGTTCACATCTTCAATATCGAGAAGTACCGGCCGATCCTGCGTCCCGCGATCCTGACGGCGTTTCTCGGCTATGTCCTGGTGGTGGTTGGCCTGCTTTACGACCTGGGCCGGCCGGACCGCCTGTGGCATCCGCTGGTGATGTGGAATCCGCACTCGGTGATGTTCGAAGTCGCGTGGTGCGTGATGCTCTACACGACCGTGCTGTTCCTGGAATTCCTGCCGATGGTATTCGAGCGCTTCGGGTGGCACCGTCCGCTGGATTGGATCCACCGGATTTCGGTGCCGCTGATGATCCTGGGGGTGCTGCTCTCGACGCTGCACCAGAGTTCGCTGGGCACGCTGTTTCTGATCGTGCCGGAGAAGCTGGATCCGCTGTGGTACACGCCGATTCTGCCGCTGCTGTTCTACCTTTCGTCGATCGCGGCGGGGCTGGCGATGACGATCTTCGAGTCCTGGCACTCGAGCCGCGCGTTCGGCCGCGCCCTGGAGCTGCCGCTGCTGGCGGGCATCGCGCGGGTGCTGGCGGTGGTGATGAGCGTCTACCTGTGGGTGCGGTTCCTGGATCTGAGCCACCGGCACGTGCTGGGGCTGCTGTTCCAGAACCGCGTGGAAAGCTGGCTTTTCGATCTGGAAATCGGGCTGGCGATCGTTCCGACGGTGCTGCTCTTCCAGAGCGCGGTGCGGATGCGTCCGGGGGCGCTTTACGCCTGCTCGGTGATGGTCGTGTTCAGCTTCATCGCGAACCGGCTGAACGTGGGGACGACCGGACTGGAAGCGGGCAGCGGCACCCACTACATTCCGAAATGGAGCGAGGTCGCGGTGACGCTCTCGATCGTGGCGGCGGGCTTCGCGATCTTCCGTTTCATCGCGCACCACTTCCCCGTTTTTGAGGGTCATGCGCACGAATCCGGGCCCGCGCGGGAGGAAGAGACACGGGAGGAACCGGTCGCGGTCGGATGAAACCCTCGGGCAAAATCCGCATTGGTCTGGCCGCCAAGCTCGCCGTCTGTGTGGTGGCGAGCACGGCGGCGTTCTTCCTGATGTTCGGCATCATCAACCTGCGGATCGAGCGTGGGCACTCCGAGCGGCTGATCGAGCAATCG
>JBBIQR010000244.1:0-7530 GCA_037442245.1 Candidatus Solibacter sp. | reverse complement strand
CGCCATCAGCGACAGGTTGTCCAGCGTGTACCCCGCCAGGTACATGATCCCGAACAGCCGCCCCACGATCCCGCCCATCAGCAGAATCGGGATGAAGACCGCCACCAGCGAGAGGCTCATGCTGAGCACCGTGAAGCCGATTTCGCTGGCCCCCCGCAGCGTCGCCTGCATCGGCGTCATCCCGGCTTCCAGATGCCGCGCGATGTTCTCGATCACCACGATCGCGTCGTCCACCACGAATCCCGTGGAAATCGTCAGCGCCATCAGCGACAGGTTGTCCAGCGTGTACCCCGCCAGGTACATGATCCCGAACGTGCCCAACAGCGAGAGCGGCACCGCGATCCCCGGAATGAACGTGGCCCACCCGTTGCGCAGAAACAGAAACACCACCAGGATCACCAGCCCCACCGACACCGCCAGCGTGAACTCGACGTCGTCCACCGAAGCGCGGATCGTCGTCGTCCGGTCCAGCACCACCCCCAGTTTGATGGCCGGCGGGATCGAAGCCTGCAGCCGCGGCAGCAGCGAACGTACCCGGTCCACCGTGTCGATCATGTTGGCTTCCGGCTGCCGGAACAGGATCATCAGCACCGCCGGCTTGCCGTTGGCCAGCCCCGCGTTGCGCCGGTCCTGCACCGAATCCCGCACATCGGCGACATCGCCCAGCCGGACGGCGTTCCCGTTGCGATAGGTGACGATCAGTTTGGCGTAATCGGCGGCGCGGAAAAGCTGGTCCGTCGTCGCCACTTCAAACGTGTTCCCGCCCTCCCCCAGCCCGCCCACCGGAGTATGGGCGTTGGCGTTGGCCAGCGTCGTCCGCACCTGGTCCAGACCCACCTGGAAGCTCTCCAGCGGCCGCGGATTCAACTCCACCCGGACCGCCGGCTTTGCCCGACTCCCTCCACCTGCGAAAGCTTCTGCGCCAGAATCGAATCCGCCGCGTCGTACATCCGCGACGGCGAATAGCTGTCGCTCGTCAGCGCCAGAATCATGATCGGCGCATCCGCCGGATTCACCTTGCGGTAGGTCGGGTTGTTCGGCAGGTTCGCCGGAAGCTGCCCGCGCGCCGCGTTGATCGCCGCCTGCACGTCGCGCGCCGCCCCGTCGATGTTCCGGTTGAGGTCGAACTGCAGCACGATATTGGTGCTGCCCAGCCCGCTCGAAGAGGTCATCTCCGTGACCCCGGCGATGCGTCCGAACTGCCGCTCCAAGGGCGTCGCCACCGCTGAAGCCATCGTCTCCGGAGACGCCCCCGGCAGCCCCGCCGAAACGCTGATCGTCGGAAACTCCACCTCCGGCAGCGGCGCCACCGGCAGCATCCGGTACGCCAGCACGCCCGCCAACGCCAGCCCCGCGGTGAGCAGCGAGGTCGCTACCGGCCGCCGGATGAATGGCGCCGACAGGCTCATGCCGCGCTCGCCCGGCGCGTGAAACGCCGTCCCAGCTTATCGAAGAACAGGTACACGACCGGCGTGGTGTACAGCGTCAGAATCTGGCTCAGGATCAGCCCGCCCACGATCGTGATCCCCAGCGGACGCCGCAGTTCGCTGCCCGTCCCCGTGCCCAGCGCCAGCGGCACGCCGCCCAGCAGCGCCGCCATCGTCGTCATCATAATCGGCCGGAACCGCAGCAGGCACGCCTGGTAAATCGACTCCTCCGGCGCCTTCCCTTCCTCGCGCTCCGCTTCCAGCGCGAAGTCGATCATCATGATCGCGTTCTTCTTCACAATCCCGATCAGCAGAATTACCCCGATCAGCGAAATCACGTTGAAATCGTTGTGCGTGAGCAGCAGCGCCAGGATCGCACCCACCCCCGCCGAAGGCAGAGTCGAAAGAATCGTGATCGGGTGAATGTAGCTCTCATACAGCACCCCGAGCACGATGTACACCGTGATCAGCGCCGCCAGAATCAGCACCGGCTCGTTGGCCAGCGAGTTCTGAAACGCCGCCGCGGTCCCCTGGAAGCTGGTCTGAATGCTGGGCGGAAATCCGAGTTGCCCCTCCACCGCCCGGATCTTCTTCACCGCGTCGCCCAGCGAGACGCCCGGCGCCAGGTTGAACGAGAGCGTCACCACCGGAAATTGCCCCTGATGGCTGATGATCAGCGGCGTATTCTCCACCTGGTATTGCGTGAACGCGCTCAGCGGCACCTGCGTATTGTTGCCGCTCCGCACGTAGATCTGGTTCAGATCGCGCGGCGTCCGTTGCAGCCGCGGGTCCACCTCCAGCACCACGTGATACTGGTTGAGCTGCGTGAAAATGGTCGAGATCTGCCGCTGTCCGAACGCGTCGTACAGCGTATCGTCGATCGTCTGCGGCGTGATCCCGAAGCGCGATGCCGTATCCCGGTCGATCGCCAGCACCGTCCTCAGTCCGCCGGTCTGCGCATCGCTCGCCACATCGCGCAGTTCCGGCTCGCGGTGCAGTCGCTCCACCAGCCGCGCCGACCACTGGCTCAACTCCACCGGATCGGCGTCCTCCAGCGTGTACTGGAACTGCGTGCGCGATACCCGGTCCTCGATCGTCAGATCCTGCACCGGCTGCATGTACAGCGTGATGCCTTCCACTTGCGCCAGCTTCGGCTGCAGCCGCCGGATGATGTCCACCGCGCGCGCGCTGCGCTCCTCGAGCGGCTTCAAATTGATCTGGATGCGCCCGCTGTTCATCGTCGGATTCGTCCCGTCGATGCCGATGAAGCTCGAGAGCGACTGCACGTCCGGATCGCGCAGAATCACGTTCGCTAGCTGCTCCTGCAGCCGCGACATGGTCGCGAAAGAGACCCGCTCGCTGCCTTCCGAAATCCCCAGGATCACCCCCGTGTCCTGCACCGGGAAGAACCCCTTGGGCACGATGATGTACAGCCCGATCGTCGCCGCCAGCGTCGCGAAGGTGATCAGCAGGGTGGTCCGCCGGTAGCGCAGAACGAACCCGAGCGTGCGCCCGTACACCGCGATCACCGCCTCGAAGAATCGCTCGCTCACCCGGTAGAACCAGCCCTGCTCGCTCTCCGGCTGGTACCGCAACAGCAGCGCCGCCATCATCGGGGTGAGGGTGAGCGAGACAAACGCCGAAACCAGAATCGTCACCGCCAGCGTAATCGCGAATTCCCGGAACAGCCGCCCCACAATGTCGCCCATGAACAGCAGCGGGATCAACACCGCGATCAGCGATACCGTCAGCGAAACGATCGTGAACCCGATCTGCTCGCTTCCCTTGATCGCCGCCTCCAGCGGACGGTCGCCCATCTCGATATAGCGCGAGATGTTCTCGATCATCACGATCGCGTCGTCCACCACGAAGCCGGTCGAAATCGTGAGCGCCATCAGGGTCAGGTTGTTCAAGCTGTACCCCAGCAGGTACATGATCCCGAACGTCCCGATCAGCGAAAGCGGCACCGCGATGCTCGGAATCACCGTCGCCGAAAGGCTGCGCAGGAACAGGAAGATCACCATCACCACCAGCCCCACCGTCAGGATCAGCTCGAACTCCACATCCGCGACCGACGCGCGGATCGTGGTCGTGCGGTCCGTCAGCGCCCGCACCTCGATCGACTGCGGCAGCGACGCCTTCAACTGCGGCAACAGCCGCTGGATGCTGTCCACCACGCTGATGATGTTCGCCCCCGGCTGCCGCTGGATGTTCACGATCACCGCCGGCGTCCGGTTCATCCACGCCGCCTGCCGCACGTTCTCCGCCGAGTCCACCACCGTCGCCACATCGGTCAGCCGGATCGGGTTGCCGTGCCGGTAGGCGATGATCAGCGGCTGGTAGTCCTTGCTCGAAAGAAGCTGGTCGTTGGCCCCGATCGTGAAGCTCTGGCGCTGGTTCTCCAGGTTGCCCTTCGCCTGGTTCACGTTCGCCTGCCCCAGCGCCGTCCGCAGATCCTCCAGGCTCAGATCGTAAGCCGCCAGCGCCGTCGGGTTGGCCTGGATGCGCACCGCCGGACGCTGCCCGCCGCTGATCGTCACCAGCCCCACGCCCGGCAGTTGCGAGATCTTCTGCGCCAGCGTCGTGTCGGCGTAGTCCTCCACCCGCGAAAGCGGCAGCGCGTTCGAGGTCAGCGCCAGCGTGATCACCGGCGCGTCCGCCGGGTTGCTCTTGCTGTAAACCGGCGGATTCGGCAGGTCCCGCGGCAGATACGTCCCCGACGCGTTGATCGCCGCCTGCACCTGCTGCTCCGCCACGTCGATCGACAGGTTCAGATTGAATTGCAGCACGATGATCGAGCTGCCGAACGAACTCATCGACGTCATCTGCTTGAGCCCCGGCACCTGCCCGAACTGCCGCTCCAGCGGAGCCGTCACCGACGACGACATCACCTGCGGACTCGCCCCCGGATAAAACGTCAATACCTGGATCGTCGGATAATCGACCTCGGGCAGCGCCGAAACCGGCAACTGCCGGTACGCCACCACACCGGCAAGCAGAATGCCGGCCATCAACAGTGAGGTCGCGACCGGCCGCAGGATGAACGGCCGCGAAGGACTCATCGAGTGCGTCCCTCTCCGCGCCCTCCGCGTCCCCGCGGCTCGCGAGGCGCTGTGATCCCGGGTGCCGGCTCGGACGGCTCGCTCCCCGCCGCCGGCCCGAGCGGAGCCGCCGCGCGCAGATCCACCCGGCTGCCCTCCTGCAATTTATCCTGCCCGTCGGTGACCACCGATTCGCCCGCCGCCAGACCCTTCGTGATCTCGATTTCCCCACCCTCCGTAATCCCGGTCTCCACCGGACGCATCGATGCCGCGCCATCCGTCACCACGTACACGTAGCTGCCTTGCGGTCCGCGCTGCACCGCGGCGGCCGGCGCCAGCATCACCCCCTGGTGCGTCTCCAGCAGCAGCCGGCAGTTCACGAACTGCTGCGGAAACAGCGCGCCGTCCTCATTCGGAAAAATCGCCTTCAGCCGCGACGTGCCGGTCGAGGGGTCGATCTGGTTGTCCGTCGTTTCCAGCGTGCCCGACGCGATCCGCACCAGGTCGGCCCGGTCGTAGGCCTCGACCGTCAGCCGCGCCCCCGCCCGCAGCTTGGCCAGAACCGGCGGCAAACTGTCGGCCGGGATCGTGAACAGCACCGCGATCGGTTGTATCTGCGTGATCACCGCCAGCGGATTCGCGTCGCTCGAATGCACAATATTCCCGATATCCACCTGCCTCAAACCGATCCGCCCCGCGATCGGCGCGGCCACCTTCGTAAACGAGAGGTTCAGCTTGGCGCTGTCGATGTTCGCCTGATCCACCGCGATCATCCCCTCGAACTGCCCCACCTGCGCCCCCTGCGTATCGAGCTGCTGCTTGGCGATCACCTGCGCCTGCCACAACGCCTGGTAGCGGTTCAAATTCGTCTGCGCGTCCCGAAGCTGCGCCTCGTCGCGCGCCAGTTGCCCCTGCGCCTGCTCCAACTGCACCTGGTATGGACGGGGATCGATCCCGAGCAGCACGTCCCCCGCGCGCACGTTCTGCCCTTCCTGGAAATTCACCTGGACGATCGGGCCATCCACCCGGCTCTTGACGTTCACCGTGTTGTACGGCGTCACCGTGCCGAGTCCGCGAAGATAGACGGGGAGATCTCCGCGGCGCGCCGTCGTGCCGCTCACCGGGACCGCGCGCCGCGCAGCCCGCTCCGCCTGCTGGAGTTCCGCCGCCGCCTGCTTCGCCTGTCCCGCCTGGTAATAGCGGTATCCGTAATAGCTCGCTAGAGCCAGCGCTGCCAGCCACAACAGGCCCAGCCCGCGCCGCCGGCGCTTCGCAGGCGCACGGACAAGCTCCACCCTCGTGTCGATTTCGTGTGTTGTCATGCTATTCCCCGCCATACGTAACGATGCTCGGATGCCTGCAAACTTTACTGGGTCAAGAGGGCTAGTAAACGCGTCCAACGTACGCAAGCGTACATCCCCAGCCCGGTCTTTCACTTTTCTCTGTATTCCTCCGCGTTTCCTCTGCGCCCCAGCGCCTCCGCGGTTCCTCCCACATCCTTACCCCAACGGATCCTCCGGCCACGCGTGCTTCGGATACCTGCGCGCCAATTCCCTCCGTACCTGCGGATACAGCCGCTCCCAGAAGCCCCCCAAATCGCTCGTCATCTGCACCGGACGCTGATTCGGAGCCAGCAGCCGCACCACCACCGGCACCGCCCCCCGCGCTACCGCCGGCGTCTCCCGCATCCCGAAGAAGTCCTGCAACCGCGAGGCCATCCACGGCGCCTGACCGGCCTCGTAATGAATCGTTACTTCCCGTCCGCGCGCCAGCCGCAGTTTCACCGGCGCGACCTCCTCCAGCACCCGGCGTGTCTGCGCGCCCAGTTCCCGCTCCAGCGCCCGCACCAGTCCGCCGTCCCGCGTCACCGCCTCCAGGTCCGCGAAACTGCGCATCCCTCGCGCCAGCGAGCGCAGCGCGCCTTCGATCGCGCCATCGTCGAGCGGCGGCACCGCGCTATGAGCCGCCGCGAAGTTCACCCGCGCGCGCAGCGCCTCCACTGCATCCGGATCGGCGAACCGCGCGAGGCCCGCCTCTACCGCCTTGTGCGCCAGCATCGCTCCCGCGGCATCCGCGTCCGGCACCGATCTCCGCTGCTCGATCGCGATCTGATCGAACAGCAGCGCCTTCACGCTCTCCACCCGCTCCGCCTCGCGGTTCCATTCCAGCTCCTCGACCTCCTTCAGCCGCTCCGGAAACAGGTCCAGCAGCCACTCCGGCTCGATCGCGCTCGCGATCCTTACCAGCGGCGCCTTCTGGTCGCGCCGGTCCTCCGCCTCCACCGCCACCAGCAATTCCGCCCCGGTCACCGTGGAATTCGGCGCCAGCATCGCCGCTCCCCCCGCCGCCAGTTGCAGCTCCGCGCCCGCCCGGCGCCGCGCCACGCGGTCGGGGAACGCGGCCAGTACCGAGATCAGCAGCGCGTCTTCATCCCGCCGCTTCTGCCGCGGCGGCTCCACCACGCGCCGCACCTGCCGCACCAGTTGCTCCGTCCGCCCGCTCCACTCGGCCTCCATCAGCACTTCCAGGTCGCTGCGCGTCGCGTGATCCGCCCGCGCCGGCAGCCGCTCCCCCGCGCTCAGCAGCGCCGCCGCCACGCACCCATCCTCGGCCACCCCGCGCCGCCGCGCTTCCACGATCAGCCGCGCCAGCCGCGGATGCAAAGGATACCGCGCCATCTCCCTCCCCGCCGCTCCGTCCGCGCCCAACTGCTCCAGCAGTTCCTCCGCATGTTGCACCGCGGCCGCCGGCGGCGCGTCCAGCCACCTCAGCCCGGCGAACTCCCGCACTCCCATCGCCCGCAGCAGCAGCAGTGCCGGCGCCAGATCCGCCCGCAGAATCTCCGGCGTCTCCTGCGCCGGACGCCGCACGAAATCCTCCAGCGGATACAGCCGCACCACCCGCCCCGGCCCGGTTCGTCCCGCGCGCCCCGCCCGCTGATTGGCCGACGCCTGACTCACCCGCGCCACCTCCAGCACCGGCAGCCCCGACCACGGCGAGTGGCTCGCCACCCGCGCCACCCCGGAATCGATCACCGCCGTCACCCCGTCGATCGTGATCGA
>JBBIQR010000243.1:0-7562 GCA_037442245.1 Candidatus Solibacter sp. | reverse complement strand
GCTGCACGACGCCGGTGGTCGCCGGAAAGTCGTCTTCGTCGGTCCGTCCCGCGGCGACGACGTTGCCACTGGCATCCAGCGCCAGGGCCATGACCGCGCTGGTCCCTGACGGCACCTGCGCAAACCCGTACCAACTCCCGCCCAGGAAGGTGGACCACACCAGGCCGCTGCCGCTCGCGTTGATCCGGGTGACGAAGCCGTTGTTGGCATACTCCTGGCAGCGGCAGACGGTCTGCACCGTGCCCGCGGTGGCGGGAAAATCGATTGCGTTCGTGCCGCCGCCCGCGGTGACGATGCCGCCGGCATCCACCACGATCGCATTCACCGTGGTGTACGGGTTCTTGCCGATGCAGTGGCTACCGCCCAGGCAATTCACGCTGCCGCCGCCCAGCAGCGTCGAGTACAGCAAACGATCTCCCGCCGGTGGCAGCTTCAACACGAACCCGTAGGGGCGCGGACCGAAGGAGTCGCCGCCCGCGCCGCTCTTTTGAAACGCGTCGGCGCTGACCGGAAAATCCTTCGCGTTGGTCATCCCGCCGGCGTAGATATTGCCCGTGGGATCCACCGCGACCGCGTTCACCACGGTGCCGAGACGCACCGCGGTCTCCGGCGCAACTCCGCCGATGCGGGTGGAAAAGAGGATCTGCCCGTTCGCCGGATTCACCTTGGCGACGAACCCCGCGGTAGCGCCCGGTTCGGTCTGCGAAATCACGGCGCGCACCAGCGGGAAATCGGGAGAACTGGTCTGTCCGGCGATGACCAGGTTGCCCTGCGGATCGAGCGCTGCCGCCTGCGGCCGGTCGCTCGCGCCGCCGCCGAACGTGAAAGTGCCCGCGACGCGATTGGCGGAGTCCAGCCTGGTGACCGAGACGTTGGTCCCGGTCGCGCTCGCCGCGCTGCCGACGACATAGGTGTTGCCCGCGCCATCGGGCACGATACAACAGGCGCTGCCGCCCGCTCCAAGCTCTACATACGTGAGGTTGACCGCGGCGCCGCATGGCACGAGCGCCAGGAGGCACGCCAGGAAACGCAGCCGCATGACGCCCTCATTGTAGTTCCGCGCGCGCCGTCAGCCCACCATCGCGAGTGCGATTGCGCCCAGAACTCCGGTATCCTTGCCGAGCGCGGGAGGACCGATCTCCGGCGCCTGCACGTAGCCGTTCAGCAGCGTCTTCACTTCCGCGCGGATGAGCGGGAACAGGTGCTTCTGCTCCATCACGCCGCCGCCCATGATGACGCGGCGCGGCGAGAGCGTACACACCACCCCGACGACACCCGCCGCGAGGTAACGCGCCTCGAGTGCCCACGCCGGATGATCGGGCGCCAGGCTCTCCCCGCGCACGCCCCACCGCTGCTCGACCGCGGGACCGGACGCCAGCCCTTCGAGACAATCGCCGTGATACGGACAGATGCCCGGGTAGGGATCGGCCGCGCGGTCGTGCGGAATGCGCATGTGCCCCATCTCGGGATGCAGCAGGCCGTGGATGAGGTGTCCGCCGGCCAGCGCTCCGCCGCCGATGCCGGTGCCCACCGTGAAGTAGACCACATCGTCCACGCCGCGGGCGGCGCCCCAGCGCGATTCGGCCAGTGCGGCGGCATTCACATCGGTATCGAAGCGGACCTGTACGCCGAGCGCGCGCCCCATCATCCCGGCGATATCGGTGTCGGCCCAACCCGGTTTCGGGGTGGAGGTGATGTAGCCGTAGGTCTCCGAGCGCGGGTCCAGATCCACGGGTCCGAAGGAGGCGATGCCGAGCGCGCTCAACGGACCGCGCGCCTGGAAAAAAGCGATCGCCTGCGCGATCGTCTCCTCCGGCGCGGTGGTCGGGAATGCCGTGCGCTCCAAATCGCCGGGGCCGGTCCCGATGGCGCACACGAACTTGGTGCCGCCGGCCTCTACACCGCCGTAGATGGTTTTCATCGCGAGCATCTACAATAGCGCACTGCGGAACCCGGCACGGGGGCGGCGGTACGATGGGAGTGTTATGGTCAAGTTCCTGCTCGGCCTGGCCACTGGCGTCCTGGTCGTCTTCGCAACTCTCTTCCTGCTGTTCCTCTCGCTGATGCGGTTCCGCGAAAAGCCGCCCGACATCGCGGACAATTCGGTGCTGCTGATGCGGCTCTCGGGCGATGTCCCGGAGAAGCCGCCGATGGAACTGCCGGACTTCCTGAGCAGCGGTCCGCCGCCGGTGACCGTGACCGGCGTGTGGCGCGCGCTCGCGGCCGCCGCGGGCGATCCCCACATCAAAGCGGTCGTGGTGGAGCCCGAAGGGATCGCTTCGGGATGGGCCAAGCTCGAGGAGATCCGCATGGATCTGGACCGCTTCCGCAAATCGGGAAAGCCGGTTTTCGCGTATCTGCGGCAGCCCGGTTCGCGCGAATACTATCTGGCCAGCGGCGCGGACCGCGTGTATCTGGGTCCGTCGGAGCCGGTGATGGTGAAGGGACTGCGCGCCGAGATCATGTACTTCAAAAAGACGCTGGATAAGCTGGGCGTCACGGTGGACGTGGAGCACGCCGGCAAGTACAAGGACTTCGGCGACATGTTCACCCGCAGCGACATGAGCCCGGAGACGCGCGAGGTGATGAACTCGATGGTGGACGGGCTGTACGCGAGCCTGGTGGACGGCATCGCGGCCGGGCGCCACAAGAGCGCCGCGGATGTCCGCGCGATCATCGATCAGGGGCCGTTCACCGCGCCGCAGGCGCTGAAGGCGGGGCTGGTGGATGCGCTGATGTTCGAAGACCAGATGTGGGGCGAGATCCGGGACCGGCTGAAGATCGAGCCGAAGAAGGTGACGCTGGCGAGTTACTCCCGGGTGCCGCCTTCGGGCGCGAGGTCGCAGGTCGCGATCGTGGTGGGGGAGGGCGATATCGTGCGCGGCGATCCGGGCGACGACGGCATCGGCGAGAACTCGCTGACCTCCTACGGATTCACCCGCATGCTGCGGACGCTGGAGAACGACTCGATCGTCAAGGGCGTGATTGTGCGGATCGATTCGCCGGGCGGCGAAGTCACGGCGAGCGACGAAATCTGGCGCGAGATGAACCTGCTGAGCAAGAAGAAGCCGGTGGTGATTTCGATGTCGGATGCGGCGGCTTCGGGCGGCTACTTCATGGCCATGACGGGCGATCCGATCGTGGCGTATCCGGGGACGCTAACCGGCTCGATCGGGGTGGTATTCGGCAAGCCGATTCTGCGCGGGCTGTACGACAAGCTCGGGATCACGAAGGACTCGATCCAGCGCGGGCAGAACGCGGGCATCGATTCGGACTACACGCCGCTTTCGCCGGCGGAGCGGCAAAAGCTGGTGGACGGCATCGACGAAAGCTACCGCGATTTTGTGGGCAAGGTGGCGGCGGCGCGGCATCGCAAGTTCGAGGAGATCGAACTGGTGGCGCAGGGGCGCGTCTGGCTGGGCGGGCAGGCGAAGGAGAAGGGGTTGGTGGATCGTGTGGGCGGGCTCGACACGGCGCTCGAACTGGTCAGGGAGAAGGCGAAGATTCCCGCCGGGGAGAAGGTGGGAATCCTGCTGTATCCGGCCAAGCGCAGCCTGTTTGAAATGCTGGCGCAGCGCAAGCAGGAGGACGTGATCCAGATGAAGGCGCGCGAGGTGATGGGGCGGGTGCCGTTCCACGCGTGGCTGCACGGCGGGTATCTGCGGATTTTGCCTCTGGCGGTGGAGTTCCGGTAGGGCGGGGCGCTGGCAGGCCGGGAGGCCTGCGGTACTAGGGTTTGCGGTCGCGGAGGGTGCCGCCGAGGGAGACGGCGGAATCGCCGAAGCGGTCGCGGAGGCGGTCGGCGGCGGCCATGGTCTGCTTCCATTTCTGGTGGCGGTCTTCGCCGAGCAGGTCCATCTGATCGCCGCCTTCGGCCCAGCCGGAGACGTGCACGCCGAGCAGCCGCACCTTGGCGCCGGGTTTCCAGTTGCGGCGGAAGAGCTCCCGGACCTCTTCGAAGATTTCGGTATCGAGCGCGGTGGCGCGGGGGACGGAGTGCGCGCGGGTGATGGTGGAGAAGTCCTGGTAGCGGAGTTTGAGCTGGATGGTGCGGGCTTCGAGGCGGTGTTCGCGCAGGCGGCGTCCGACCATTTCACTGAGGCGGGCGAGGGTGGCTTCGAGTTGCGCGGGGGCGGCGGTGTCCTCGGAGAAGGTGTGCTCGTGGCTGATGGATTTGGGTCCTTCGGAAGCGCCGATTTCGGAGTCGAACCAGCCGCCGGCATCGAGCCCGCGGGATTTGCCGGCGAGGGCGAGGCCCCATTTGCCGAAGGTGCGTTCGAGGAAGTCCTGGTCGAGTTGGGCGAGGTCGCCGACCTTGCGGATGCCGTAAGCGTGGAGGTTCCGCTCGGTGACTTTGCCGACGCCGGGCACCTTGCGCACATCGAGGGGCGCAAGGTATGCGGCCTCCTGCCCGGGCACGACGTAGAGGACGCCGTTGGGCTTGGCCTGGTCGGAGGAGATCTTGGCGACGAGGCGGGAGGCGGCGATGCCGATGGAGCAGTTCAGGCTGGTGGCCGTCTTCATGCGCTCGTGGAGGATGTGGGCGGCGCGCAGCGGCGGACCGTAGAGGCGCCCGGTGCCGGTGACATCGAGATAGGCTTCGTCGATCGAGGCCATTTCGACCAATGGGGAGAAGCCGGTGAGGACGTCGTGGACCTTGTGGGAGTATTCGCGGTAGCGCTCGGGGTGGCCGTCCACGAAGATGGCCTGGGGGCAGAGGGAGTAGGCGGTGCGCAGCGGCATGGCGGAGTGGACGCCGAATTTCCGCGCGGCGTAAGAGGCGGCGCTGACTACGCCGCGCTCATCGGGCCGACCGCCGACGACGACCGGCTTGCCCTTGAGGGAGGGATCGAACAGCTCTTCCACGGACACGAAGAAGGCGTCCATATCGACGTGGAAGTAGGTGCGCACGGGTGCATCCTATCCGGTGCTAACTGACGGCCTTCTGCTGGAATTTGCGGAGGCCGGCGAAGACGAGAGCGCAATCGATCACGGCGAGGGCGGCGATGACGATCAGGTGGTTCATGTGGGGGAACTGGGGAGCGAGCGCGCCGCGCAGTCCTTCGCTGGCGTAGACCAGCGGGTTGACGAGCACCGCGTATTGCAGGACGGGGAAGGCGGCGAGGGCGCTCCAGGGGTAGTAGGCACAGCCGAACATCATCATGGGGGCGAGGACGAGGCTGAACATGAGGCCGATCTGGGTCTGGCCGACGGTACACCCGAGGGCGAGCCCGCCGGAGGCGGAGAAGAGGGCGACGAGGGCGGCAACCACCAGGAACTCGAGCGGGCGGTTGAACTGGATGTTGGTGCCGGAGCCCATGAGCAGCCAGGCGGCGGGGATCACGCTGAGTCCGGCGACGAGCGCCTGGATCATGCCGGCGACGATCTTCTCGACCGCGAGCCAGTGGTTCTCGATGGGAGCGAGGAGGCGGTCTTCGATTTCGCGGGTGAACTGGAACTCGGTGATGAGCGGCATGGCGACGGCCTGCACGCCGGCGAGGACCATACTGATGGCCATGATGCCGGGCAGCAGCAGGCTTTTATAGGAAGGGGGCATGATGCCGCTGGTTGTCATGACGCGGCCGAAGACGAAGGTGAAGAGCAGTGGCTGAAGCAGGTTCTGCATCAGCATGGGGACGAGGTTGCGGCGGGCGACATGGCCGTCGCGCGCGAGCAGGGCGTAGAACGTTTTCCAGTTCAATCTCGGAGGCTCCTTCCGGTGTGATGGAGGAACAGGGTTTCGAGGCTGGGTTCCTGAATATGGACGTCGTTGAGTTCGCAGCCGGCGGCCTGCGCAGCCTGGACGATGGGAGCGATGAGGGGTCCGCCGCGGTCGGCGTAGAGATCGACGGCGGAGTGGTCGGCGGTGCGGGCTTCGGTGACGCCGGGGAGTCCGCGCAGTTGGTCGAGGAGGGCGTCGGGGGCCTGGTCGAAGCGGAGGCGGAGGAGGTAGCCGCCGGGGATGGAGGACTTCAGTTCGCGGGGCGTGCCCTGGGCGATGATGCTGCCGTGATCGATGATGGCGAGGCGTTCGCAGAGGGCGTCGGCTTCGTCCATGTAGTGGGTGGTGAGGACGATGGTTTTCCCGGTGCGGTTGTACTCGCGGATGGTTTCCCAAAGGAGGAGGCGGGTTTGGGGGTCGAGGCCGGCGCTGGGTTCGTCGAGGAAGAGGACCTCGGGATCGTGCATCATGGCGCGGGCGATGGAGAGGCGCTGCATCATGCCGCCGGAGAAGGTGCGGACCATGTGGGCGGCGCGGTCGGTGAGCTTGAACTTTTCGAGGAGGTCGGCGGCGCGGCTTTCGCGGGCGGATTTGGACTGGCCGAAGTAGGCGCCGTGGAAGACGAGGATTTCGCGGGCGGTGAGGGAGAAGTCGAGGTTGGGGCGCTGGGGGACGACGCCGATGAGGCGCTTGGCGTGGACCTGGTCGCGCCACACGTCGAAGCCGCCGATGAAGGCGCGTCCGGCGGTGGGTTCGGTGCGGGTGGTGAGGATGCCGATGGTGGTGGACTTGCCGGCGCCGTTGGGACCGAGGAGGCCGAAGATTTCGCCCTCGCGGATTTCGAGCGAGATGCCGTCCAGGGCGACGAGTTCGGTCTTCTTCTTCGTCTTATCGGATCCGGGGGAGCGGACGCCGGTGAAGGAGAAGCCTGCGCCGCGGGCGGCCATGGGGGGCGGCGTGTGGTAGACCTTGCGGAGGTTTTCGATGCGGATCCCGATACCCATGGGTGGAAGCCCCTTCGAGTGGTTTCGGCGGTTACGTTCCAGGATGACACGAAAGGGCCGGTCCGCGCAGGCGGCTCAAATCGGAGCGGCCTGCGCGTAATTGGGGCGGGTTCAGCCGGATATAAAAGATGGAGGAGGCGAACCGGGTGGCGCTGGATGCGGCGTGAGCGATAGAAGCACCCGGCATCGCTCATGACCTGGACCTGGCAACAACCCGACTGGGCTCATTTCACGTGGAACGGCGCGCGCTTCCGCAAAGCCGAAGACCGGTTCCTGGTGGCCGCGGGCATGTTCGCCGGAACGTTCCAACATCTCGCGGCTTCCGATCAGGAACAGATTACCGTTGAGGCGATGAGCATCGAGGCTCTCAGCACGTCGGAAATCGAAGGCGAGATTCTGGACCGGGCGAGCGTGCAGTCTTCGATACGGCGAGAACTGGGGCTTGCCACGGACAGGCGGAGAACGGGACCGGGGGAGCGGGGCGTGGCGGAAATGATGGTGGATCTCTACCGCACCTTCTCCGAACCGGTGACGGACGAAGGGTTGTTCACCTGGCACCGGATGTTGCTCGGCGAGTGCGGCAGCCTCAAGGACATTGGCCGGTACCGGACGGGAAAAGAGCCGATGGAGGTGGTCTCGGGATCTCTCCACGCGCCGAAGGTGCACTTCGAGGCGCCGCCGGCGTCGAAGGTACGCAAAGAGATGGCCACGTTTGTCAGGTGGTTCAATCGCACCGCTCTTGCGGCCACGATACTCGCGCGGCGCGAGGCGTACTCCTCCGCGCCACGCGCGACCTGGTTGACCTGGTTGAGCAGGGCGCGTTGACCAGGACCGGC
>JBBIQR010000242.1:1288-7585 GCA_037442245.1 Candidatus Solibacter sp. | reverse complement strand
ATCCGGCGCGGCTACTCGCTGGTCTACACGCCACACGTCGCGCGGCTCGATTTGTGGAAGACCTCCGGGCACGCCAACTTCTACGCCGAAAACATGTTCAAACCCATGGAAGTGGAAGGGGCCGAGTACCAGCTCAAGCCCATGAACTGCCCGTTCCACATCCTGATCTATGCAGACCGGCAGCGCAGCTACCGCGACCTGCCGGTGCGGCTGGGCGAACTCGGCACCGTCTACCGCTACGAGCGGAGCGGCGTGCTGAACGGACTGTTCCGCGTACGCGGCTTCACCCAGGACGACGCCCACATTTTTTGCACCCAGGATCAGATCGAGGGCGAGGTGGTGGATTGCCTCCAGTTCGCCATCGACACGCTGAACACCTTCGGCTTCACCGAGTACGAAGCCGAGCTTTCCACCTGGGATGGCGGCACGAGCGGCAAGTACGCCGGCTCCGCCGATCAGTGGCAGCTCGCCGAAAACGCGCTCCAGCGCGCCACCGAAAAGCTCAACCTGAAGGTCAAGGTCTCCCCGGACGAAGCCGCGTTCTACGGGCCCAAGATCGACGTCAAACTCGTCGATGCCATCGGCCGCAAGTGGCAACTCTCCACCGTGCAGTTCGATTTCAATCTGCCCGCGCGGTTCGGCCTCGAGTACATCGCCGAGGACGGGAAAGCGCGCCAGCCGCTGATGGTGCACCGCGCGCTGTACGGCTCGATCGAACGCTTCTTCGGAATTCTGATCGAGCACTACGCCGGCGCCTTCCCGGTCTGGCTCGCCCCCGTTCAAGCCATCGTCCTGCCGATCACGGACCGCCACACCGGGTACGCGAAATCCGTGCAGCAGGCGCTCGACGCCGCCGGCGTGCGTGCCAGCGTGGACGAGCGCAGCGAGAAGGTCAACCTCAAGATCCGCGAAGCCCAGTTGCAGAAGATCCCGTTCATGCTGGTGGTGGGCGACCGCGAGCAGGAGAACCATCAGGTGGCCGTGCGCAACCGCAAACACGGCGACCAGGGCGCCAAACCGCTCGACGACTTCATCCGCGAAATCCGCGAGTTGATCGACTCCAAAGCCGTCACGGACTAACATGCACGCCACCGCCGCGGGAACCGCTCGTTACCAGAGCCGCTTCCCGCGGCTGAACGAACACGCGTTCTTCCGCGACGCACAGGGTCTGCGGGTTTCCTCGCTCGGCATCGGCACCTACCTCGGGCCGGCGGACGACGCTACCGACGCCGCCTACACCGACGCGCTCCTCGCCGCCGCGCACAACGGCATCAACTGCTTCGACACCGCCATCAACTACCGCCAGCAGCGCTCCGAACGAGCCATGGGCGCGGCCCTGCGGCAACTCGTCCGCGACGAGATCGCCGTCTGTACGAAAGCCGGGTTCCTCACGCCGGGCGCCATCCCCGCTTCGCTGCGCCGCGAGGACGTCGCCGGCGGCATGCACTCGATGGCCCCGGACTTCCTAACTGACCAGATCGAGCGCTCGCTTGAGAACCTCGGCATCGGCGCCATTGACGTCTTCTACCTGCACAACCCGGAGACGCAACTCGGCTTCCTCGCACCGGCCGAATTCGATGCGCGCATCGCCCGCGCCTTCGAACGTCTGGAACAACTCGCAGCCGGCGGAAAGATCCGCTGGTACGGCGCCGCCACCTGGGACGGCTACCGCAAACACGGCGCGCTCAGCCTGCCGCGGATGGCCGCTATCGCCGCACAGACGGCCGGCCCGCAACACCGTTTCCGCTTCGTCCAACTCCCCTTCAATCTCGCGATGGTGGAGGCCTACGTGGACCGCCCCGAGAACGTGCTCGAGTGCGCGGCGCGGCTGGGCATCACGGTGGTCGCCAGCGCCAGCCTGCTCCAGGGCCGCGTCCTCGGCCAGATGCCGGACACCGTGGCCACGCTGCTTCCCGGTCTGGATACGCCCGCGCAGCGCGCCCTTCAGTTCACGCGGTCCACCCCGGGAATCACGGTGGCGCTCGCCGGCATGAGCCGCCGCGAGCATGTGCTGGAAAATCTCGGCGTGGCGCGTGTCGCGCCCGCGCCGCCCGCCGAATACCGGCGGCTCTACCAGTGATGCAAGCGATCGAAGCCGGCGCGGATCTCGCGGCGCTGGACGCCGCCATCGAAGCACTGCCCAACTCGCCCGCGGTATTTCTGCTGTGGCCCAGGGAGGGCGACCCCTACCTCTCGAAGACCACGCTGCTGCGGCGGCGTCTTCTGCGGCTGCTGCGGGAGCGCGAGCGCCCTTCGCGCCTCCTCAACCTGCGGCACACCGTCGCGCGCATCGAATACCGCATGACCGGTTCGGCCCTGGAAAGCGCGGTAGTCTTCTACGAGCAGGCGCGGCGGCATTTTCCCGCCGGCTACGCCGGTTTGATGAAACTGCGGATGCCGCCCTGGGTACGGATCGTGCTCCGCAACGAGTTCCCACGCAGTCAGGTCACCACCAGCCTCTCGCGCTCCGGCCTCCACTTCGGTCCGTTCCGTTCGCGCGCCTCCGCTGAGCGCTTCGAAGAGCAGTTCCTGGACCTGTTTCAGATGCGCCGCTGCCAGGAGGATCTCGTGCCGTCGCCGGAGCACCCGGGGTGCATCTACGGCGAGATGGCCATGTGCCTGCGCCCTTGCCAGCAGGTTGTCGGTCCCGCCGAATACGGCCACGAGGTCGCACGCGTGGTCGAGTTCCTGCACAGCGGCGGCCGCTCCCTGCTGGAATCGATCGCGCACTCGCGCGACCGCCTCAGCGCGGAAATGATGTTCGAAGAAGCGGCCCGCCAGCACAAGCGCTACGAAAAGGTCCAGGAGGTCCTGCGCCTGCGCGACGAACTGGTTCGCGATGCCGATGCTCTGCATGGCGTCGCTATCACCCGCTCCGCCGCGCCCGAGGCCGTAGAGTTATGTTTCCTGCGCGAAGGCTTCTGGTGCGCGCCCGAACGCTTCGGCTTCGAACTTGCGGACGGCCGCCCCGTCTCCCTGGACCGCAAACTGCGCGATGTAGTCGCGCGCGTCTCGCCGCTCCCGCTTACGCTGCGCGAGCGTCAGGAATACCTCGCGATCTTTTCCCGCTGGTTCTACTCCACATGGCGCGACGGCGAATGGCTGCCGTTTGACAGCTTCGCAGACGTGCCCTACCGCAAACTCGTCAACGCCATATCCCGCGTGGCGAGGCGCGACGGAGGCGTATAGCTCTCTCGGGTGCGCGGCCTCGCGGCTGAGAAATTGTACAATCGCGGATGGGAGAGCACCGTGAGCCATAGAAACATGATTTCCATCTGGATCTTCATCGGGACCCTCCTGATTGTCTACGGGTTCCTGATTATGGGCCAGGGGATTTGGGAACTCTTCGTTCCTCCGTCCCGCCCGGTGATCCTCGGAGAATTGCGCGCGCCCCTTTGGTGGGGCTCGCTCCTGCTGATCGTGGGAGCCGTCTTCGTCGGCAAAAACTCGCGCTGGTAGCTACGCGTCGATGTGGTCGCGGAAGTAGTGTTCCAGCGCCAGGCGATTCTTGGCGCTGAGTTCGTCGCTCATCCGTTTCTTCTCGTCCTCGGGCATCGGACGGAACGCCTTGGCCGCCGCCACATTCGCGCCGATATGTTCCACCTTGGGCATACCGATCACCGCGCTCGCCACCGGCAGGGACATCGTGTAGTGAATCAGTTTCTCCGCCGGAGCCTGGCCGGCGAGCGCGTCCTGCGCGAAGATCTTCATCGCGGTGATCCCCATCTTTTTGCGCAGCGCCACCGGCAGCGCGGTGGTTTCGAAACTGCCTTGCGCGCCCTTCACCTGCCCGCGCAGAGCCGCGTTCAGCGCCATCTGGGTGCAATCGAACTCGTGGCGTTCCAGCGCCTGCGCCAGCACGTCCGGATACGCGTGACACGTGATCCCGATGTGGCCCGCCATCTTCTGCTCCTTCGCCTTCACAGCGGCGGGGTAGGCGCCGTCTTTGGCTTCGATGGCGGCGAGATCGTCGGCCCCCATCAGCGCGTGAATGTGCAGCAGGTCCACCCGGTCCATCTGCAGGCGTTTGAGGCTCGTGTCGAGCGCGCGCATGAAGTCGTCGTACTTGCGCACGCTGATCTTGCTGGCCAGCCAGATCCCGTTGCGGCCGCGCTCCTTCAGCACCTTCCCGATCCAGAGCTGGCTCTCGCCGTGCGGCCCGTAGTCATCGCAGGTGTCGATGTAGGTGATCCCCAAGTCGAGCGCGTGACGCAGCGCCGCCAGACCCTTCTCTTCGCCATATCCGACGAAGCGCGATCCACCGCCGAACCCGAGAATCGAAACCTGCGCCCCGGTCTTGCCCAGAGTGCGCATCGGCATGCCGGTGGCGGAAAACGAGGTCGGCACCATCGCGCTCAGCGCGGCGGCGCCCAGAAAATCGCGGCGGGAAACGCCCATGAGAACCTCCTCCTGGGAGGCTATCACGCTTCGGCGATGAGGTGCAGCACCACGCTGCGCCGATGCGGCACGGCGCGGTGTTCGAACAGGTACACGCCCTGCCACGTGCCCAGCATCATGCGCCTCTGCTCCACCGGAATCGAAAGCTGCGTCTGCGTCAGCGCGGCGCGGATGTGCGCGGGCATGTCGTCGGCGCCCTCATCGTTATGGCGGTAGAGCCGCGTTTCCTCCGGGACCAGCCGCGCGAAGAACGCGTTGAGGTCCAGCACCACATCCGGCGCGGCGTTCTCCTGCACGATCAGCGAAGCCGACGTGTGCTGGATGAACACCGTCAGCAATCCGCTTTCGGCGCCTGTCTCCTCGAGCCACCTGGCGATCGAAGCGGTAATCTCGTACAGACCCTTGCCGTGGGTCGGCACCTGTAGTTTGTGAGTCAGCATCTGCATGTCAGGCCGGGTAGAGCAATCGCAGTGAAAAGTGAAAGACCGGTTCGAACACAGGGTCGAATACCTGCCAGGCGACGATCAGCCCCAGGTACGTGAAGCCGCGCAGCGACCAGCCGAATTGCTGGAAGCGCCGCGCCGCGTCTTCGGGAAGCAGGACGCCCACTCCTCCGAAACCGTCCAGCGGAGGCAGCGGGATCAGGTTGAACGCGCCCAACAGCAGGTTCAGCGAAAACATCAGGCTCAGGAACGTGGCCAGCCCGTGCGCCAGTCCGCCGGCGCCCGGCTGTACCACTTCCATGAACGTTACCGAGTCGGGATAGTGCAGCACGCCGCCCCAGATGAAAACGCGGATCAGGATTCCGGCGGCGATCGCCAGTGTGAAGTTGGCCGCCGGTCCCGCCAGAGACATCCACGCCGCGCGGCGCGGATGCTGCTGCGCCCAATTGGGATCGTAGGGTGCACTCGCCCAACCCATCATCCAGCCCCCCATCACGTAGCTGAGGATGGGGAACACCACCATGCCGAAGGGCTCGCGCCGGATATGCGGGAGCGGGTCCAACGATACCTGGCCGCCGTGAAACGCGGTCAGATCGCCGCCCAACCGCGCCGCCCAGGCGTGCGCCGCCTCGTGGCACGTCGTCGATAGCAGGAACACCACGTACCAGACGATCCCGGCGACCAGAAACTCGCTGTTCATCGCGATGCCTTAATCGTAACAGGACGCGCTCACTCCACCGTCACGCTCTTGGCCAGGTTGCGCGGCTGGTCCACGTCGCATCCGCGGCGCACCGCGATGTGGTACGCCAGCAACTGAAGCGGCACGATCGAGAGGATGGGTGAGAGCAGTTCTGTCGTCTCCGGAATCTCGATCGCGTGAGTCACCATTTTGCGCACCTTCTCGTCGCCCTCGGTGACCACCGCGATCACGATTCCGTCGCGCGCCTTCACCTCCTGGATATTCGATACCGTCTTGTCGTACAGCAGCAGACTTTCCGGACTCGAGGGGTCGTGCGTCGCCAGCACAACCACCGGCAGGTTCTCGTCGATCAGCGCGTTCGGACCATGCTTCATTTCTCCCGCCGGATAGCCCTCTGCGTGAATATAGGAAATCTCCTTCAGCTTGAGCGCGCCTTCCAGAGCGATGGGGAATTGGATGCCGCGCCCGAGGAACAGGAAGTCGGTCGCACGGTGCATTTCCTTGGCCAGCGCTTCATACGCGGCGTCGTGGGAGAGCACGGTTTCCAGTTTCCCCGGCAGCCGTACCAGGTCGTGCACCAGCCGCCGCGAGATCTCCGTGCCGAGGATCCCTTTAGCTTGGCCCAGTTGACAGCGCTTTTCATCCTCGCGATGCACCTGGGCCAGGCTAAAGGGATCCTCGGCACGAAGATCTCGCGGCGGCTGGAGCACGACCTGGTCCGGCTGCCGGGGAAACTGGAAACCGTGCTCTCCCACG
>JBBIQR010000242.1:0-1278 GCA_037442245.1 Candidatus Solibacter sp. | reverse complement strand
GTGCCCGCGGCTTCGCGCGTGATCATCGAACCCACCACGTTGCAGATCGCCAGCGTCTTCGACCCCTTCTGCTTGGCCTCGCGCTGCGCCGCCAGCGTGTCCGCCGTCTCACCCGATTGCGAAATCACCACGGTCAGCGAGTTGCCATCCAGGATCGGGTCCCGGTAGCGGAACTCACTGCCGTAATCGACCTCGACCTGGATGCGCGCCAGCTTCTCGATCATGAACTTCCCGGCGAGCGCGGCGTGCCAACTCGTGCCGCAGGCGATGATGCGCACGTGCTGGACGGCGGCAAACTCGGCAGGCGTGATCTCCATCTCGTCGAGGAAGATGCGTCCAGTCTCCTGACCGACCCTGCCCAGCGTGGTATCGCGCACCGCCCTTGGCTGCTCGAAGATCTCCTTGAGCATGAAGTGCTGGTACCCGCCCTTTTCGGCCTCGATCGGGTTCCAGAGGATGCGTTGCAGCGGGCGCTGCACCGGGCGCCCGTCGAAATCCGTCAGCCTCACGCCTTCGCGCGTCAGAATGGCCAGGTCGCCGTCGGCCAGGAAAAACATATCCTGCGTGTGCGAAAGGATCGCCGGCACGTCGCTGGCGACGAAGTACTCATCGTCGCCGATCCCGACCACCACTGGAGGTCCGCTGCGCGCGGCGACGATCTTGTCATGATCCTGCCGCGAGATCACCACCAGCGCAAACACGCCCGTCAACTGCCGCACCGCGGCGCGCACGGCGTCTTCCAGATTCCCCTCGAAGTACTTCTCCACCAGGTGCGCGATGATCTCGGTATCGGTCTCGGTCTTGAAGGCGTGGCCTTCCATCTGCAATTGCTCTTTGAGCGACAGGTAGTTTTCGACGATTCCGTTGTGCACCACCACCAGGTCGCCGTTGCAGTCGCGGTGCGGATGGGCGTTTTCTTCGGTGGGGCGCCCGTGCGTGGCCCAGCGCGTGTGCCCGATGCCGAACGTGCCCTCGAGCGGATTCATCCGGATGGACTCTTCGAGGTTCCGCAGCTTACCTTTGGCGCGCCGCACCGACAGGCGGTCGTCGTCGCCGTACACTGCGAGCCCCGCCGAATCGTACCCGCGGTATTCCAGGCGCTTGAGCCCCTCCAGAATGATGGGCACGGCGCGATGTGCCCCAATGTAGCCGACTATTCCGCACATATCCCTACATTATAGGGGCGGCGGCGCGGCTTCCCGTTAACGCGAGGGTACCGGTCAGTCCAGGATTTCGACCCGGTACTCCTCGATCACCGGGTTGGCCAGTACGTCGTGC
>JBBIQR010000241.1:0-7595 GCA_037442245.1 Candidatus Solibacter sp. | reverse complement strand
CGCGCAGCGCTGGAAGCAACCGCTGGGGACTCTGCCGGCGCTGCCCTTCGACGTGGTGGGGAAGTAGCGCCGGCATCCGGCCCGGAAGAAACCCCGGCGTCTGGCTGGTACTTACTGCGACGGCGCGCCCCGGTCGGGCATCCGCGTGAACGACCGGGTCAGGAAGACACCTCCCGGCATGAGGGCGCTGGGAGATCTCTGCGCATCGGACAAAGAGGTAGCGACGAGCTGATAGAAGCCCTGGGAGGCCCCGGTAATGAGGAAGTCATCCACCAGGGTCGCGGTGATCCCGAGCGACGAGGTGGTAACCCGTGTGAACGTACCGGTGCCGTCGCAGTTCACGGTGTAAGTCCCCTTTTGCGTGCCAGTCGAAACCGTTCGCTCGCCGGTTGCCGATCCCGCGGTTGGAGCATTCAGCGTGAAGGACCCGGTGAAGTTGCCATTGCCGTCGAAGTATCTTACACCAAATGCGACCGCTACATTCGCACCGTAAGTGCCGATAACGGCGTAGTAGCCCTGTAGGCTGGCCGCGCTAAAGCATCGTGGCTGAGCGTCGGCGGTGTTCAGGCCGGGCAGTCCGCAGCAGATCAACGCTGCCGCAAAGGCGGTTTTCATCTTTAACATCTTGTTGGCGCTCTCCGTCGTGAAATTGTCACACTAAGGGCCCGGTTACTTACCTCTGATGTTCTTCTTGCCTCCGGGAGCGGAGGTCAAGGACCATCCTGCCTCCCGAGCGGGAAGCCAAGGATTATTGGATATCGGACAATCTTCCACGTTCCGAAGATAGTTGTCAAGTGTTGTTATAGGAGTTGAACCTACCAGCCGGTAAAGGTCAGGAAGATACCGTATGGTTAGCAGACCCGGAGCATGTTAGTTGGCCGGATAGCGGGGATTCGGTTATGGGTAGGGGAACCAGGCGGGTTCGATTGTGGCGGGGGCGCCCGCGGCTTCCTGGATGCGGGCGGCGAGACGTTCGCGGAGATGGTCCCGCACCTCTTTATACTGCGCGTTGCCCGCAAGATTGGTGTGCTGGTAGGGGTCGGCGTCGAGGTCGTAGAGCATGTGCTCGACGTAACGGCTGCTGCCCGGCGCGGCTTTCCAATCCGGGGTCTTGGGCACCGCGGCGGCGAGGGTGTATTGCGGGGTGCGCACGCCGCGGAAGGTCATGAACTCGTTCATCTCGAAGTAGGCTTCATTGCGCCAGCCTTCGGTTTTGCGGTCGAGCAGGGGCAGGAAGCTGTGGCCCTGCATGGTGCCCGGAGTGGAGAGTCCGGCGGCGGCGAGCAGCGAAGGCGCGAGGTCCACCTGGCTGACGATCTCCGGAATGTGCAGGGAGCGGTTGAAGCCGGGACCTTCGATCACCAGCGGGATGTGGATGGAGCTTTCGTGCGGACTGCGTTTGTACTCGCTGTTGCGGGTCTTGAAGTGGCAGGCGTGGTCGCTGACGAAGATCACGATGGTATTGCGGTCGAGGCCGGTTTCGGCGAGCGTCTTGCGGATGGTGCCGACGGTCTCGTCCATCTTGGCGACGCAGGCGAAGTAGTCGGATAGCTGGCTGGGCCAGGAGCCGGGGAGCGGGCGCAGGTCCTGGGGGATGAAGGGATTCGGGTAACGGTTGGCGTATTCCCTGGGCGGAATGAACGCGTCCTTATCGTTCTGGTGGTGGACCTCGAGATAGGAAAGGGTCAGGAAGAACGGCGATTTCGCGGAGCGCAGGAAGCGCTGCGCGAGGGACGTCATGAAGTCGCTGCGGTAGACGCCGGAGAAGTGCAGCGGCTTGCCGTCGTTATCGAAGAGGTCGCCTTCGTAGGGTTGGGAGGTGAACTCGAGGACGTTGGACGCCTGCCAGAGGTCGAGGAAGCCGCCGCGGTTTTCGGGGCGGACGGGTCCGTTGGCTCCGTGTTCGGCGGGATTGCCGGCGTTGCCCGCGAGGTGCCACTTGCCGATGTAGTTGGCCGAGTAACCGGACTGGCGGAGGGTGGAAGCGAGGGTAGTGGCGTCCGGTTTCAAGCCGATGCCGTTGCGCCACACGCCGTGGCGGCTGGAGTATTGTCCGGTGAAGATGCTGCCGCGCGCCGGGGCGCACACCGATTGGGCGCAGATGGCGTTGCGGAAGAGGACGCCGCGGTTGGCCATGGCGTCGATGTTCGGGGTGAGGTTCATGGGGTTGAGCCCCATGGCTCCGACGCAATCCCAACGGAACTGATCGGAGATGATCACGACGATGTTGGGCCGCGAGGAGCCGGACTGCGCGGCGGCGAGCGGCGTGAGCGCGGAGGCGGAAGCGGACTGCAGCAGCGACCTGCGGGAGACGCGGTGCGCGGGGTTGGAAGAAGGGTTCATGGCGATGGCCTCGATTAGAAGAGGAACTTCAAGCCAAGCTGCATCTGGCGCATGGAGTTGGAGAGGCTGGTGATGCTGCCTCCCTGGGCGATATCCACGCGGCTGTTAGGCTGGCCGAATTGCGGGTGATTGAAGAAGTTGAAGCTCTCGGCGCGGAATTGCAGTTCGCTGCCTTCCCTGACGCGCTTGAGGGAGAAGCGTTTGAAGAGGCTGAAATCGACGTTGGCCGCGCCGGGCGCGAACAGGATGTTGCGTCCGGCATTGCCGTACAGGTATTGCGCCGGGCTGACGAAGGCGCTTTTGTCGAACCAGTTCTGGATGGTGCGCTGGCCGGAGGGCAGGTTGCCGTCGCCGATGCGGTTGGGGCGGGCGGCGCCGGTGTTGGCGCTGCTGACGCCGAGCGAGGGAGTGAAGGGTTGCCCGGTGTGGGCGGTGAGGATGGCGTTGGCCTGCCAGCCACCGGCGACGGCGTTGAGGGCGCGGTTGCGGATATCGAAGTGGCGCCCGTGGCCGAAGGGGAGGTCGTAGAGGGCGCTGGCGACGAAGCGGTGGCGCATGTCGCCGGCGGAGAGCGAGTACTCCCAATTCACGTTGTCGACGTTGCGCAGGGAGAGGTCGCCGATCAACTGCTCGCCGCCGTTATCGAGCGAGCGGGAGTAGGTATAGGAAGCCAGCAGAGAGAAGCCGCTCGAGTAGCGGCGTTCGGCGCGGAGTTCGAGGGCGTTGTAGCGGGAGACGCCCATGGGCAACTGGGCGTTGATGTTGTTGAAGCCGGGGTAGGGGCGGCGGGAGGCGACCGAGCCCGAGCCGGCGTAGGGCTGGTTGAGGTTATAGCCGAGCGGCATGCCGGTGGCGCGGGTGCCCACGTAGTTGCCCTCGAGGACATATTGTCCGAGTTGCTTCTGGGCGCCGAAGCTCCAGTGATAGACCTTGCCGTTCTGCATGTCCGGGGAGAAGGCGACCAGGTTCACGGAGTTGAAATTCAGAGCGGTGACGGCGTTGGCGGGGAAACCGTTGGAGAGGAAGAGGGCGGGGGTGATGTTGTCGGTGGGGTAGGAGTTGCTGATGGCGTAGGGGGGATTGGCGGGGAGGCGGCCGGAGGCACCGATGAAGGGGTCGTCGGCGAAGAACATGCCGGCGCCGCCGCGGAGGACGAGAGAGGGCGCCGCCTGGTACGCGAAGCCGAGGCGGGGGGCGAAGTTGTGCCAGGCGATTTGCATGAGGGAGCGGCTATCGAGACCGGCGGGGACGTTTTCGACGTAGGCGGCGGGGACGCCGGCGGGCACCTGGTTATTGGCGAAGGCGAGCTTGCCGGCGGCGGGGAAGAAGTTGGCCTGCTGGTCGTGGCGCTCGACGGGCTGAGTCCAAAGCTCCCAACGGAGGCCGGCGTTGATGGTGAGTTTGGGGGAGAGTTTCCAATCGTCCTGGATGAAAGCGCCGGTGTACTTATAGCGGATGTCTCCGGCGAGGAAGTTGCTGATGCCGCTGGAGGAGGGGATGCCGAGCATAAAATCGGCCAGGCCGGAGCCGGTTTTGGAGCGGTTCTGGGGGTCTTGCGAGAAAGCGCCGTTGAAGCTGTAGGTGCCGCGGGCGCTGGAGGAGATGGAGAACCAACTGCGGACGTCGCGGAAACTGCCGCCGAATTTCAGATTGTGGTTGCCGAGGACGAGCGAGAGGTGATCTTCGAAGGTGAGGGCTTCGGAGATTTTGCTGTTGGGGAGGAAGGTGGCTTCGCCGATGGTGGTGAAGCCGGAGATGGACATGCTCGGGAGACCGACGACGCCGGGTTGGGCGGGGATGCCGCCGAGGCCGTATTTATCGTCGATGTAGCTGTTGACGAAGGGCTGGAGGGCGTCTTCGATGCGGTTATATCCGGCGCGGAATTCGTTGACCATGCGGGCGCTGAAGGTGTGGGTTTCGCCGAGGGCGGCGCCGTTGCCGGTGGTGGCCTTGATGGACTGCTGGAAGGTGGTGCTGCCGACCAGCGGAGGGGCGAAGGGGCCGGGGTGGTTGTAGTCGTTGGTGAAGTGGCTGTAGCGGGCGAAGAGGTTGTCGTTCCGGGAGAGTTGGAGGTCGTGGCGGAAGTCGTAGCGGTTGGTGGTGAGGTCCTGCACGGGGCTGGTGACGTAGTTGTTAAAGGACGCACCGGTGGTGGGGGCGGGGAAGAGGGCGAGGAGTTTGGCGGCGGCGGGGTCGTAGCGCGAGGTGGGGATGCGGTTGCCGGGGAAGGCGGTGCGGGAGTAGACGCCGCCGCCCAGGCTGACGGTGGATGAGGGATCGAAGACGGCGGGCTGTCCGGAGAAGTCGCCGGTTTGCATGGCGGCGGTGGGGACGGTGGTGACGTAGGTGATGCCGTCGCGTTCGAGGGTGCGTTCCCAACTGCCGAAGAGGAAGGCTTTGTTTTTGACGATGGGGCCGCCCAACGTGCCGCCGAACTGGTTGCGGCGAAGCTCGGGCTTGGGCGCGGTGGGGTTGGCGAAGTAATCGCGGGCGTCGATTTTGTCGTTGCGGACGAATTCGAAGGCATCGCCGTGGACCTGGTTGGTGCCGCCCTTGATGCTGGCGTTGACCACGGCGCCGGCGGAGTAGCCGTACTCGGCGGAGTAGTTGTTGGTTTCGACCTTGAACTCCTGCACGGCGTCGACGGAGGGCTGCACGACGACGGGGGAGCTGTTCTGCTGGTCGACGACCTTGGAGTTGTTGTCGACGCCATCGAGGAGGAAGTTGTTGAGCTGGGCGCGGACGCCGTTGGCGATGAAGGAGCCGCCGGAGACATTGCGGTCGCCGGGCTTGGCTTCGAGGACGCCGGTGGAGAGCTTGGCGAGCTGGAGGTAGTTGCGGCCGTTGAGGGGGAGGTCGGCGACGGCGCGGGACTCGATCAACTGACCGACGCTGGCGGTGGAGCTTTCGAGCATGGGGGCGGAGGCGGTGACCTCCACGGTCGAGGTGGTGCTGCCGACGCTGAGGGTGAAATCGAGGCGGGCGACCTGGCTGATGACGAGATTGATATTGGTGCGGGAGACGGCGCCGAAGCCCTGGCGGCTGACGGTGATGCGGTAGGGTCCGCCGGTGGGGAGGTTGGGGAAGTCGTAGTTGCCGCTTTCGTTGGACTGGGCTTCCCAATGGAGGCCGGTAGAGGTATTGACGAGGCGGATATCGGCGGCGGGGACGACGGCACCCGAGGAATCGGTGAGGAGCCCGGTGATTTCGGCGGTGGGCTGCTGGGCGAAGGCGGCGAACCCGGCGGCGAGCAGCAGGGCGGAGACGGAAGACGGTTTCTGCATGATGGTCCTCTCGGCGACGAAGGTGGAAGACTCAACGGGAAGATACGCCCGGCCTTCGGGGAAGTCCAGAAAAGCGGTCTAAAACTACGTGAAACAGTATAAAATGCAATCCAAGTTGCTGATGACAGGACACGTTTACCATTCGGGCCCGTTTGTACTGGACGCCACGTTAAGGACGTTACATCGCGAGGGGAAGGCCCTTGCAGCGACGCCGAAGGTATTCGATGCGCTGGCGGCGCTGCTCGAAAGCGGCAACCGGGTGGTGTCGCGGGAGGAGTTGGCGGCGCGGTTGTGGCCGGGACAGGTGGCGACGGAAGCGAACCTGAACCAGCACGTTTCGATGCTGCGGCGCCTGTTGAGCGACGGGCACGAGGGGGAGCGGTGCCTGGTGACGCTGCCGGGGCGGGGGTATCAGTGGGTGCTGCCGGTGGAGGTGGAGGCGGAAGAGGCGCCGGTTGGGACGCCGGTTATCGGGGAGGCTGGAGCAGCACGCCATCACGCGGTTGCCGGGAAGCGCGTATCAGCCGGTGCTCTCGCCGGACGGGTCGAAGGTGGCGTTCGTGTGGGACGAGGAGGGGAGGCACGAGCCGGGGGTTTTCGTGAAGGGACCGGAGGACGACGAACCGCGGCAGATCAGCGAAGGGGAATTCGAGCACAGCAGTCCGGCGTGGTCGGCGGGGGGGCGGCAACTGGCGTATCTGCAGTACGAGACGGGCGGGATCCGGGTAGTGGTGCGTCCGGAGCGGGGCGGGGACGAACATACGATCGGGATGCTGTACGAGAGCCGGTACGGGCTGGAGTGCCGGCACCTGGACTGGTCGCCGGACGGCGGGACGCTGGCGGTGGACGATAAGGAAGACGCGACGGAGTCGTTCGGGATTTTTCTGATCGATGTGCGGACGGGAGCGCGGACGCGGCTGACCAAGCCGGAAGGAATCATTGGGGACGTGGACCCGCGATTTTCGCCGGACGGCAGGCGGGTATCGTTTGTGCGGATGACGGACCGCTTCAAGATGGAAGTGGTGACGGTGGACTTGACGAGCCGGGAATTGCGGTGGTGGACGCACGACGGGCAGAGGATCAGCGGGCAGGACTGGGAGGCGGACGGGCGGGGGATTTATTTCGCGTCGAACCGCGCGGGGGAGTTCCGGGTGTGGCGGACGGAGCCGGGGGGCGGAGCGGTGGAGGCGGGGATCGCGAGCGCGAATCCGATTCAGCTCTCGGTGGCGCGGTCGGGGTCGAAGCTGGTGTATTCGGACGTTCTGAACGATCTAAACGTTTGGAAACTAGACCTGACGGCGATAGAAGGGGAGGGTTGGTCACGGGTGATCTCTTCGACGGCGGAGGATTCGCTGCCGCAGGTGAGTCCGGACGGCACGCGGTTGTGCTACCGGTCGGACCGGTCCGACGACGGGCAGTTGTGGGTGAGCGACATCGATGGGGGGCGGGCGGCGCAGATCACGCGGGGGGAGGGCGACGCGCGGCGGCTGCCGGGGTTCCCGGCGGAACTCTCGGCGCGCGCCGAGGTCCGGTAGCGGGGCGATGGTCGCCGGACAGCCGGAACCTGGTATTTAACGACGCGGCGGACGGGAAGATGTACCGGGTGGGGCGGGATGGAGGACCGGTACGGCTGCTGGGCGGGAGCGGGAGCCATCCGATGTACGCACCGGACGGGCGGACGATTTACTTTAACGAAGGGGGAATCCAGCAGATGGACGCGGAGGGCGGGCCGGCGCGTCCGCTGCTGTCATTCAGCGCGGTGCATCAGAAACTGTTGTCGCCGGACGGGAAGGCGCTGTACTTCACGGGGGAGCGGACGGGCACGGTGATCTGGCGGTACGGATTCGCCGGCGGGAAGGTGACCAAGGCGATGGACGGATTGCTGGCGGGTTACTGGGGAGCGTGGGCGGTGGGGCGGCGGGAAACCTGAAGTACGACGTGCGCGCACCGAAGGCGAGCCGTGTGGCG
>JBBIQR010000240.1:0-7633 GCA_037442245.1 Candidatus Solibacter sp. | reverse complement strand
AAGCCCAGTCACAGCGTATCGTGACTTCGGCTGCTGCGGCTTTTCCTCGATGCTCGGCAGGCGACGGTGTTCGCGTATGAGGGCGGACCGTGCTACCGGTGCCTGTATCCGGAGCCGCCTCCTCCGGGGCTGGTGCCGAGCTGCGCGGAAGGCGGGGTGCTGGGAATCCTGCCGGGGACGGTGGGGCTGATTCAGGCGACGGAGACGGTGAAGCTGATCCTGGGGATCGGCGAGCCGCTGGTGGGGCGTCTGATGCTGTACGACGCGCTGGGCATGCGGTTCCGCGAGTTGAAGCTGCGGAAGAATCCGGAGTGCCCGATCTGCGGCGAGCAGCGGACGATCACGAAGCTGATCGATTACCATCAATTTTGCGGAGTGCCGCGGCCGAACGCGGCGCCCGTCGAGGAACCGAAGTTGAACGAGACCGAAATCGACGTGAAAGAAGTGAAGGCGATGCTGGACCGCGGGGACAGCTTCGTGCTGATCGACGTGCGGGAGCCGCACGAATACCAGATCTGCAATATCCCGGCGGCGAAGCTGATTCCGCTGGGGCAGGTGGGGCAGCGGATGGGCGAATTGGATAAGGGCGCGGACATCGTGATCCACTGCAAGAGCGGGGTGCGGAGCGCGCGGGCGTGCGGGGTGCTGCGCGGCGCGGGATTCCAGCGGGTGCGCAACATGCGGGGCGGCATCCTGGCGTGGGCGGATCAGGTGGACTCGAGCGTTCCGAAGTACTGAGGGGCGAACGGAACCGGCCGCGCACCGCAAGGCGAGCGGCGAACGGAAGAAGCGTTGTAGCATGGGGCTGAAATGAGTAAGCCCCTATTTCTTTTTTTGGCGATCGCCGCCGGCGCGTTGGCGCAGACACAGGCGGATTACCTGAACCCCGGGATTCCGGTGGAGCGGCGCGCGGCGGACCTGGTGTCGCGGATGACGCTGGAGGAGAAGGTCCTCCAGATGCAGAACACGGCGCCGGCGATTCCGCGGCTGAACGTCCCGGCGTACGATTGGTGGAACGAGGCGCTGCACGGCGTGGCGCGGGCGGGCGAAGCGACGGTGTTTCCGCAGGCGATCGGGCTGGCGGCGACGTGGGACGCGGCGCTGATGCACCGGGTGGCGGACATCATCTCGACCGAGGCGCGCGCCAAGTACCACGAAGCGATCCGCAACGGCGAGCACGGGCGGTATCAGGGGCTGACGTTCTGGTCGCCGAACATCAACATTTTCCGCGATCCGCGGTGGGGGCGTGGGCAGGAGACGTACGGCGAAGATCCGTACCTGACGGGGCGGATGGCGGTGGCGTTTATCCAGGGGATGCAGGGGACGGACCGGCGGTATTTCAAAGTGATCGCCACGGCGAAACACTTTGCGGTGCATAGCGGGCCGGAGAGCACGCGGCATCAGTTCGACGTACACCCGAGCGAGCGCGACCTGCTGGATACGTACCTGCCGGCGTTCCAGGCCGCGATCGTCGAAGGCAAGGCGTACAGCGTGATGTGCGCGTACAACAGCGTGGACGGGGTCCCGGCGTGCGCCAACACGATGCTGCTGGAACAGTATCTGAAGGGCAATTGGGGGTTTCAGGGCTACGTGGTGAGCGATTGCGGAGCGATCTACGACATCTTCCACGGGCACAACTACAAGCCGACGGCGGCGGAAGCGAGCGCGCTCGCGGTGAAGGCGGGGACGGACCTGACGTGCGGGACGGAGTACCGGTCCCTGGTGGACGCGGTAGCGAGCGGGCTGATCACGGAAGCGGAGATCAACCGTTCGCTGGAGCGGCTATTCGTGGCGCGGTTCAAGCTGGGGATGTTCGATCCGCCGGAGCGGGTGGCGTACTCGAAGATTCCGATATCGGAGAACGATTCGGAGGAGCACCGGCAGGCGGCGCTGGACGCGGCGCGCGAATCGATCGTGCTGCTGAAGAACGAGAACGGGACGCTGCCGCTGAAGGCAGCGGTGAAGAAGATCGCGGTGATCGGGCCTTCGGCGGACGATCCGGAGGCGCTGCTGGGGAACTACAACGGCTTCTCGAAGCGGCACGTGGCGCCGCTGGAAGGCATGGAGCGGCAGTTTGCGGGGAGCGTGGCGATCCGGTATTCGCTGGGCGCGACGTACACGAGTGTTTCGCCGGCGCTGATTCCGGCGGCTGCGCTGACGCCGCCGTCGCGCGAAGGCCACGGGGTGCTGGCGGAATACTTCGACAACGAACAGATGCAGGGGACGGCGAAATTCCAGCGGGTGGAGCCGCGTCCGCTGATCTACACGGGGTTTACCGATCCGGCGGTGGCGGCGGTGTTTCAGAAGGCTCCGTACTATGTTCGCTGGACGGGCACGCTGCGGCCGCCGGTAGCGGGGAATTATGTGGTGACGCCGCGCGCGGCGGGGCGCACGATGCGGCTGTTCCTGGACGGGCAGGAGGTGACGCCGGCGGTGGAACAGGCGGTGGCGCGTCCGGGACGCGGGGCGCCGCCGGCGCCGCTGCGGGTGACGTTCGAGGCGGGACGGGCGTACAACTTCCGGCTGGAGTACCGGCCGCAGGGAGGCGCGATCGGCGCGGCGCTGACGTGGATGCCGCCGGCGGACGCGCTGCGCGCCGATGCGGTGGACGCGGCGCGCGACGCCGACGTGGTGGTGGCGTTCGTCGGGCTGAATCCGAACCTGGAGGGCGAGGAGATGCGGGTCTCGATCCCGGGATTCGCGGGCGGCGACCGCACTTCGCTCGATCTGCCGCAGACGCAGGAGCAGTTGCTCGAAGCGGTGGCGGCGGCGGGCAAGCCGGTGGTGGTGGTGCTGACGGCGGGCAGCGCGGTGGCGGCGAATTACGCGGCGGAGCACGCGGCGGCGGTGCTCGACCTGTGGTACGGAGGGGAAGAAGCGGGGACGGCGATCGCGGAGACGATCGCCGGCGCGAACAATCCCGGGGGACGGCTGCCGGTGACGTTCTATAAGAGCGTGGACCAGATCCCGCCGTTCGACGATTACGCGATGCAGGGGCGCACGTACCGCTACTTCACGGGGGACGCGCTATGGGGCTTCGGTTATGGGCTGAGTTACGCGAAGTTCGCCTACAGCGGGTTGAGCGCGCAGCGAACGGCGGCGGGGGCGGACGTGAGCGTGGCGGTGAAGAACACGTCCACGCGCGCCGGCGATGAAGTGGTGCAGCTCTACCTGGAGGGCTTCGGCGGGACGGTGCGGACGCTGCGCGGCTTCGAGCGCGTGCATCTGAACGCGGGGGAGAGCCGCACGGTGCGGTTTCACGTGAGCGACCCGCCGGCGGACAAGGTCCAGGTGTCGGTGGGCGGGGGACAGCCGGCCGCCGGGGTGGCGTACGTCGAGACCTCGATGTAGGGTCACTTCGCGGGGCACTCGGGGAACATGATCTGGGCGGTCTGGAAGAGGTAGCGGCGCCAATTGGCCCACTCGTGGCCGCCGCTCGAGAAGACCCAGAAATTGCGGACGCCGTACTGATTGAAGAGGGCGAGATCCTTCTGGCCGTTCTTCAGCGCGATATCGGTTTCGCCGGCGGCCATGTAGAGGGGCACGCGGAGGCGGTCGTTGAAGCCGGGGTCGCGCAGGAGGGGGCCGTAGTAGGCGTCGAACTGTTTCCGCGCATCATCGGTGATGTGGCCGGAGCTGTAGATGTAAAGCTCGCTGAAGAGGTCGAGGTGGGGGAAGCCGGTGTGGAGTACGACGAAGCCGCCCATGGAGAGGCCGGCGAGAGCGCGGGATTCGCGGGCGGCCTGCGTGCGGTAGTGGGCGTCGATGTAGGGGATGATGTCCTTGGCGTACTCCTGGGAGCACTTGTCGTCGGAGCCGAGGGGGGAAGGCGCGGCGGCGGCGCACCCGCGGGTATCGGGCATGACGACGATCATGGGTTTGGCGCGGCGGGCGGCGATCAAGTTATCGAGGATGTTGGCGGCGTTGCCGCCGGCGCGCGGGTCCTCGCTGGACCATTTGGAATCGTCGTCGCCGCCGCCGTGGTTGAGGTAGAGGACGGGGTAGCGCGCGGCTTCGCCGGCGGCGTAGGCGGGCGGGAGATAGACGTGCATGCGCTTCGATTCGCCGGCGTAGTTTTTGTAAGTGGCCTGCTCGACGGTTCCGTGCGGGACGGCGGTTTTGGCGAAGAAGGCGGTGTCGGTGAGAGAGGGCAGGGCGGCGAGGATGGGGAGCGGACAGACGCCGGGTTTGGGCGGCGCGAACCCGCCGCGTCCCCTGCCGCCGGGCGCGGCGGGAGGCTGTCCGAGGGCGAGGGCGGATAGAAGGAATGTGCCTGCGAGGAGGCGGGTCGTCAGGTGGCGTCTCATGATTCACTCCCGGCTTCGGTGCGAGCTTTGTCGAGGAGGGCGGCGACTTCGAGGCGCGCGGCCCACAGGTTGAGGTATTGCCAATCGAGCGACGGGGCGGTGGCGAGGATGCCGAGCACGTCGCTCCACTGGCGTTCGGAGACCTCGCCGCCATCGCGAAACCAGCGGAGCTTGGCGAGGAGGATGTCTTCGGCGGTGGTTACGGGACACGGGGTCGATCCATCCAGGCGAAGTTGCATGATCTTGGCGCGGTCCAGTTGGATGGCATGGAAATCGGTGACGGCGGGGAACAGGTCGAACTTCAGCGCGGTCGCGATGTGGATCAAGTTGAAGGACCGGCCAGCGCGCACCGAAGACACGATTTCGTCCGCGTCGGCGTACCAGGCGGGCCCAAGCGCGTGCGCGAGGCGGGATGCGTGCGCAGGGCTAAGGTCGGCGATGATGTCGCCGTCCTCGGTGGCGCGAAACAGACCGTGGGTGGAGGAGGCGAGGGAGCCGCCGATTGCGTAGCGGATGCCTGCCGCCTCCAGTGCGGCGGTCAACTCGCTAAGGGCCTGTGCGAATTGGTTGGTCATCGGGCAACTCGTCGAGGTAGACCTTGCGAAACAGCGCTGTTCCGAGCCGCCGCCGCGCCGCGCGGAGGAAGACTTCGCGATCGCCGGCCGAGGGAAAGGCGCTGCGAACGCCGGCTTCGGCGAAGCCGCGCACGAAATCGGAGTATTCCAGCGCGCGCTGGAGGCGCTCTTCGGGGGTCATGCGGCGGACGAGGTCCAGCAGCACCTTCCAGGCTTCGGGCGATGTGTCGCGCGGCCGCACCCGGGCCTACTTACCGAGGATCTCGAGGTAGCGCGCCACGGTTTCGATGCCGCGGTAGAAGTTCGGGAGATGGAACTTCTCATTGGGCGCGTGGAGGTTGTCGTCGGGGAGGCCGAAGCCGATCATCACGCTGGGAATTCCGAGGTAGCGGTCGAAGACGCCGACGATAGGTATGGAGCCGCCGCTACGGATGTAGACGGTCTCCTTACCGAACTTCTCCTGGAGCGCATCGGCGGCCGCGTGGATGTAAGGGTTATCGGGGTTGGTGAGTGACGGAGCGCCCGCGCTGAGAACGCGCAGTTCGGCGGTGACGCCCTTGGGCGTCGCGGCTTTCACCGCGGCCTGCATCTGGGCGATGGACTCGTCGACGCTCTGATCGCCGACGAGGCGGGTGGAGATCTTGGCGACGGCGCGGGCGGGGATCACGGTCTTCGCGCCTTCGCCGGTGAAGCCGCCGCGGATGCCGTGCACCTCGAGGGTGGGGCGCGCCCAGACGCGCTCGAAGAGCGGGACGCCGGGTTCGCCGGTGAGTTCCTTCGCGCCCATTTCGGTTTCGGTGTACTCCTTTTCGTCGAAGGGCAGGCGGGCCCAGGCGTCGCGCTCCTTGGGGGCGGGCGGGACGACGCGATCGTAGAAGCCGGGCACGAGGATGCGGCCGTCGCGGTCCTTGAGCGCGGTGACGATTTCGGCGATGGCCATGATGGGGTTGGGCGCGGCGCCGCCGTAGACGCCCGAGTGGAGGTCGTGATCGGCGCCCTGCACGGCGAGCTCGTAGTAGACGAGGCCGCGCAGCCCGATGCAGATGCTGGGCATCTCGGGGGCGAACATTTCGGTATCGCAGACGATGACGGCGTCGGCGTGGAGGCGGGGCGGCTTGGACTTGACGTAGGCTTCGATGTGCTCGCCGCCGGTTTCCTCCTCGCCTTCGAGCAGGAACTTGACGTTGACGGGCAGCCGGCCAGTGGACTTCATCACGGCTTCGACGGCCTTGATCTGGATGTAGACCTGGCCTTTGTCATCGACCGCGCCGCGCGCGTAGATGTTGCCGTTGCGGACGTCGGGCTCGAAGGGCGGGGACTTCCACTCGTCGAGCGGGTCGGCGGGCTGGACGTCGTAGTGGCCGTAGAAGAGGATGGTGGGTTTTCCGGGCGCACCCAGCCATTCGGCGTAGACGAGCGGATTGCCGCCGCCAGAGTCCTCGATGAGTTCGGCGGCGGACATGCCGGCGGCGAGGAGTTCGCTCTTGCAGAATTCGGCGGCGCGCCGGATATCGGGTTTGTGCGCGGGCAAAGTGCTGATGCTGGGGATGCGCAGGAAGGTCTTGAGGCCTTCGAGGAAATCGGCCTGGTGTTGCTCGAAGTAGGTCATGAATGCTCCTTATTACATGATGGCGGTGGGCGGCGCGGGTTCGTCGGGGCGGCCGGCGTTGGCCAGCGGCAGACGGATCATGAGCGCGGCGAGACCGGCGAGGATGAGGATGGAAAGCCAGGGGGTAGCGCTCCAGGTGGCGTCGGGCAGGATCTTGTGTCCCCGGCTTTTTTCGGCGGCGCGGAAACCGGCGACCACGAGGCCGCACAGGGCTTCGCCGGCGATGAGGCCGGAGGCGGTCAGCACGCCCGAGTTTTCGATGCGGGCCTTCTGCGCGTCGTTGAAGCCGCCCTTATCGCGCAGTTTGTCGGTGACCCAGCGGAAGAGGCCGCCGACGAAGATGGCGAAGGTGGTTTCGAGCGGCAGGTACATGCCGACGGAGAAGAGCATGGGGCTGCGCACTTCGACGAGGATAAGGCCGAAGCCCATGAGGATACCGACCACGACGAGGGGCCACGCCATGGCGCCGCCGACGATGCCCTGCGCGAGCGAAGCCATGAGGCCCGCCTGGGGCGCGGAGAGTTGCGGGGTGCCGAAGGTGTAGGCGCGATGCAGCCACATGAGGGGGAAGAAGAGGGCCATGCTGGAGACGGCGATGCCGAGCAGGTCGCCGATCTGCATCTTGGCCGGGGTGCCGCCGAGGATGTGGCCGGCTTTGAGGTCCTGGAGCATTTCGCCGGCGACGGCGCTGGAGACGCAGACGACGGCGGCGACGCCGAGCACGGCGGAGATACCGGCGTTACCGCGCAGTCCCATCGCGACCATGAGGAGGGCGGCGATCACGACGGTACAGAGGGTGAGGCCGGAGATGGGGTTATTGGAGGAGCCGATCATGCCGACGAGGTTGCCGGAGACGGCGGCGAAGAAGAAGCCGAGGACGATCATGACGGCGGCGGCGAGGATGGCGGCGCTGATCTGGCCCGCGAAATAGAGGTAGAGGGCGATCATGCAGAGGAAGACGACGCCGAGTCCGCCGAAGACGACCTTGCTGTTGAGGTCGCGCTGGGTGCGGCCGGTGGCTTCATGGGCGGCGGCGGATTTCTTGAGGTCGGCGACGGCGCGCTTCATGCCGATGCCGAGGTTCTTGCGCATGCGGAAGAGGGTGAAGGAAGCGCCCACCATCATGCCGCCGACGGCGATGG
>JBBIQR010000239.1:0-7660 GCA_037442245.1 Candidatus Solibacter sp. | reverse complement strand
CGGCAGGTGCAGATCAACGTGCTCGAGACGAACCGTCCGGTGGCGCGGCGCTTCTTCGAATGGTGCGCGGCGGAGATCGAAGGGGTGGTGGAAGGGGCGCTGGATTACCGGGGCGAATTCCGGGTGAGCAGCAACTCCTTCTTTCAGGTGAACCGGTTTCTGGTGGACCGGCTGGTGGAGACGGCGCTGGCGGGCGCGGCGGGGGAGAGGGCGCTGGATCTGTACGCGGGGGTCGGGCTGATGTCGATGCCGCTGGCGCGCGCGTTCGGCGAGGTCACGGCGGTGGAAAGCGGCGCGGGCGCGGTGCGGGACCTGTGGTTCAACGCGGAGCGCGCGGGTCTGGGCAACCTGCAGGGGTTGCAGCACAGCGCGGAGGAGCACCTGGCGCAACTGGAGCGGAGGCCGGATTTCGTGGTGGCGGATCCGCCGCGCGCGGGGCTGGGCAAGAGCGTGGTGAAGCGGCTTTGTGAACTGAAGCCGCCGCACCTGGTGGTGGTCGCGTGCGATCCCTCGACGCTGGCGCGCGATCTGGCCGGGCTGACCGCCGCGGGGTACCGGATCGCGCGCATGGTGCTGATCGACCTGTTTCCGCAGACGTATCACCTGGAGACGGTGGTCGAACTGCGGCAGCCGTAGCGGGGCCGGCTACTTTCCAACGACGAGGACCTGGAAGCTGTCGGGAAGCGCCTGGGGGCGGCCTTTCTTGCCGTCCTTGGCGGGAGCCGGGGGACCGTATTCGGCGCTGGGCAGGTAGACGTGGTGGGTCTTCAGATCGACCGCCATGGTGCGGGCGCCGCGGGTGGTCGCGACCTGGTCCACGGTATCGTACTTGCCGTTGACGAGCTTGACGACGCTGAGGGTGCCGTTGCCGCCGTTGGAGGCGTAGGCGTAGCCCAAGCCGGGGTCGAAGCCGCCGCCATCGGTGCCGGGACCGGTCGGCGGGGTGGCGATGACTTTGAAGGACGGGATGTCAACGACGGCCATCATGCTGTTGCCGCAGACGGGGAAGAGCTTCTTGTTCTTCACGTCGATGGAGAGGCCGCTGGGCTCCTCGCAGGGGGCGAGGGACGCCTTGCGGGTCATCTCGGCCTTGGCGACGTCGATCTCGACGATTTCGCTGGTCTGCTCGAGGTTGACGTAAGCTTTGCCGGTGCCGTCGACGACGCAGAACTCACCGGCGGGTCCGGTGGGCACGCTCTTGATCAGCTCCATGGTTTTGGCGTTGATGATGCTGACGTCGGTTCCGGAGTGATTGACGGCGATCACGCGCTGAGTTTTGGAATCGTAGCAGACGGCGTCGGGGTTTTTGCCGACGCTGGGTTCACCGGTTTTCTCGAAGGTCTTCAGGTCGAAGGCGGTGATGCTGCTGGTCTGCCCGTTGGTGATGAAGCCCTTGTTCAACTCGGGGGCGAGAGCGATGCCGTGGACGCCGTGCAACTGGCCGATGGTGTGGAGCACCTTGCCGGAGTCGGCATCGAGAATTTCGACGCTGGTGCCGTGCGAGACGTAGAGGCGGCGGGTGTTGCTGTCCGCGGCGATATAGTCCCAACGGCCTTCGCCGCCGATTTTGTACTTGTTGAGGATCTTGAATCCTTCCGCGCCGAAAGCCAGCGCGGCGAGGAGGGTTGCGTAAAGCAGCTTCTTCATATGGAGAACTCCTTAGTGATGCCGGCCTGCGATGTAGTAGTGTACGGCCGGGGTAACGATGAGGGACAGGACCATCGACGCGGCGATGCCGCCGATTACCGCGATGGCCAGGGGTTGCAGCATCTGGGAGCCGGCGCCGAGGCCGAGCGCCAGGGGGATCATGCCGGCGACGGTGGCGAGGGCGGTCATCATGATGGGGCGGAGACGGCGCTCGCCGGCGCGCATCATGGCCTCCTCGGCGGCGGCGCCCTCGGCGCGGAACCGGGCTTCGGCGTCGAGCAGGAGGATGCCGTTCTTGGCGACGATGCCGATCACCATGATCAGGCCCATGAATGAGGAGAGGTTGAAGGTGGTGCCGGTGAGGAGCAGTGCCACGAAGACTCCGCAGGTGGAGAGGAGCGCGGAGGCGAGGATGGCGAGCGGCGCGGCGAAGGCGCCGAATTCGAACAGCAGCACGATAAACACGAGGACGATAGCCAGGAAGAGGACGAAGGAGAGATCCTTGAAGGAGCGCTGCTGCTCCTCGAACTGCCCGCCGTACTGGACGCGGACGGAGGGCGGCAGGTTGAGATCGGCCACCGCCTGCTGCACGGCCTTCATGCCGTCGCCCAGGTTGAGGTTTTCAAAGCGCGCGGTCACCTGCACGTTGCGCTGGAGGTTATCGCGGCGGATTTCGGTCTGGCCGGGGATCTCGGCGACGCTGGCGAGGGAGCCGACGGTAGCGGTCTTGCCGGTGCCGCTGACAATCAGGGTGTTCTGGATGGCGTCGAGCGAGGTGCGGGTGTGCTCGTCGAAGCGGACGCGGATGCCATAGGCGCGGTCGTTGACGACGACGGGAGGCGGCGCGGGCTCACCCTGCAGCATGGCGGAGGTGGTGACCTCGACCTCCTGCGGGCTGAAGCCGGCGCGGGCGGTGACCGCGGGGTCCACGGTAAAGAGGCGCGCCGGACCGCTGATGGTGTTCTCGATGCCGTCCAGGACATCGACCACGCCGGGGATCTTCTTGATGGCGGCGGCGACGCGCGGCGCGTGCGCCTTGAGGAGTTCGGGATCCTCGCTGAAGAGCTTGATGACGACGGGTTCGGGCGCGCTGGTGAGATCGCCGATCATGTCCTGGAGGAGCTGGGGGAACTCGATATCGAGGGTGGGCTCGGCCTTCTTGATCTTCTCGCGCAGGTCGCTGATGACTTCCTCGGAGCCGTGCTTGCGGTCGCGCTTGAGCTTGACGGTGAGGTCGCCGGTATTGGCTTCGGTCACGGCGGCGAGGCCAAGCTGCAAACCCGTGCGGCGGGTGGTGTTCTCGACGTCGGGGTGGCGGCGGATGATCTGGTCGACGTGGGTGATGACCCGGTTGGTCTCGGCGAGGGAGCTGCCGGCGGGCATGATGTAGTCCACGATGAAGCCGCCTTCGTCCATGGCGGGGAGCAGGTCGCTGCCGGTGTTGTTGTAGGCGAACCAGGTGCCGGCGATGAGCGCGAGGGTGAAGGCGGCGAGCACCAGGGGATGCTCGAGGGCGATGCGCAGGACGCGTTCGTAGACGCGCATGAGGCCGGCGGGCACGGTGGGATGGTGGGCTTCGGCGTTGGCGGCGGCGCGGCGGCGGATGAAGAAGTGGCTGAGGGTGGGGGTCCAGGTGAGGGCCAGAGCGAGCGAGGTGAAGAGGGCGACTCCGACGGTGACGGCAAGCGCGCGGAAGAAGACGCCGGTCACGCCGGTGATCGAAATGAGCGGCAGGAAGACGACGATCGGGGTGACGGTGGAGCCGACGAGCGGGACGCGGATTTCGCGCAGCGCGCTGCGGACGGCGTCGGCGCGCGACTGCCCGGTATCGCGGTGCATGACGATGTTTTCGACGACCACGATGGCGTCGTCGATGACCAGCCCGACCGCGGCGGCGAGACCGCCGAGGGTCATCAGGTTGAAGGTTTCATTGAGGGCACGGAGCGCGATGAAGGTGACCGCGATGGTGGCGGGAATCACCAGCCCGGCGACCAGCGAGGTGCCCCAATCGCGCAGGAACAGGACCATGATCAGGGAGGCGAGAATCAGTCCGATGACGATGGCGTCGCGGACGCTCTTGATGGAATCGTTGACGAGGTCGGACTGATCGTAGAAGGCCTGGAGGTGAACGGCTTTGGGCAGGTCCTTCTGGATGCGGCCGATTTCGGCGTGCACGGCGTTTGCCACCAGGACGGTATTGCCGTCCGGCTGGCGGTAGATGTTGAGCAGGACGGAGGGCTTGGCGTTGGCGGTGACGACGGTGTAGACCGGCTCGACGGAGGGCCGCACGAGGGCAACGTCGCCGATGCGGATGGCGGTACCGTTGGGCGTGGTCTTGACCACGAAATTGGCGATTTCGCCGGGGGTGCGCGCCTGGCCGCTCATCAGGGAGAGCACGAGCTGATGGTTCATCTCGATCAGCCCTGGGGAATCGATCATGTTGCTGCGGCCGACGGCGTCGAGCAGGTTCTGGATGGTGATGCCGGCCTGGACGAGTTTGGCCGGGTCGGGGACGATTTCGAATTCCGGAATCTGGCCGCCCTGGACGACGACGCTGGAGACGCCCGCCTGGCGGTTGAGCCGGGGCTTGATCTCGTAGGTGGCCATCTCCCAGAGCTTGTCCTGGGGCACGGAATCCGAGGTCAGGTTATAGCCCATGATGGGGAAGGCGGCGAAGGTGAGGCGGTTGGCGGTGAGCTTCGCGGTGGGCGGCAGGGTGGGCTGGATGCGGGCCATGGCGGCGTTGACCAGCTCCAGCGTGCGGTACATGTCCACGTTCCAGTTGAAGAAGAGGTCGATTTCGGCGGTGCCGCGGCTGGTGATGCTCCAGATGTGGTCGAGGCCCTGCACGGTGTTGACGGCCTCTTCGATGGGGCGGGTGACGGTGACCAGCATCTGATCGATGGGGAAGACGCCGTTATCGACGCCGATGACGATGCGGGGGAAATTGGTATCGGGGAAGACGGCGACGGGGATGGAGAAGGCCAAATAGAGGCCGACCAGCACCGCCGTGAGGATGACGAAGACGATGGGTTTGCCGTGGCGCGCGGTCCAATGCGGCGCGCCGTTCGAATTCGGGGGTTCCTGCGTGCCGTGGTCGCTCATTTGGATTTGGGCTGGGCCTCGCCTTTCTTGGGTTGATCGGCGGCGGGCTGCGGCTCGTCGGCGTTCTCGTCGTCGGCTTCCTCGGGGGCGCCGGGCGTGACCACCCGCACCTTGGCCTTGTCGTCGAGTCCGACGCCGCCGACGGTGACGACTTCCTCGCCGGGGCGGACGCCGTTTAGCACCTGCACGTTGTCGCCTTCGCGGATGCCGAGTTCGACGGGACGGCGGTGCGCGACGTGGTCCTCGGAAATGACGAGCACGGCGGTGCCTCCTTCTTCGCCGGGCAGGACGGCGGCGACCGGGACAACGGTCGCGGCCTTGACGCTTTCGGTGACGATGGTGGCGTGAACGCTGGCGCCGGGCTTGAGCTTGCCGGCGGAGTTATCGATTTCGATCCAAACCTGCACGGTGGTGGTGGCCTGATCGGTGGCGGGGCTGACCACCGTGACCCGGCCTTCGAGTTGGCCTCCGGAATCGGGCTGGGTGAGCACGGCGGAGTGGCCGACCCGGATGGTGCCGGCCTGGTTCTGCGGGACGTTGACACGGGCGATCACTTTGGAGACGTCCATGACGGTGAGCAGCGGCGTTCCGGGCGAAGCCATTTCTCCGGCATAGAGGGGGCGGTCGGCGATGACGCCCGAAATAGGGCTGAGGATTTGCGAGTAACTGAGCTGGGCCTCGGTGGTCTGGAGGTGGCTGCGGGCGGCATCCACCTGCGCGGCCGCGGCCTTGATCTGTTCTTGCTTGCCGACGGACTGGAGCGCGCGGAGGTGTTCCTGCGAGGCGAGATAGGTGGCGTGAGCCTGCGCCCAGGCGACCTGCGCGTCATCGACGAGTTTGCGGGCGAGGGCGCCCTGCTCGACCAGTTTCCTGCGGCTGTCGAGCAGGCGCTGGGCGGCCTCTTCGGTCTGCCGGGCGGCATCGGCGTCGGTCTGCGCTTTGACGACGGATTCGGGCACGGCCGCGGATTGGGTGGCGCGGAGGTTGGCTTCGGCCTGCGCCAGTTGGGCGCGGGACTCGGCGGAGGCGGCGGTGAGGTCGCGGGCTTCGAGGACGGCGAGCACCTGACCGGCTTTGACGCGGTCGCCGCGCTGCACGAGGAAGCGCTGCACGGGCGCGGCGATCTTGGGCATGACGCTGGCCTGGTCGCGCGGCCAGAGGGTGCCTTCGCCCAGGACGGTGCGGCGGATGGTGGCCTGTTGCGCGACCGTGACCTGCACCGGGGCGGGCGCTTCGGTCTCGGCGGCATCTTTTTTCGAGCACCCGGCGAGCAACAGGACCGGGATCAGGAGCAGGGGTTTGGTGTTCATCGGCTAGAAGGCCCCCGTTAGAGTCTGGAGTGCGGAGAGCGCGACGCGGTAGCGCGCTTTTCCGTCGTCCCACGCGTTGCGCGCGTCGAGGACGGTGCGCTGGGCGTCCACCACTTCGAGGACGGTAGCCTCGCCGGCCTGGTAGCGCAGCACGGTGAGCTTGAGGCTGTCCTCGGCCAGGTCCAGGGATTGTTTGAGCGCGGCAATCTGGGTGCTGGAGGTGGCGGCTTCGAGGTAGAACGCGTTGAGGTTGGCCAGCAACTGCCGCTGGGTGAAGCTGAGATCGACGCGCGATTGTTCGAGACGGAGCTGAGCCTGCTTGAGGCGGCTATTGGTGGCGCCCCAGTTCCACACCGGCACGGTGAGCGCGGCGACGATGCTGGAGCCCAACAGGTTCGCGCCTTCCGGGTTGTGGATGGCGTACTGGTTGGCGGTGATGCCGTAGAAATAATCCAGCGAGAGGGTGGGCAGGAAGCCGGCGCGGGCGCTCCTTACGCCGTAGCCGTTCTGGGTGACGGCGGCCTCGGCGGCGCGGATATCGGGGTTGTTCTTCTGCGCCAGGGTCTCGACTTCGCCGAAAGCGGGCAGGGGCTGGAGCTGATCGAGATCGTCCACCACGGCGAAATCCTGGCGGAAATCGGGGAAGAGGAAGACGGCGAAGCCGATGCGGGTTTTATCGAGGGCAAGCTGCGATTCGGTCAGGAGGAGTTGGCGGCTGTTGACCTCGAGCTGCGCCTTGACGACGTCGGCGCGGGCCGCCTCGCCGCCGGCTTCCTGTTTGCGCGTGATGTCGAAGAACTGCTGCGCCTCGGCGAGTCCGCGGCGGGCGTTGGCGAGGTGGCGCTGCGCGGAGGCCATGCCGTAATAGTTCTGCACGACGATGGCAGCGAGTCCGCGCTGTGCGATTTCGACCCTGGCTCGCGAGGCGGCTTCGGCGGCGATGGATGCCTGGTAGTCGGCGCGCTTGGCGGGGGCGAAGAGGTCGGCGTGCGCGTTGGCCATGTTGGAGTAGACGCGCGGACCGTCGTTGGGCACGAAGACGCCGGAGGAGGTGCCGTTGGGCTGGGTGTAGATGAAGCCGTTGTCCCAGTTGAGGGAGGGCAGCATGGCGGCGCGGGCCTGCACGCGGTCCTCGTGGGCGAGGCGCGCGGCGATTCCGGCGGAGAGCAGTTGCTGGCTATTGGCGCGGGCGCGCTGCATGGCGTCGTCGAGGGTGAGGGTGAGGGTAGGGGCGGGAGGCGGGCCTTGCGCGAACGCCAACGAGGCAAAGAGCGCGAGCGGAACGATGCGCGGCATGGAATGGACCAGTATAGGGTCCCGCGCATGAACGCACGATGAACCGGGGGGTGCGGTTTTGGGGAATCGCGGTGGTCTGGCGGAGACTGTTTTGATGGGCCACGGATGGACGCGGGCGGACGCGGAAAATGAAAGGCCGCGCCGGATATCGGCGTTCATCCGCGTTTATTTGCGGCCAATTCTTCTTCGCCAGTTTCGGCAGGCCCGGGGACAGGGATAGCAACAAACACAATTGGCCGCAGATGGACACAGATGAACCATGCATGGCCGGTGATTCCGGCCACCCTGAATGATGAAAACGG
>JBBIQR010000238.1:0-7673 GCA_037442245.1 Candidatus Solibacter sp. | reverse complement strand
CGCGCGCGAAAGGCGTCGATGCTCCGGCACTCGCCCGCCGCAATCGCCTCCACCGCCGCTCGCACGCTCGTGATCCCGATGCCGCGCGCGAAGTCGCCGCCGCTGGCCAGCGGCAGCACGGCGAGCCGCGGACGCGCCTCCGCCGCCAGGATTCCGTTCACCACCTCGTTCAGCGTGCCGTCGCCGCCGGCGGCGATCAACGGGTCGAAGCCGGAATCGGCCAGGCTGCGCGCCAGTTCCATTGCGTGTCCCGGACCCTCGGTGAAGCGCGCTTCCACGGCGCCGATGCGTCCGGCAAGCAGGCGCGCGGCTTCCGGCCAGCGCCGCAGCGCCCGGCCCGAGCCGGCCTGAGGATTGACGATGGCCGCGGCCTTCACACCACGAGGTCCACACCCACGGCATCGTGATCGGAAAGCGGCGCCGGCCGCCCTTCCCGCAGGTCGTGGATCACCACGGGATTCTCCACCCGCAGCCCCCGGGTGGCGAACCAGTCCAGTTTCATCGGGCAACGTCCGCCGTGATTGCGGAGCGCCCAGCGGATGAAGGCGAAGCACCACTCCGGCACCCACTCGCGCAGGCTGCCGGTGGCGCGCGGATCGGTCACGTCGTAGCAGATGGTGTGCTCGCCCATGCGGTTGGAGCGATCGTACTCGAAGCCGCGCCCGGCGAGCAAGCGGAACAACCCGCGCTCGAACAGGCGCTCCGGGTGCAGGTAGTGGTTGCGGATCACGTGATCCACCCCCATCAGCACGCGCAGCCAGAAGCCCAGGATGGCGCGGACGGCGTGCGAGGAATCGTAGGTGCTGGTGTTCCAGTCGCCGCCCAGAATCACGGGCAGATCGCCGGGAACGGCATCCAGCACGCGGCGCATCTGTTCCTGCCGGTGCCGCTGCGTGGACTGCGCGTCCAGATGCACGCTCACCGCGCGCATCGCGAAGTTGGGGAAATCGATTCGCGCCGAGACCGCGGCCTGCCGCCCGATGCGCTGCTCGCGGTGCGCCATCTTATCCACCCCGTTATCGAGCGCGATCACCCGCACTTCGCTCAGCGGGTAGCGGCTGAGAATCGCGTTGCCGTGCAGCCCAAAGGTGTTTTCGCCCGCGGCGTGGCGCTCCACGCCCGAGCCCTTACCCAGCGCGATGTAGCAGGGTGCGAAGACCTGCGCCATCCCCAATTCACGCGCCAGTGTCTCCGATACCATGCGATTGCCCGAGCGCGCCATGCCCGCGTCCGCTTCGGTGATGAGCAGCACGTCGCAGGTCTTCAGATACGGGTGCGCGCGGAAGGCTTCCAATTGCCCTTCGAACTGAGTCCCGCGCTCGATGTTCCACGCCAGGACGCGGTAGCGGGACCGCGCCTCCGCTTCGCGCGGCCGGAAATCCGCGATGTGCGCCGCATCCAGGGCGCGCCGGACCACCGGTTCGATCTCGCGCCAGGCCGGGTGCGCCTCCATCTCCGCGGTGGAGCGGCACTGCGAAAGCGCCTCCATACGCGGCTGCACGTGGCGCGCCAGCGGCGCGTAAAACTGTTCCTGCGGCGCGTCGTCCACCGGCGTTGTCATGGGGTCCACTCGCTCGAATCGTAGCAAACCCGCACCGGGCGCCGCCCCGCCCCGCTCCGCCGTGTCGCCGGCCCTAACTCCGGCGGAGCAGGAAGACGGCGACTTCGGCGAGGAGGTTGGGCAGGAGCGCGACCTTACGGTGGCCGGCCAGGAAGTAGCGGCGTTCCACGACCAGGCCTTCCACGTGGGCGAGCGCTTCGAAATCGTGGACCGTGAGGAAATGGATGTTCGGGGATTCGTACCACTCGTAAGGGAAGAGGGCGGTGCGGGGCGCGCGGCCGCTGACCAGCATCGACATGCGCACGCGCCAGTGGCCGAAGTTGGGGAACGCGACGATGCCGCGGCGGCCGACGCGGAGCATTTCGCGCAACACTTTTCGGGGGTCGCGCGTTTCCTGGAGCGTCTGGCTGAGCACCACGTAATCGAACGCCAGGTCGGGGTAATCGGCCAGGCCCTCGTCGATGTCGCTCTGGAAGACGCTCACCCCGCGGGCGATGGCGCGGCGGACGCGCGCGCCGGAGATTTCGACGCCGCGCGCATCCACGCCTTTGTTGACCGCGAGCCACTCGAGCAACTCGCCTTCGCCGCAGCCGAGATCCAGCACCTTGGTGTCCGGCTCGACGATCTCGCCTATGATGGCGTAGTCGCTGCGCCCGTAGACCTCGCGCACCAACCCCTTCATGAGAGCTTCTCGAACGTCGCGGCGAGGAAGCCGCGGACCATGTCGGTCTGCTCCGCTACGTCGACCAGAAAGGCATCGTGGCCGTAGTTGGATTCCAGTTCCACGTAGGCGACGTCGCGATTGCGCGAGCGCAGGGCGCGCACCAGTTCCTGGGATTGGTAGCTCGGGTAGAGCCAGTCGGAGGTGAAGCTGATGACCAGGAAGCGGCCCTGCGAGCGTTCGAGCGCGGCGGCCAGGGTGCCGTTGCGCCCGGTGAGGTCGAAGTAATCCATCGCCTTGCTGATGTAGAGATAGGAGTTGGCGTCGAAGCGGGTGACGAACTGGCTGCCGCGGTAGCGCAGGTAGCTTTCGACTTCGAAATCGACATCGAAGCCGAAGGAGAACGTCTCCTTGCCGCGCAGGCGCCGCCCGAACTTCTCGCGCATGCTTTCGTCGCTCATGTACGTGATGTGGCCGACCATGCGGGCGACGGCGAGTCCGCGCGCGGGGGGTTGCTTGCCGTAGTAATCGCCGCCGTTCCAATCCGGGTCGGCCATGATGGCCTGGCGGCCGACTTCGTTGAAGGCGATCTGCTGGGCGCTGTGGCGCGCGGTGGTGGCGATGGGCAGGGCGGTCACAACACGGTCCGGGTACGCCACGGCCCACTCGAGCGCCTGCATCCCGCCCATCGAGCCGCCGGCGACGGCCAGGAGGCGCGGGATGCCGAAGAAATCGATCAGCATCTTCTGGAGCCGCACCATATCGCCGATGGTGATCACCGGGAACGTCATGGCATACGGGCATCCGGTGGCGGGATTGACCGAGGAAGGGCCGGTGGTGCCGCGGCAGCCGCCGAGAACGTTCGAGCAGATGACGAAGTAGAGGTCGGTGTCGAAGGCTTTGCCGGGCCCGATCATGTTGTCCCACCAGCCGGGCTTGCCGGTTTCGTGGGAGATGCCGGCGGCGTGCGCGTCGCCGCTGAAGGCGTGGAGCACGAGGATGGCGTTGGTCTTGGCGGCGTTCAGCGCGCCGTAGGTTTCGTAGGCCACATCGACGGGCGCAAGCGTGGCGCCGTTGTCGAGTGCAAGCGAATCGAACCTTACAGTATTGGCCTCAACGATCATGCCGGGGGGAAGCACTCCCATCATAACAACAGCGGGCGGCGGGCCGGTTAGAATAGCGGCAGGAAGTGCGCTCATGAAGGCCCTGATTCTCTTGCTCGCCGCGGTTTTCCCCGGCTATCGTCCGGCACTGCCCGGCTATCGCTACACGTTTCCCCGGGACCATTTCGAGCACGCCGATTTCCGCACGGAGTGGTGGTACTACACGGGGAACGTGCGCGACGCGGGCGGGCGCCGGTACGGGTTCGAACTCGTCTTCTTCCGGCAGGGAAATCGCGACCGCGCCGGCGACAATCCATCGGCGTGGCGGGTGGACGATCTGTACCTGGCGCACCTGGCGCTGACCGATATCGACGGCGGCCGCTTTGTGGAACGGCAGCGGCTGAACCGCGCGGGGCCGGGAATCGCGGGCGCGAGCTTCGAGCAGGCGCGGGTGTGGAACGGCAACTGGCAGGTGCGCTGGGACCTGGCCACGTCCGCGCAGACGCTCACGGCGGTTGCCGAGGGCGTGCGGTTCGAACTCCGGCTCACCCCGCTGAAGCCGCCGGTGATTCACGGGGAGGATGGGATCAGCCGGAAGGCGGCGGGCGCGGGCAAGGCGTCGCATTACGTTTCGTTCCCCCGTCTCCAGGTGAGCGGAACCTTGAACGGCGCGGCGGTGAGCGGCCAGGCGTGGATGGATCACGAATGGTTCACCCATCAACTGGAGGCGAATCAGCAGGGGTGGGACTGGTTCAGCGTGCAACTGGAGGGCAACCGCGAGTTGATGCTCTTCGAATTGCGGAATACCGGCGGCGGCATCGATCCGTTTTCCGCGGGCACGTACATCGCGCCGGACGGTGGGTCGCGGCACCTGGCGCGGGAGGATTTCCGGCTCGAGCCGCTCGATTTCTGGACGAGTCCGAAGACCGGGGCGCGGTATCCGGTGCGCTGGAAGATCGCGGTGCCGGCGCTCGGGATCGAACTGGAGTGCCGGGCGGCGATCGCGGAGCAGGAACTGGTGCCGGAACAGAAAGACGCTCCCACGTACTGGGAGGGCGCGGTGACCTACTCGGGCACGGCGCGGGGCGCGGGGTACCTCGAGATGACGGGGTATCGCGGGCGCGTGCGGTTGTGAGGCGTACTGGTGCTGGAACAGCCATCCGGTGTTCCGCGCGCGTGCCATAATAGAGCGCGTATGAAGCTATCGGAAGGCAAACTCAAGCGCATGCAGGCGCTCTCCGACGAGCGCGGCATCATCGCCGCGGCCGCGATGGATCAGCGCGGCAGTTTGCAGAAGGCGCTGGCGACGGCGCGCGGCGTGGGGGTCATGGAAATCACGCCGGAAATCATGAGCGAATTCAAGGTGGCGGTGAGCCGGGCGCTCACGCCGCACGCCAGCGCGATCCTGCTGGACTCCGAATTCGGGCTGCCGGCGGCGCGTGCCCGCGCGCGAGGCTGCGGACTGCTGCTGGCCTACGAACTCTCCGGCTACGACAATACGCGTCCGGGACGCCTGCCCGACCTGCTGCCCCACGTCAGCGTGAAGCGGATTGTGGACTGGGGCGGCGACGCGGTGAAGATCCTGATTTACTACACGCCGTTTGAAGAGGCCGGGATCAACGACGTGAAGCACGCCTTCATCGAGCGCATCGGGGCGGAGTGCGAGACGTACGAGATCCCGTTTTTCCTGGAGTTCGTCGCGTACGATCCGAAGGGCGGCGACGAGCGGGGCGTGGAATACGCGCGCAGCAAGCCGGACATCGTCAAGCGCAGCATGGAGGAGTTTTCCAAGCCGCAGTACCGGGTGGACGTGCTCAAGGTGGAGATTCCGGTGAACGCGGACTACGTGGAAGGCTCCAGCGTGTACAAGGGGCAGAAGGCGTATACGCGCGAGGAAGCGCTGAAACATTTCCGCGAAGCGGCGGCGATCGCGCAGCGACCCTTCATTTACCTGAGCGCGGGGGTGAGCAACGCGCAGTTTGTGGAGTCGCTGAAAATGGCGGCGGAGGCGGGCACGGATTATTCGGGCGTGCTGTGCGGACGGGCGACGTGGAAGGACGGCGTGCCGGTTTACGCCAAGCAGGGGCTGAAGGCGCTCGAGGAATGGCTGGAGCGCGAAGGCGTGAAGAACATCGGGGCGGTGAATGCGGCGCTCGGCACGGCGCGTCCGTGGCAGGAGAAAATGGGCGCGTAGACGCGCTCATCCTTTGACCGGGGCGGCGGCCAGCCCGAGCATCAGGATGCCGCAGGCGAAGAGGACGAGCATCAGGCCGGAGAGCACCTTGACGCGCATGTCGCCGGCTTTGGCCTCGCGCAGGAAAACGAGTCCGATGACGGCGGCGAGGAGCGCGGAGCCCTGGCTCAGCGGGGTGCCGATGCGCGCGTCGAGTTGGATGCCGGCGGGAACGGCGGTGAGAACCATGGCGGCGAGCGCCCCGCAGAACCACAGCATGCCGGCGGCGAATCCCAATGCGTGCTGGATGCGGGTGCCCGCGAAGTAGGCGCCGAAATCGATCGGGTCGCCATCCACCGGCAGGTTCATGAGGAAGACATTGTAGACGAAGGTGGAGAAGAACACGCCGAGGGCGAAGAAGCCGGCGGTGGCGTACGGGCCCATACCGAGATCGCCGGAGCGCGCCAGGTTCAGCACGCCGCTGATCGACCCCATCAGGAGTCCCGCGGCTACCGCAAGGATGATGCCCTTGATGGCGCTGGGGCGGCGGGTGCTTTTGGCGCGGCCGGCGCGCGCCTGCTCTTCATGACGCAGGACGGCGGTGATGCGGTAGGCGAGGGCGCTGACGGTCACGGCGGCGAAAATCAGCAGGCAGCCGAGCATGACCATGGTCGCGTTGTCGCCGGGCCTGACCAGGTTGCCCAATCCCGCGCCGAGGAGGATCGCCATGCCGAAGGCGATGGGGAAAGCGACGGAGATTCCGGCGACGCTGACGGCGGCCATCAGCAGTATGTTTCCGAGGTTAAATACGCCGCCGGCCAGGAGGGCGAACATCCACTGCCGCTTACCGGCTTTGGCGATGTCGTCGAGGAAGTTGAATCCGTCGAAGCCGAGGTCGCCGAACGTGAACGAGCAGACCAGCATGGCGATGAGGACGCCGAAGGCGAAGTCGAAGTAGAAGAGCTCATACCGCCATTTGCCCGCGGCTTTGAAGAGGCTCGCCCAGGAGCCGAGCAGCAGAAGGCTCAGAACCGCGACGGCGAGGACGAAAGTGCTGGTCTGGGGCAGGATCATGTGAGTGGTCCGGAAAGCGTGCGATTACAACGTCTTTAAGGATACCCGATCATGTCCGGTTCCGCACGCAACTGGAGCGGAGGCACGATGGCGGCCGCCTAAGGAGGAACTGCGATGGGCAGCGCGTCCGGCCTTCCCAGTGGCGTGCACGTGCAGTCTCTGCGACGGCTACCTGGGGGCAGTCGTCCGCTGCCCGCCCCCGCGAACAGTGATACCATCCTGCCATGAAATTGATCGCCCGCCTGCCGGCCTGCGCCATCGGGCTATGCCTCCTTCCACTATCGCTTTCCGCTCAGCGAATGGCGCCGACTGCTGCGAATCTTCAGGCATTCCTTGACGTTTGCCCACAGAACGATCCGTACTACCCCATTCTGCAGCGCGATTTCCAGATCCTCCGCAACGGCACTCCCTCGTCGCAAGTCTCCTGCACCGAGCCGTATTCCAAAATGGCGGTCTCGCAGATCACCGAAGAACTCACGATCATGCAGACCTTGCGGTTCGCCTATTACATGGATATTGGGCGCTCTGGCGAATTACCATGGACCTCCCTGCGCCTATACGATTGGTTCAAGTCCCGCATTGCCGGAATCAATATCGATGACACGTTGGCTCCCGGCTCAGTCGCCGCGGCATGCTGCTCCACGATCAATGGTCAGCGGTTCATCATTGTAGCCACCATCGCCAATGACCTGAATCGCCAGTATCGCCAAACTGCCGTCGGACTGGGTGCTCAGGTCGCGCTGATCGCCCATGAAGTGCGCCACAGCGAAGGCAATCGGTATCTCCACGTCAGTTGCTGCGGGATACAAGGCGGCTGCGACCAGACTTACGACGAAACTAACCTCTCGCCGTATGGCATCCAGTATTATCTCGCCAAACAATGGCTTACCGGTTCCATCAACCTCGGATACTCCTGTGATCCGCAGACAGCCACCCAACTTGGGTACGAATTCCTGGGCCTGGCGAACGCTTACCCTTCCCGCTTCTGCGATACCAAACCGGCCACCTTGACCCTGCCCACTTCGCCCGGCGGCGCGTGTGAGCCGGCCTGCCTGCTGGCGCTCGGCGGCCCCGTGACTTCCTCCATTCCAATCGGCGGAG
>JBBIQR010000237.1:0-7686 GCA_037442245.1 Candidatus Solibacter sp. | reverse complement strand
GGCGGCGCCGGCCCGGCCGGCGGCTCCACAGTCGCAGCAGATTCCCCGCCCCGCGGCGGGTGGCGCTCCCGGAGCGGTTGCTGCTCAGCGCCCGCTGGCGGGTCAGCCCGCGGCGCGGCCGGTAGTACCGCCGCGGCCGGACCTTGCCGCCAAACTCGCGGCTCCGCGCCCGGTGATGCCCGGCGCGCCGGCGCCGCCGCGTCCCGGCGTGCCGAAGGCTCCTTCGAGCCCGGTGCCCGGACAGCCGATTTACCGTGGCCCGATTCGTCCCGGACAGCCCATGATGGCCCGAACGGGCGTGCGTCCGGGCGTTCCGCCCGCGCGCCCCGGCGGGCCGCGTCCGCAACATCCGGTTTCGCGCCCGCGCGGCCTGGATGCCCCGCTGGCTCCGCCGCCGCCCGATAGCGCCGCTCCCGGGCGCCGTCCCGGACAACGCCCGGCGCGTGGGCCGGTACGCGACCGCGAGGAAGAGAGGACTCTTCGCCCGCAGCATCGCCGGCAGATCGAATCCGGCCCGCCGCCGATCAGCCGCGAGATCACCATCAGCGAAGGCATCACCGTCAAGGAACTCAGCGAGAAGCTGGATGTCAAAGCCGCGCTGGTCATGAAGAAGCTCATGGATAAGGGCATCTTCGTGGCTATCAATCAGACCCTCAACGCCGAACTCGCCACCGGGGTGGCGCGCGACTTCGGCGCTTCCACCGCCACCGTCAGCTACGAGCAGGAAGCCATGCAGGCGGTCGAAGAGGCCGAGGACCCCAAGGATCAGCAGAAGCGCGCTCCCGTGGTCACGATTATGGGCCACGTGGATCACGGCAAGACCTCGCTGCTCGACGCCATCCGCGAAGCCAACGTGGCCGCGCGCGAGGCCGGCGGCATCACGCAGCACATCGGCGCGTACCAGGTGGAGCTCAACAACCGCAAGATCGTCTTCATCGATACCCCGGGCCACGAGGCGTTCACCCGCATGCGCGCCCGCGGCGCCAAGGTCACCGATATCGTCATTCTGGTGGTGGCGGCGGACGATGGCGTCATGCCCCAGACCCTGGAAGCGATCGACCATGCCAAGGCAGCCGGCGTGCCGATCATTGTGGCGATCAACAAGATCGACAAGCCCGAGGCGCAGCCCGACCGGATCAAGCAGCAGCTCTCCGACCGCGGCCTGCTGGCCGAAGACTGGGGCGGCGAAACGGTCATGGTTCCGGTTTCGGCGCGCACCCAGCAGAACCTGGAACTGCTCCTCGAAATGATCCTGCTGGTGGCCGATATGCAGGACCTGAAGGCCAACCCCTCGCGCCCCGGCACCGGTACCGTCATCGAGGCGCAGCTCGACCGCGGACGCGGTCCCGTGGCCACCGTACTGGTGCGCAACGGCACCCTGAAGGTCGGCGACTTCTTCATCTGCGGCAGCGTTTTCGGCAAAGTCCGCGCCATGATTAACGACCGCGGCCAGCAGATCCGCAAAGCCGAACCCTCGACCCCGGTGGAGGTTCTCGGCCTCGAATCGCTCCCCGAAGCGGGCGACGATTTCCAGGTCGTCACCGACACCGCCAAGGCCAAACAGATCGTGAATTTCCGCGATCAGAAGGCCAAGGAAGCCGCGCTCGCCAAGAGCGGACGCCTGACCCTCGAGCAACTGCACAAGCAGATGCGCGAGGGCGAGGTCAAGGAACTGCCCATCATCATCAAGACCGACGTGGGCGGTTCGGCCGAAGTGCTCACCGAGGCGTTGCAGAAGCTGAGCAACGAGAAGGTCACGATCCGCGTGATTCGCTCCGGCGTCGGCGCCATCAACGAAAGCGACGTGCTGCTGGCCAGCGCGTCGAACGCAATTATCATCGGCTTCAACGTGCGGCCGGAGCGTAACGCGACCGCGCTCGCCGAGCAGGAGAAGGTGGACGTGCGCCTGCACACCATCATCTACAACCTGACCGACGAGATTAAGCGCGCCATGGTCGGATTGCTGGAACCGGTCTTCCGCGAAATCTATAAGGGCAAGGCGGAGGTCCGCGAGACGTTCCGCATCACCAAGGTGGGCAACGTGGCGGGCTGCCAGATCCTGGATGGTACGATTTCGCGCGACTGCGAAATGCGCCTGCTGCGCGACAACATCGTGGTCCACACCGGACGCATCGGCTCGCTCCGCCGCTTCAAGGACGACGTCAGCGAAGTCAAGAGCGGGATGGAGTGCGGGATCACGGTCGAGAACTACGGCGACATCAAACAGGGCGACATCATCGAAGCCTTTGTGACCGAACGGGTCGCGAACGAAGTGTTCGCCTGATCCCCAGCGAGTGACCATGCCGGCCATCGGCGTCCTCACCATGGAACTGCGGCTCGAAGAGTCGCACTCCCTCAAGGAGAAGCGGCACGTGGTGCAGAGCCTGAAGGAGCGCCTGCGCAGCCGCTTCAACGTGTCGGTGGCGGAAATCGATCATCAGGACCTCTGGCAGCGCGCCACGGTCGCCGCCGTGACCGTGGCCAGCGACCGGACCCACGCCGGGAAGGTGTTGCAGGGAGTGGAGGATGACGCCGCCGCGGTAGCCGGTCCCGCACTGGTGAATGTTACCCTGGAATGGATCGAATAGCCTTTCATGGACGAACGCCGCACATTACGGGTGAGCGAGGCGGTCCGCGAGGAACTCGCTGAAATCATTGGGTTTGAGCTGGAGGATCCGCGTCTCGCCGAAGTCGATATCAGCGAAGTCCACGTCAGCCCGGATTCGCGCCACGCCTCCATAAAAGTGGTGACGCGCGGTGACGAACACACGCAAAATCAAGCACTTGCGGCTCTAGCCCACGCTTCCGGCTACCTGCGGCGGGAACTGGCGTCGCGTCTGCAGCTCCGGCACGTCCCGGAACTGCACTTCGAGCGCGACAAGAACCCCGATGCCGACTCGCGCATCGACTTCCTGCTGCGGCGCGCGAAAAAATCTCGGGCACGGGACGAAAAACAGCCCTAAAGCCCTTCAAAATGTGCTAGTTTTGTTTCTTTGGCGGCACTCGCGGCAAGTGGAAAAATGAGCCCCGCCCTGAAGGCGGCAGCGGTTTTGTTGTTGCTTTTTTCCGAGCCCGCGGCCCCGGCTCAGGAGCAGATCCGGCTCGAAAAGAGCATGGACGCGATGGGATCGACCTATACCATCGCCGCCTGGGGTACCGACCGGATCCGCATCGAGGCGGCGGTGGACGCGGCCTTCGACGAGGTCCGGCGGCTCGACGACCTGCTTTCGAACTACAAACCCGAGAGCGAGTGGAGCGAAATCAACCGCGACGCCGCCCGGAAACCGGTGCGGGTTTCGCCGGAACTGCTCCAGTTGTTGCAGGATTGCCAGCAGTACAGCAGGGAAAGCGAAGGTGCGTTCGATATCACGGTCGGACCGCTCATGAAAGTGTGGGGGTTCTATAAAGGGACCGGTCATCTGCCCCATCGCCCGGAAATCGAGGCGGCCATGACCCGGGTGGGCTACCGGCACATGGTGCTGGACCCGTCGGGCCGGACGGTTCGGTTCGACCGTCCGGGCGTCGAGATCGACCCCGGCGGGATTGGCAAGGGCTACGCGGTGGACCGGATGGTGGACGTGCTGCGCCGCAACGGCGTCACCGTGGCGCTGGTTGCCGGTTCGGGGAGCAGCATTTACGGCATGGGCACGCCCCCGGGACAAACGAAGGGATGGCCGGTGAAGATCAAGGACCCTTGGGATGAAAACAAGTCGGTCGCCGAGGTCCGGTTGAAGGATATGTCGCTCTCGACGTCGGGGAGCTACGAAAAGTTTTTCCGGGCGGAAGGCAGGATCTACGCCCACATCATGGATCCCCGCACCGGTTATCCGGCGCAGGGAGTCAGTTCGGTTTCGGTGCTCGCGCCACGCACGCTCGACAGCGAGGCGTGGGCCAAACCGTTTTTTGTGAACGGCCGCCAGTGGGCGGTCAAGCATCGGCGGAAGGACTTTCAAGTGTTCTTTTGCGAAGACAGGATGGAGAAGCCATGCGCGTGGCTCCAATGACAAGCCGTTTCTTAGACGCCTGCCGGCGCCGGCCCACCGATGTGCGGCCGGTGTGGTTTATGCGCCAGGCGGGGCGCTACATGAAGCAGTACCGCCAGATCCGCGAAAAGCACGGGATTCTGGAGATGTGTAAGCGTCCGGACCTGGCCGCGACCGTCACTCTGCAGCCGGTGGAACACCTCGACGTGGACGCGGCCATCATTTTCGCCGACCTGCTGCTGCCGGTGGAGCCGATGGGCCTCAAACTCCACTACGAGAAGGGCGAGGGGCCGGTGATCGACAACCCGGTACGCACCAGCGACGACGTCGATTCCCTCTCCAGCACCAATGCCGACGATCTCGGTTACGTGGGCGACGCGATCCAGATGGTGGTCCGCGCGCTTGGCGGGCGCGTCCCGGTCATCGGTTTTGTGGGCGCTCCGTTCACCATGGCGAGCTACATGATCGAAGGCGGAGCGTCGCGCAATTTCATCCGCACCAAGAAACTGATGTACAGCGACGAGACGCTGTGGCGCCGCCTGATGGGCAAAATCGTCGACGTGCTGGCGCCCTTCGCCCACTCGCAGGTCGCCGCCGGAGCCCGCGCCATCCAGGTATTCGATAGCTGGGTCGGCGCTCTCGGCAGCGAGGATTACGTCCGCTACGCCGCGCCGTACTCGCGCGCGCTCATCGAGCGCATCCGCTCGACCGGCGTGCCGGTGATCCACTTCGGCACCGGCGCCAGCGGCTTCTTCCGCGAACTGCACGCCGCCGGCGGCGACGTGATGGGCGTGGACTGGCGCATCAACATCGATCAGGCGTGGATGGACATCAGCTATCGCTCCGCGATTCAGGGCAACCTCGATCCGGTCGCGCTGTTCGCCCCGCTGCCGGAACTCAAGATCAAGGTACGGGAACTGCTCAAGCGCACCGGCACGCGCCCCGGCCACATCTTCAATCTCGGCCATGGCATCCTGCCCGAAACTCCCGTGGAGAACGTGAAGGCGGTCGTCGACATGGTCCGGGAATTCCGCCCGTGAAGCAGGGGGTCCTCCTGCTGGCGCACGGCGCGCCGGAACGCGTGGAGGATGTCGCCGAATATCTTTCCTATGTGCGCGGCGGCCAACCGGTTTCGCCGCGCGTCCTCGAAGAAGTACGGTCGCGCTATGCCGCCATCGGCGGGTCCTCGCCGCTGATGAAGTGGACGCGCGCGCAGGCCGAAGCGCTCCAGTCCTCCCTCGGCATCCCGGTATTTTTCGGGATGAGAAACTGGCATCCGTTCGTCAAAGAAAGCATGGAGCGGGCGCGGGCCGGCGGCATCGAACGGCTGGCGTGTATTTGCCTCGCGCCGCAGTTTTCGGAGATGAGCATCGGGCTCTACATGAAGCACGCCCAGGCGGCCGCGGAAGGCATCGCACTGGTGTGGGCGCACAGCTACCACGAGGAACCGGCGCTGCTCGCGGCTTTCGCGGGGAGGCTCGCGGGTGTCAGCGGACGCGTCCTGTTCACCGCCCATTCCCTGCCCGCGCCGAACGAACGATACGACAGGGAGGCGCGCGCCACCGCGGCGGGCGTCGCCCGAATGGCGGGCATCGCGGACTGGGACTTCGCCTTCCAGAGCCAGGGAATGAGCGGCGGCGAGTGGCTCGGCCCCACGGTCGAGTCCTGCCTGGATCGCTATGCCGCCGAGGGCCTGCGCGAAGTAACGCTCCAGCCGGTCGGATTCGTCTGCGACCACGTCGAGATCCTGTACGATGTCGATATCCACTTCCGCGAGTACGCTGCCGCCCGCGGCATCACCCTGCGCCGCCCCGAGAGTCTGAACGGCTCGCCGGAATTCACCGCCGCGCTGGCCGAGGTGGCCCGCAAATGCCTCCAGTGAGCCGCGCCGCATGAGCGTCCTCATCATCGGCGGCGGCATCTCCGGGCTGGCCACGGCCTATTACCTCGCCAAGAGGGGCGTGGCGTCCACCATCCTGGAATCGCGTCCGCGGCTCGGCGGCGTGATCCGGACCGAACGCGTGGAAGGCTGCACGCTGGAAGCCGGACCCGACAGCTTCCTCTCGGAGTTGATCCGCGACCTCGGCATGAGCGGCGAGGTGATCGGCTCCAACGACCACCTGCGCGTCACCTTCGTCCGCAAAAACGGCCGCCTGGTTCCCCTCCCCGACGGGCTCATGATGATGGTGCCCACCAGGATTCTGCCGCTGGTGACGACGCCGCTGCTGTCCCTGCGCACCAAGGCCCGCATGGGGCTGGAGCTGCTGCGCTCCCCCAAAATGCGCGCCGGGGACGAGTCGGTGGCCGATTTCGTCCGCGAGCACTACGGGCAGGAAGCCGTCGACTACCTGGCCGAGCCGCTGCTCAGCGGCATCTACGGCGGCGATCCGCGGCAGTTGAGCGTGCGCGCCGTGCTGCCCCGCTTCGTCGAACTCTCGCAGCAATACGGCAGCCTCACGCGCGGCGTCCTCGCGTCCCGCGCCAGGGCCCCCAAGCCGCCGGGCGGCGCTCCCACGCCTTTGTTCCGCACCCTCAAGGGCGGACTCGGGGACCTGGTGGATGCCGTCACGCGCGCCATTGCGCAGCACGCCACGGTGCGCACGGCGCGCGCCGAAACGGTCGAACGCCTCGCGAACGGCTACCGCGTGCGCGCGGGCGGCGATTGGATCGAGGCGTCTCACCTGGTGCTCGCCTGCGAAGCGCACAGCGCGGCGCAACTCGTCGCGGGCATGGATGAGCGGTCCGCCGAAATCCTGGCGGGGGTGGGATACAGTTCGTCGATGACGGTGGCGGTCGGCTACCGCGCGGCCGATTTCGCGCGCCCGCCCGAAGGCTTCGGCTTCCTCATTCCCAAAAAGGAGCGGCGCCGGCTGGTGGCCTGCACCTGGGTGGGCACCAAGTTTTCCTACCGCGTCCCGGACGGCCTGATCGTGGCCCGCTGCTTCCTCGGCGGCATGGAGGATGCCGGCGTTCTCGAAGAATCCGACGACGCCATCCTCGCCGCGGTGTGCGGCGAACTGCGCGACATCGCACAGGTCACGGCGCGCCCCGTCTTCAGCCGCATCGCTCGCTGGCCGCGCGCCATGGCTCAATACCCGGTGGGCCACCCCGGCCGCGTCGCGGAACTGGATTCCCGGGTGGCCGCGATACCCGGCCTGTACCTTGCGGGCAATGCCTACCAGGGAATCGGCATACCGGACTGCATCCGGATGGGCCGCGCCGCCGCGGAGAAGATCCCGGCGCCATAACCCGCGCTCCGTTCAGCCCGCGATGGCGGTCCGCTCCAGCATCTCCCGGATCTTACGGCTGCGGATCCCGGCCTTGCGCTCGGGGACCGGCTCCGCCGCGATCTCCATCGCCTCCGCCGCCAGCGGCACGGCGAAACCCGGAAGCCGCCGGAGTTGGGCTTTCCAGCCCGACAGACGATACTCTCGCGGCCCCTCGACTGCGCCCAGGGCGTCCGCGCCTCCGCCCTGAAAATCGGCCACCGTGGCGCCCGCCATCTCCGGCCCGGTGAGTTGAACCAGTATCCGGCGCAGGCGCTCGTGAAACGACCGGCGGTGCGCCGGCACGCAGAAGTCCCGGTCCCCCGCCATGAGGGCCGTCGGCCCCAGAACGTGGCCGCAAAGCTGGCAGTTCATGAGGCGTCTCCTTCGAAGCCCGGTGTGTCTTGCATAACGCTCCACTCGACACACCCAGCGTG
>JBBIQR010000236.1:0-7728 GCA_037442245.1 Candidatus Solibacter sp. | reverse complement strand
CCGGCGCGCGATCGGAAGCTGACGGTGGTTAGGACGCCGAGGTGCTCGCGGCGGCCAGTTGACTATTGGTGACGCTCCAAATGCCCGAGATACTCCCGCCGGCGCCGATAAACAGAGCGGCCGAAGCGAGTGCGACAAAGGCCATAAGCAGTGTGTACTCGATCAGGTCCTGCCCCTGATCGTCGCGAAGAAAACCCAGGAAGGCTGTCATGAAAAGGATGCTAACGCGGCCCGGGGCGATTTGGTAGTTGTCCAGAGTTAAACAGGGCCTAGTCCCTGACTGGAACGGGAGAGGCGGGTCGCCTCAGATGAACATCTCTTCGTCCTGAGTGGCCGAATCCACGCTGGAACGGCGGTGCCCGCGCACGAGTGTCGAGAGCGCGGCCGAAACTCCGGCGGCGATCGCGTTCACTTCCCGCACCGGTTTCATGACGGCGCGCCGCACGGCGCCGCCGACATTCCCCACCTGTTCGATGGTGGTCTCCACGCCCTGGTCGATCTGGTCCAGCCGGTTGCGCGCCTTGTCTCCGGCATCCTGCAGGAGATCGCCCAAGCGTTCCACGTGCTCGCGCCCGACCCGCGCGATCTCCGCGGCTTCCTCGGAAATGCGCTTCACTTGGGGACGAACGTCGGCGATCAGACCGTCCGCGGTGGAGACGGCATCGCCCAGCCGGTCGATCATGAGGTTGGTCTTGACCACGCTCTCGCGGACCTCTTCGAGCACCGGACCGGCTTTGCGGATGACCGGCAGCGCCTCGTCGATGGCGGGTCCGATGCGGTCCACCGCGGGTCCGATGCGGTCGACGACCGGGGATGCTTTCTCGATGATCTCCTGCGCCTTCAAAATCGCCGGCTCCGCCTTGGCGATCACCGGCTCGATCCTGGCCAGAAACCGGTCCGCATCCTCCTGTGTCTTACGCGCGACGCGGTACAGCGCCAGCATCACGCCCGCCTGCACCAGGAACGCGAGGCTGGCGAGCACGACCGCCGCCGATACCACCAATCGAAAGACGTTTTCGTCGATCTGCATGCGAATAGAGGGAACGCGAACCCGTCCGGCTGCGAACTAACTGGTGGCTTCGTGGTAGGCCTGGCGGCCGGCGTCGACCGCGTCGCTGATCGAATCCTTCTGGCGATTGAGCGCGTCCTTGCCCTTTTCCACCCAGCCGGAGGCAGTGTCCTTGAATTCGGCGCTACGCTGCTTGATGAACTCGCCGCTTTCGCCGGCCTTGTCCCGGATGATCTTGCGCGTCTCCTCACCCGACTTCGGCGCGAAGAGCATGCCGATCGCCACACCGACGCCTAACCCGAGTAAGAAGCTAGAAAGACCGTTCTTATCCATCTTTTCTCCTTCGGCCGCAGCCAACTCCAGTATACTCCGCCGATCGGCGAAAACCCGGTGGAGTTATACTCCCGGATGGATGTCCCCTCGCTCGCCGCGCCGCAAGCCGCTCGACCGTGCCGCGCTTCACGAATACGCGCTCCGGCTGCTCGGCGGGCGCGCCCTCTCCGCCGGGGAACTGCGCGACCGGCTCACCCGGCGCGCCGCGCAGACCGGAGACGTAGACGAAGTACTGGCCTCCCTCAAGCGGAGCGGCTACCTCGACGACCGGCGCTTCGCCGAGAGCTTCGCGGCTTCGCGCCTGGCCAACGACCGCTTCGGGAAAGCGCGCGTGATCCGCGACTTGCGCCAGCGGCGCGTAGCCCCGGCGCTCGCCGAGGGCACGGTGCGCCAGGTCTACGAAGACGTCGACGAAAGCGCGCTGATCGAGGAGTGGATCCGCCGCAAGTACCGTACCGCACCGCGCGAAGGCCTGTTCCAGGACGAGCGCGACCTGGCCAGCGCTTACCGCCGCCTGGTGCGCGCGGGCTTCCGTACCGGCGAGATCGTGCGCGCGCTCAAAAAATTCGCGCGCGATCCGGATCTGCTGGACAACTTCGAGCCGCCCGCCGAAGAAGAGGCCGATTAGGCCGCCGGACCCGGCCCTCCGCTGCGCGCAAAGACGTACTCTTCCACCGGGTTCCCGCCGATCAGGTGTTCCTGAATGATGCGCTCCAGCACCGCCGGACCCGCCGAGTGATACCACACACCCTCGGGATACACCACGGCGATGGGACCCTGCTCGCAGATGCGCAGGCAATTGACCTTGGTACGGTACACGCGGTCGAGCGCGCCGAGTTCCGCCAGCCGCTTCTTCAGATACTCCCAGGCTTCGATTCCGGCGTCGCGCGCGCAGCACTTGGGCTTGGTCTGGTCGGCGCACAGGAAAATGTGCCGCCGGATGGTGTGGATTTGCAAACCGCGGGCGATCTGCTCCAGCCGCTCCCCGTCCGCCATCACCCCACCACTTCAGCCGGATTGCTGAGCTCGCCGATGCCGGGGACCGCGATCGAAACCACATCGCCGGGCGCGAGCGCCGACTCCCTGGTCACGATGATGCCGGTGCCGGTCAGCAGTACGGTTCCGGCGGGGACGCGGTTGGCGCGGGTCAGGTACTCGACCAGCGTCTCCAGCTTGCGGTGCAGCTTCGATATCGAAACCGACCCGGAGAAGCGCTCGGCGCCCGCGCGGGTGATCCGGCAGGTCATCTCGAGCGCGCGCACGTCGCCGATTTCGTCCGCGGTCACGATCGCCGGACCCAGCGCGCAGCAGCGGTCGTAGACCTTCGATTGCGTCAGGTAGAGAGCGTTTTCGCGTTCGATATCCCACGCCGAAACGTCGTTGGCCAGGGTGAAGCCGGCGATCCGTCCGGCTTCGCCGAGCACCAGCGCCAGTTCGGGTTCGGGCGCGGTGAAGTGCGAGTCGCAGCGGATTCCGATGGGCTCACCCGGCCCGGTGCAGACGCGCGCCGTGCCCTTGAAGAACACCTCGGGGCGCGCTTCGCGGTAGACGTAAGCGTACATGCCCTCGCGGGTGCCGTGCTCGGCGTCGCGGAAGCTGGCGCTGGTTTCGTACGTGCAGCCGCAGCCCCAGACCTCGGGCGGATGGAGCGGCACGGTGAGCCGCGGGTCCGCGACCGGCGCGCCGGCGCGGGAGGCGAGTTCCGGATTCAGCAGCAGGGCCAGCCCGCTCACTCCGGGGATAGGGCGCGCCTGGCCGTCTTCGAGGATGGCCGCGCAAATGGCGCCGTTGTGATGGATTTGTCCGAAGCGCATGGTTCAGTATTTGAGGTACACAGTCTTGTAGTCGCTATAGAATTCGAACGCCGCCGGACCTTGTTCTTTCGGTCCGAAGCTGCTGTCCTTGGTGCCGCCGAAAGGAAGCTGGTATTCCACGCCGGCGCTCGGCAGATTCACGGTGAGCAGCCCGGCTTCGGCGCGGTAGATGTACTCGAAGGTGCGGGAAAGGCTGGTGGTCTGGATGGAGGAGGAGAGGCCGAAGGGAATCGCATTGGCGATCCCCATGGCGTCCTCGAAATCGCGCGCCCGCAGGATAGCGAGCACGGGTCCGAAGATCTCCTCGCGCGCGATGGTATGCTCCGCGGTGACGTCGGCGAACACGGCAGGCTCGACGAAGTAGCCCTTGGCGAGCGCGCCGTCCGTGAGCCGCCGGCCGCCGCAGCGCGGCTCGCCGCACTCCTTGCGGCCGATTTCGATGTAGCGCAGGACCGTATCCATCTGGCCCTGGTCCACGCACGGGCCGATGTCGATGCCGGGCTGCATGCCGTCGCCCACCTTGAGCCGGCGGGTTCGTTCGGTGACCGCCTCGACGAAGCGGTCGTAGATGGCATCCTCGACAATCGCGCGGCTGGTGGCGGTACACTTCTGCCCGGTCGAGAAGAACGCCGCGTTGACCACGTTTTCCACGGCGCTCGGGAAATCGGCGTCGGCGAGCACGATGGTGGGGTTCTTGCCGCCCATTTCCAGTTGGATGCGCAGGCGCCGCCGCGAGGCTTCGGCGTGGAGCCAGTTGCCCACGTCGCAGGAGCCGGTGAAGCTGACCGCTTTGAGCGGCGCGGCTTCCACCAGCGCCTTACCCAATTCGCCGCCGGAGCCGGCCACGAAGTTCACTACGCCCTTGGGAGCGCCCGCCTGGTGGAGCGCCTCCACAATGCGCCACGCGCTGAGCGGCGCCGCGGAGGCGGGCTTCAGTATCACCGTGTTGCCGCAGATCAGCGCCGGAGCCAGCTTCCACGCCGGGATGGCGCTCGGAAAGTTCCACGGCGTGATCAACCCCACCACCCCGATCGGCTTGCGCAGCGCGAACATGTGGACGCGGTCGCGCTCGCTCGGCACCAGCATCCCCGGCATGCGCGCGCCCTCGCCGGCGAAGTAGCGGAAGATGTTGATCGAGCGGCGCACTTCGCCCCTGGCTTCAGGCAGCGTCTTGCCTTCCTCGCGGGTCATGTCCGCCGCGACCTGCTCGAAGTTGCGGTCCAGAATGTCGGCGGCCTTAAAAAGGATGTTGCCGCGCGCCGGACCACTCAGATTGCTCCAGCCCGGCAGCGCCCGGGCCGCGGCTTCGGCGGCCTCGGCCATGTCGCCCGCCGTGCCGCGCGCGAACTCGCCCACCACCTCCGCCGTGTTCGCGGGGTTGCGGTTCTCAAACGTAGCGCCCGCAGTGCGCCACTCGCCGTCGATGTAGTTGCCGTAGATCAAAATCGCACCTTCCTATAAGCCTACCGGGCGTCCGGCTCGGTTCTGAAATAGGCGTCATTGCGGGCGAATCCGCCGATGGCCGCCACGATGTTGTTGGGGAACTGTCCGATCGCGGTATTGTACTTCTGCACCGCTTCATTGTACTTGCGCCGCTCCACGAAGACCTGGTTTTCGGTCCGCGCGAGTTCGTCCTGCAGATGCTGGTAGTCCGCGCCGGCGCGCAGTTGGGGATACCGTTCGGTGAGTAACAGCAGGCGCGAGAGCGCGGCGCTCAAGCGGTCGTACCCGCGCATCTTTTCCTTCGCGGTGTGCGCCGCTCCGAGTGCGGCGGCGGAGGCGGTGAGTTCCTGCAGCACGGGCGCGTCGTGAAATGCCGAGCCGTGAAAGGTCTGAGTGAGCGCCGGGATCAGTTCGGCGCGGCGGTCGAGCGCGGCCGAAACCGGAGTCCACGCCGCGGCGATGGCGTCGCGCTGTTCCGCCAGATCGCGGCGCGCGCCGGAGTATCGCACGCTCGCTCCCAGGGCGAGGAGGGCGGCGGCCAGAATGGCGATGGCAATGGATCTCACGGAACTATTCCAGTGTACCGATACCGTCGACGGCATCGATCACCGCCGAGATGCCCTTCAGATAATCGGCCAGCATCGCGGCGGCATCGATCTCGCGCGGGGCGATGCGCCCCTCGCGCAGGTCGAGCAAGCGCTCGAAGGGAGCGGCGTCGAAGCCGAAGCGCGCGGCGGCGGCAGCCGGCACATCGCGCCGCGCGCGCGGAGCCGCTTCCCCGTGCAGCAGAAGCGCGTGGCGGAACAGCACGCAGAACGTGGCGACGGAATCCGCCAGCAGGCGCCGCAGCAGGCCGGGATCGCTCATCATCCCCGCCGCCTTCTGGCGCAGGCGCAGCAGTTTGGCGCGCAACTCGTGTTCCACCTGCGCGCGGTAGAAGCGGGTGTCGAGCGCCAGCCCGCCGGTCAGGTCGCGTCCGTGCAAGAGGCGGCCGGCATCGCGGATATCGCGGAATTCGATGGCGAAGCAATCGGTGCCCGCGGCCAGTTCGGCCTCCGTCAACAGCAGCGGCGAAGGGTTGCCGTGCTCGCGCCACCAGCGGAAAAGATCCTCGGCGGCGGCCAGTTCCACCGGGGTGACGCGGGAGAGCACGCAGAGCACGTTGTAGTCGGAGTAGCGCGGATGGTGCTCGCCGCTCGCCGCCGAGCCGTAGAGAACGACGGAGACGAGAGCGTCGCCGTAGAGTTTGCGCAACCTCTCCACGAGGGCTTCGAGCAGTTTCTCACCAGTCGCCACGATGGCCTCCCGAATCGCCGCCGAACGCGCCCAGGCTGTCGGCCGAGTCGAATCCTCCGAAGCCGCCGCTGCCGCGCGCGCCCCAGGTGGAGCGGTTCATCGCGCCGCGGCGGAACGTGCCGCTCCAGAAGCCGCGGGCCTCGCCGTAACCGCGCGGGCGGCGGGCGCGGGCGAGCAGCAGCAGGATTACCAGGGCCGCGGCGAGTCCCAGCCAGGGGATGTCCGCGATCAGGCTCGGGCGCAGGCGGCGCGTAAGACTGGCGCCGATGCGCGCGTGGGCGTCGCGCGCGGCCTCGCTGCCGATGGTCTCGGCGGCGGCCAGGAAGGCTTCATCGAAACGGCCGGCGCGCAGACCGGGCCGCATCTCGCGCAGCACGGCGGCCGGGAGATCGCGTCGCAGCGCGGCGCCCATCCCGGCTCCCACCACCACGAGGGCGCGCTGGTCGCGCAGGGAGAACAGCAGCAGGACGCCGCGCCCGTTCCGTTTCCCGCCCACGTCCCAGGCGCGGTAGATGGCGCCGGCGGCGTCGTCCACCGGTTCGCCGCCGAGCGAAGGCACGAGGACCAGCGCGGCTTGGGTGGCGGCGTCGCGCTCGACCTGCGCGAGGTAGGCGTCCAGCCGTCCGCGGGTCCTGTCATCGAGCACGCCGGCGAAGTCGCTGATATAACCCGAGGGTTTGAGCGCGGTCCAATCCACGGCCGCCGCGGCGCCGGCGAGAAGCCCGCCGAGCACGCTCAACCCTAGCCACATCCGCATGGAATCCCCAGTGTACTACGCGCCTTCGCTAGACCTCGCGGTGGGGGTTTGTTATGATGAGTTTGTCGCTGTTGGGAGGTCGTCTAACGGTAAGACTGCAGACTCTGGATCTGCGTATCGGGGTTCGAATCCCTGCCTCCCAGCCAAACCCCAGCCATTTTACTACCTCACGGCTCCCCTCATTAGCTGACCGCCTTCTTCACCAGAGCGCCGAGCCTCGCCTCTTCGGCCGCGGTCAACCCTTTGAGCGCGAAGGCGGTCGGCCACATGTTGCCTTCGTCCAGGTTCGCCTTGTCGCTGAAGCCAAGCGTCGCGTACCTCGTCTGGAATTTCTGCGCGCTTTGGAAGAAGCAGACCACATTGCCGTCTTTTGCATAGGCGGGCATTCCGTACCAAGTCCTCGGCGAGAGGCTTGGCGCGTTGGCTTTGATAATCGCATGAACCCGCTCGGCCATGACGCGGTCCGGGGGTGGTAGCGCGGCGATCTTCGCGAGCACGGCGCTTTCCCCGTCAGCCCCGCCCCGGCGTGACCCGCGTCCGGCCTCTGCTTTCACCTCCTGGAGGCGCTCTTTCATCGCGGCTCGTTCCTCGTCCGTGAATCCCGCGGGCTTCTTCCCTGTCGCCGCAGTGCTCTTGGGAGGCGTCTGCGGGCCTTTCTTTGCAGTCTTCATAGTGGCCTCGTCGGCAACATTCGGCAAAATCGACTATGCCTCAGCGCAGCCCTTTATCGTACAGCATCGCCTCAACGTGGGCTGACCGAAGCCAAAGTTCGAAATGCGTCCACGACGCCCAGCCAAACCCTTCAGGCGGCGAATCTCAGGATCTCAACTTCAGCCCCGCTCTTGACCGCCGATTCAGCCTTTTCCAAAACTTGTGCGGCCACCTCGCTGGAAAGGTAGTATTCTCCACAGTTTTCACATACGTCGGCGGGGACTTGTTTCAAGATCACCGTGGTGTCGCCGCGTTGCAGTGTCACTGTTACAACCCCGCGCCGGGTGGTCCAGTTCCTGCAGATTGCGCAGTTCATTTCATCCTCCTCGTTCGGAAGTCAGCGCTCCACTGTTCCAGCGCCGGCT
>JBBIQR010000235.1:0-7745 GCA_037442245.1 Candidatus Solibacter sp. | reverse complement strand
TCCTGCTCAGCTTCGAACTCCGCAGCTTCGCCCACGATCACCAGTTGCACCAGGGAGGGCTGCGCGGCCAGCCGACCGATTTCTACACCGCCTTCTACGGCACCGACGGCACCCTCATCGTCACCCAGAGCGGCTCGAAGGTGTTCTTCAAAGACGGCTCTCCCGGACCGGAAGTGAAGGGCGTCCCGGAGACCCACGAGCGCAACTTCCTCGACTGCATCCAGTCGCGCCAGAAGCCGAATTCGGACGTCGAGATCGGCCGGCTCAGCACCACCATGTGCCACTTGGGCAACATCTCCTACCTGCTCGGACGCGACGTGAAGTTCGACCCGAAAACCGAAACCTTCCCCGGTGACGCCGCCGCCAACCGCATGCTCTCCCGCGCCCACCGCGAGCCTTACGGCATCCCCAGGGTATAGGAAAGGCCCGCTCTACTCGTAGCGCAGCGCGATCATCGGATCCACGCGCGTGGCGCGGCGCGCGGGAACGAGTCCCGCTGCGGCGGTGAGGGCGAGCAGCAGCACGACCGATCCCACGATGCTGAGCGGGTCCTGCGGAGTCAGGCCGTAGAGATAAGTCTTCAACAGCCGGGTGACCGCGTACGCGGTGGGCAGGCCGATGAGCGCGCCGGTCCCGACCATCCACACCACCTCGCGCAGCACCAGCCAGAGCACTTCGCCGGCTTGCGCTCCCAGCGCCATGCGGATGCCGATCTCGCGTACGCGCCGCGCCACGGAGTGCGCCATCACACCGTACAGCCCGACCGCGGCGAGCAGCAGCGCGAGTCCGCCGAAGAATCCGCAGAGCGAGGTGAGCATGCGTTCCTGCGCGATGTTGTTATCGAACTGCTCCGCCATTGTCAGGGTCTCGAGCACCGGGATGGCGGGATCGAGTGCCGCCGCTTCACCGCGAATTGCCCCGGTAATGCTCTCCGGATCGGCGTTGGTGCGCACCACCAGGGTCCGTTGACCGGCGCCGTCGCGCCACGCCGGCACGTAAATCATCGCTTCGGTTGCTCTGCGCACATCGTAATACTCCGCGTCCTTGACCACGCCCACAATTTCGAAGGAGTCTTCCATCGTGAACTTCTCCTCCCGGCAGACGCGGCCGCCCAGCGGCGAGCGCCCCGCGAAGAAGCGCTTCCCGAAGCTCTCGTTGACGATGATCACATGCGGACCGGCGCGCCGCAGCGCGGGGTCCGGCTTGGACGCGGGATCCGGCGTGAACGTGGGACTGTCCTGGTCGCGGAATTCGCGGCCCGCGATCAGCGGGATGCCGAGGGTTTCGAAGAAGCGCGGGCCCACCGCGTTGAAGTCCACATACGGCTTCTCGTCGGGTTTGAACTCGTAGCCCTGCACGCTGATGCCGCCGTTCCACTGCGACCCGGAAAGCGGTGTAATGTTGGCCAGGCTGGCGGACCGCACCTCGGGCCACGAGGACACCTTGTCCGTCAGCCGCTGGTAGTAGTCGCGCAGGCGCTGGCCCTGGTAGCCGCTGGCCTGCGGATTGATGTTGACCAGCAGCACGCGGTCGCGCCGGAAGCCGGGATTCAGCGTCTCCAGGTTGCTCAGACTGCGCACGAACAATCCCGCTCCGATCAACAGCAGCAGGGACACCGCCACCTGAACTACCACCAGCGCGCGGCGCAAATCGAAGCGGCTGCGGCGCGCGGCCGCGGTCTCGCTCTTCAGCGCACCTACCAGGTCCGGACGCGTGGCCTGCAGCGCGGGCACCACCCCGCAGATCAGCCCCGTCACTACGCTGGCCAGAAACGCGAAGCCCAGCACGCGCGGATCCGGCGAGAGGTGCAGGTCAATCGGGATCGTGCGCTTGGGCATCAGCTTCAGCAGCACCTCCACGCCCCACCAGGCGAACGCCAGCCCGGCGATGCCGCCGAGCACGCTCATCACCAGCGTCTCCAGCAGCAGTTGACGGATCAGCCGCCACCGCCCGGCGCCGATCGCCAGCCGCACCGCGATCTCCTTCTGCCGCCCGGCGGCCCGCGCCAGCAGCAGGTTGGCGACGTTGGCGCAGGCGATCAGCAGCACCAGCCCGACCACGATCATCAGCACCGTAAGCGGGCGCGAGAACTGGTTGCGGAAGTACGACCATCCGCCGCTGCCCGGCATCACGGTCATCCGGTTGTACACGGCGAACTCCTTGTCGTAGGAGGGGAGCGGCTTGTACTCCGGATCGGCTTTGAGGATCTGCTGCCACAGCACGTTCAGTTCGGCGGACGCGGATTGTACCGTGACACCGGGCTTGAGCCGGCCCATCACCGTGAGCCACCACCAGTGGCGCGTATTCCACCCGTTGGCCGGCGGGTTCAGCGTGGGCATCATCATGATGGGGACGAAGAGGTCGCTGTGGTTGCCCACCGAGATGCCGTGGAATCCGCGCGCGGCCACCCCAATCACCGTGAAGGGTACGCCGTTGAGTGTAATCTTGCGACCAAGTACCTTCTGGTCGCCGCCGAAGCGCCGCTGCCAGAGATCCCAGGAGAGGATGGTGAGCGGATGCGCGCCTTGCGTGACGTTGTCCGCGGGCGTGAAGAGGCGGCCGATGGCCGCGGTCACGCCCAGCATGCTGAAGTAGTTGCCGGAGACTCGTGCGCTCGGCACCACCTCCGCGGTGGCGCCCTTTTCTCCGGGCACCGCGAACGCCACCGTGGCCCCTTCACTCGCGGCGAGCACGTCTGAGTAAGACTGGTTGTGGTCGCGGATGTAGCGGTAGTCCGGGTAGTTGAAGCTGGCCGAGGGCTTGTCCGGATTGCGCGCCAGCACCACCAGTTGCTGCGGCGATCGCGCCGGCAGCGAGCGCAGTACCACGTAGTCGATCAGTGTGAAGATGGCGGTGTTCGCCCCAATGCCCAGCGCCAGCGAGAGGATGGCCACCGCGGCGAAGGAGCGGTTTTGCGCTAGGACGCGCAGCGCGTAGCGGATGTCCTGGAGCACGCTGCTTAGACGTGCAGGGAGGGAATTGGTTGCGAAACTATCGCTGCTCCCTCAGCGGCCGAACCCCGGGGCACCACGTAGCCTCGAATCTCCCTACCGCGTTTTCTCTGTGCTTCCTCCGCGCCTCGGCGTCTCTGCGGTTCCTCCCCACACCTTCCCCACAACCGCGATCCCCGGGGCTTGCGGCCCTGCATCCGTCGGCTAAGCCAGGAGTCCTGGGCTACCCTCCCAATCCAAATCTCCGCGCCGGGGGCGGCGGCGGCGCGCCCGTCGTCTTCAGCGGCTTCAGTTCCGTGCCCTCGATGCTCTTGTTGTACGCCGGCACGTCCTGGTCCATCACCGAGCGGTACTGCGCCTTCACTTTTTCGAGCGTCTTCTCCAGGTCCAGCACCAGCCCGATCGCGGTCTCTGTCTGGCCCCAGTCGCCCGAGCCTTGTACGTCGCCCGCGCCCGTGCCGATCTCGCCGTTCAACCACAAAAAATTCTGGTAGAGATTGTACGCCGTCTGGAAATATTTATCGTCGCTGAGCGCGTCGGCGCGCGTGATGAGCTGGTATTCGACGTCCTCCAGTTTCCCGTTGATCCCGGAGAGCAGCGCCAGCAGGCTGCTCTTGCCCGGGTTGGCTTTGCTTTCGTCCTCGAGTTGCCGCCGCATCCACTCGATCTGATTGGTCATGTTGCTGACCTGCGTGATGTCGTCCCGCACCTTCAATTGCAGCCGCACGCTGGATTCGAGCGCCGCGTCGTCGGCGTGGCTGTCCGGTGTGCGCAGGATGGTGAACGGCTGCGTGTACGTCTGCCCGTCGACCGTCAGCCGCAGCGTGTACCGTCCGGGAGCCGCGATCGGCCCCACCTCCGCCGGCGCCAGCCCCCAATGCGTGATGAAACGTGTGCTCTGCCCCTGGTAACGCGGCTCTTCCCAGATGTGCGGATTCTCCGGCGGCGTGGTGCGCAGCGCCACCAGCGCCGGCGGGTCATAATGCAGATCCCACGAAGTGCGGTTGAGTCCGGGTTTACCGGCGATGCCCGCGAGCTTCTTCACTAACTCGCCCTTCGCATCGAGGACCTCCATCTCGACCGGCTTCGCCGGCGCCGCCTTGAGCCAGAAGTTGAACACCGCCCGCGCCTGTCCGCGCACGACGCGATACGCCGCGCGCGGCGCCACCAGTTTCGCCGCCGGCGCCGCGGCGTCCGTCGCGCTCAGCTCCGTCACCCCCTGCTCCAGCGGCGTGATGTCTTCCAGAATGTACATGCCGCGGCCATATGTGGAAATTACCGCGTCGTGCGCCTGTTTCTGGATCACGATCCAACTCACCGGCGCGGCGGGCAGCCCTTCCTGGAACTGCTTCCAGTGCGCGCCGTCGTCCAGCGAGTAGTAGAACGCGTTGCCCGTCCCCGCGAACAGGTTCCCCTTTCGGTTCGGGTTCTCCGCGATCACCCGCGCATAGGTCAGCGGACCGCCATGCGGAAGCCCGTCGCTGATTCTGGTCCAGGTCCGGCCGTAGTCGGCCGTCTTGTATAGGAAGGGGTCGCGATTGTCCATCAGGTGGAAATCGACCGCGAGGTAAGCCGTCCCGGCATCAAAGTGGGACGGCTCGATCTTGGACACGGTCCCCCAGGGCGGCAGCCCGTTGATGTTCTTGGTGACATCGTTCCAGGTTTTGCCGCCGTCCTTCGTGTGCCAAACTTTTCCATCGTTGGTGCCCGCCCAGATGAGGCCCCTCTGGACGTCTGAGGGCGCGATGGAAAATACAACCTCGCCATAAAATTGTCCCAAATTATCGCCAACAATGCCGCCCGAGGATATGATCCGGCCCGGATCCTTCGTCGAAAGATCGGGCGAGAGCTCGCTCCAACTCATCCCCCCGTTGCTGGTCCGCAGGATCATCTGGCAGCCGTAGTAGACCGTGTTGTGATCGAACGGATCGATCGCCAGCGGCGGCGTCCAGTGGCAGCGGTACTTCACCTGGTTCGGCGCCGCATCCAAAGTGTGCAGCCACGGGCTCACCGAACGCGCCATCCGGGCGCGCGCATCGTAGCGCGTCACTTCGTTTCCGTAGCACGTGGCCCAGACGATGTTGCTGTCGGTGGGATCGGGAATCGTAAAGCCGCTCTCGCAGCCGCCGAGCCCGTGTTCCCATTCCCCGCCACCGCGCCCGAACCCGAACCCGCCGCGTCCTCCCATTCCCGGCACATTCGGTCCCGCTTCGACCACGTTGCTCGGCCCGCGCATCGTCCCGTCGTCCTGCATGTTGCCGTAGATCCGGTACGGCACGTCGTTGTCCACCGCCACGTGATAGATCTGTCCGATCGGCAGCGTCACGCGATTCGATGTGCGTCCGTGATCCGTCGTCATGTACATGCCGCCGTCGTGCGTCACCAGGATGCGATTACCGTCCTTGGGATCGATCCAGATGTTGTGCGTATCGCCGCCCCACGGCTGCGTGCGGAAACTCTTGCCGCCGTCCGTGGAGAGCCAGAAGGAAGAGTTGGCGACCAGCACTTCGTCCGGGTTCGAGGGCGAGACATCGAGGTGGATGTAGTAGCCGGCGCGCCCGATCAGCGCGCGCTGCCAGTTGACCACCGCCCAGTTTTCGCCGGCGTCGTCGCTGCGCCACAGCGAGCCTTGATCGGCGGTTTGGATCAGCGCGTAGACGCGTTTGGGATTGGACGGCGCGATCTTCACGTCGATCTTCCCCACCGGCGATTTCGGCATGCCGCTGGCCGCGCGCTTCCACGTGTCGCCGCCGTCGTGCGACACGAACACCCCGCTGCCCGGCCCGCCGCTGAACATGGCGTACGTGTGCATCTCGGCCTGCCACGTGCCGGCCACCAGGAAGTCCGGGTTGTTGGGGTCCATGGTGAGGCCGCTGCATCCCGTGTTCTCATCGACGAACAGAACCTGCTTCCACGTCTGCCCGCCATCCGTCGTGCGGAACACGCCGCGCTCCTTCTGCGGCCCCGTCAGCCGTCCCGCGACACAGGCGTACACCGTATCCGGCTTCTTCGGATGAATCAGGATGCGGCCGATGCGTCCGCCCTCGACGATCCCCATGTTCTTCCACGTCGCTCCGGCGTCGGTCGATTTGTAGATGCCGTCGCCCTGCATGTCGCTGTCGCGGATGGCGCAGGCTTCGCCCGTGCCCGCCCACACCGTCTTCGGATCCGAGGGAGCCACCGCGAGCGATCCGATCGCCATCGCGGTTTCGTGATCGAAAATCGGAAGCCACGATTGTCCGCCGTTGGTCGACTTCCACACACCGCCGCTGGCCGCGCCGGCGTAGTAGGTGCTGGGGTCGCCCGGAATGCCGGCGGCGGCCGAAATCCGGTTGCCCACTGCGGGTCCCATGAAGCGGAACGAGAGACTTTCCGGCGCGGGCACGCCTCCCCGCCGCCCTTGTGAGAACGCGGGACTCAGCGCGGCGGCGCAGAGGATCCAGGCGAAAGCGCGCGGGCGCGTCCAGTTCATCGGTGGTGCCCCCTTTGACAGAACTGTAGTGTAACGGCTTGCAGTTTAGCGAAGCGAACGCAGTGCGTCAACACACAACCGGCCGCGCCATGAGCTGATAGAATCGGTCCCTGGGAGGGGACCATGGGAACCACTATCGCGGCGTGCGACAACACCAAAACGCTGCCTGCCGCTTTCGCCAAGTTGAAGAAGTACGCCGAAGACCACGAGTTCAAGCTGGAAAAAACTCAGGCCGACATCCTGAAGATGATGTCGGAGTGCAGCCAGCGCAAGGACAAGCCGGACGTGAAGTTCGAGGACCTCGGCAAGTCCATCTCATGCTCGGTGGGCAAAAGCAGCAAAAAGACCGCGACTGTAGCGGTAAAGGACGAATCCGCGAAACCGAATCCCGCCTTTCAGGCCGCGGTCGCCCGTACCGCCGCGCTGGTCGAGGACGTCGGCGCCAAGGCGCGCGCGCAAATGGAAAACATGGCCAAACTCGCCACCAACTACGGCCACTTCATCAACGTCGGAGTCGAGGGTGTCAACGCGCTCTGGGTGGTGGTGGAAGAGATGCGCAAGAACGGCAACCAATCGCCCACCCTGGCCGGCTACAAAAGCAACCCTCACGTGGCCCAGTTCCTCAAGCAGATTCAGGACTGCGAGCACAAGGCGCAGGAAATCCTGAGCGCGCAGTGGCCGCCCCTGGAATCGCAAGCCCGGCAGTTCCAGAACCTGATCCGCGCCGTCGAGGCCGAGGCCGATAAGGTCGCCGCCATCGCCGGAACCGACGCCGTCAAGCACCTGAAGATCGATCTGGACGCGCTCGCCTTCGAAGTCAAGGCGTCGATCGAGACGGACGCTCCTCCGCCCGGCGCCGTCCGGTTCATCCGGCTCGCCGATAGCACTACCGTCGCTGACTTGGGAAACCTGGTCACCATGGACTTCCACTCCCAAATTTCCGACTACGAGAAACGGGTCAAAGATGGAACCGAAAGGTCCCGCGCGCGCGGCGCGCAGCACACCGGCGATGCGCTCAAGACCCTGAAGTCGATGGCCTGAGCCCGCCCCGGTGGACGCGGGCGGGAACTGCGCTACGCTAGCTCTGATGAAGCCACTACGCCGTGTCGCGGTTCTGGGTGCGGGCACGATGGGCTCGCGAATCGCCGCCCACCTGGCCAACGCCGGGTTCCCGGTGGACCTGCTGGACGTCGTCCTGCCCAACCATCCCAAGCGCAACCAGGCGGCGCTCGCCGGCATCGAGACCGCCGCCAAAACCAGGCCCGGCGGCTTTATGATCGAGTCCGCCCGCGCGCGGATCACTCCCGGAAACTTCGAAGACG
>JBBIQR010000234.1:0-7753 GCA_037442245.1 Candidatus Solibacter sp. | reverse complement strand
CTTCCAGGTTCCGGCGGACTACAAGCAGGCCATCCCCAAGCCGCCCAAAATCTGACAATAGCATCGCTGGCGAATCCATCTTGAAGCGGTAAGCTCTGCCCTCCAAGCGCCACGAATACGCGATTCCCCGTCGCTGGCCCTATGGCGTGGTTCAGCGGCGGGCATTGTGGGATTGCCGATTTGAAGTCGGCAGCCAAGCAATCCCACGATAGAGCACAGAATGAGCAACATAAGCAACAACATAAAACATTACATCAATCTGTCAACATACACAGCGTCAGCATGTTATGGTTAACATTATGGCACGCTCTTACGAGAAAAGTCACCCCTGGCTGAAGTTTTCCGTTCGTGCTCTCCAGCATGATCGCTCAGACGTGTGGGCGATGCTGGGCGAGTGCAAATCAAAGTGCGAGCACATTGCCGGGGTCCCGCTCCGGCCAGATGTCGCAAAGGAACTTCACCAGCTATACCTTGCCAAAGGAATTCTCGCGACGGCCGCTATCGAAGGGAATACGCTTTCGGAAGATGAAGTACGCAAGATCCTCGACGGCACTCTATCCCTCCCCCCTTCCAAGGAATACCTCTCACAGGAAATCAAAAACATTGAGGATGCGTGCAGGGACATCGTCAGGCGATCCATTAACCACGAACAGATCAGCCTCAATGTAGAGACATTCTGCGCTCTAAATTCAATGGTTTTGAAAGACCTGGCTCTGGACGAAAGCGTTACGCCCGGAGCTATTCGCAAGCATCGCGTGGGCGTATCCCGCTACCTTGCTGCTCCACCCGATGATTGCTCCTACCTTCTCACGCGTCTTGGGGAATGGCTGGACGGGAGTGACTTCTCCTGCCCAGAAACCCTCGCGACAGAATTCGCGATCATTCGCGCGGCGCTGGCTCATCTTTACCTCGCATGGATACATCCGTTCGGGGACGGAAATGGGCGTACCGCACGTCTGGTTGAGTTTCAGATTCTCCTTCGCGCGGGAGTTCCGACGCCGGCCGCACACCTGTTAAGCAACCACTACAACCAAACTCGCACCGAATATTATCGGCAGTTCGACTACGCCAGCCGATCGGGAGGCGATATCGTCCCCTTCGTCAAATATGCGGTTCAGGGATTTCGCGACGGGCTTTCTGAGCAAATCGCAAGAATCCGGGTGTTCCAAAGGGACCTGACTTGGCAGAGCATCATTCATGGGGCCTTTCAAAATAAGGAGCGCGCGGGCGATAAACGCAAGAAGCACCTGGTCCTCGATCTGTCGGAACACGAAAAGCCAATTCCCATTGGAGATGTCCCCAACTTAAGCGCCCGCTGTGCGAGAGAATATGCTGGAAAAACGAGAATGACGCTGCGTCGCGATTTGAACGAGCTTCTGAGTATGAGTCTAATCACTCTCACTGAGGATAAACGTTCGATCGTCGCCAACAAGGATCTTGTTGATGCCTTCCTTCCCCAGCGTGCTTGAGGCTGGGGTGCGGAGCGGTATGTTATTGCCCAAGCTCTGAGCCCTGGCTACGGCTTCGCCACGTCGGCGACGCAGGCCATCCGCGGGAAGAAGCCCTTCTGGAACACCTGCGGAGCGCCACCCATATCCAGTTCGAACCGCACCGTGAGCGGCTTGCCGCTGGGCAACTGCACCGGGTCCTTACCGATCCGGATGATCCACTCGAGCACATTGCCGCTGCCCGCGGGGCGCCACGTCTCCGCCTTGTTGAAGAACTGGAACACCGCCCACAGCCCGTCGTTGTTGGACCACGCCAGCTCCGGTCCGCCGCCGAACTTCACGGTCGCGCGCGCTTCGTGCGTCCCCGCCGCCTGCCAGACGAACTGCTTGGCCGTCGCGTCCCCGCCCGAGTACGTGAACCCCTGTCCGTCCAGCCGCAGCCCCACCGTCTGGATGCCCTCCGAGGGCACCGGCTTCAGCGTGTAGGTCATGTGCGGATCGGCCGTGTTCCCGGCGTAGAGAAAATCGCTGAACGCCGCCGCCTGGTTGAAGAAGGCCACGAACCCGGGAGTCAGCGTCACCCCGCCCGCCGTCGCCGCCACGTACTGGTTGCCCTGTCGCGGCAGCAGCTTCTGCAGGTTCTCGTCGTAGAACTTCCACAGCGCGCCGTCGGGCCGGTGGAAGATGCCGTTCACATCGGCGACGGTCGCCTGCACGTTGGACGCCGCGTTGAACGGATACTTGCCCCACACCGTGCGATACACGCTGCACAGTCCCTTGCCCTTGCCGTTCAACTCCGCCGGACCCAGGTTGCGCAGCAGCGCCTCCACATTGGTGATCGGGTCCTCCAGCAGTTTCTCGCTCATCGTGTCCACATGCCCGTCGGGATCGATCCGGAAGGTCTGCGCCACCTGCTTGGCCGCGACCCGCGCGGCGGTGGCGTTGCTCAGGGTCGGCGCCGCGGCGGCATCGTTCACCGTCGGCTGCTGGGAGACCGCGTCCACGCTCGCCTGCAGCGTCACCATGGCGTTCATGTAGCCCTGGTTGGGCGCCGCGATGTAGCGGTCTACGCTCGAAGGCGGCACCACCGCCTGCACCGGCTGCAGCGCGTTGGCCACGTCCGGCACGTCCACCGCGGTATTCTGCGATGCCAGCCAGAACAGCGCCAGCAGCGGCGATTGGTTACCCGTGAGCACCGCCAGCTTCTTCGAGGCGTCCTGCAGACTCGCGTAGCGCGCCACGCTCGCGGCCTTCACGTACCCGCGCCACTCCTTCACGAAATCGGCGTAGTAGCGGTCCGCCAACTGCTGCGCCAGCTTCGTGCGGTCCAGACTCGCCGCGCTCGACTGGTCGCCCAGCACCCAGGCTTCGCCGGCGAAGTACTTCTCCGGATTCTTGAGCGACGCTTTCATGAAGTTCCACCCCGGCTTGGTGAAAGCGGCGGGTACCTCGTAGGCATCGACCACCGTCTCCGCCGACCCCGGGAACTGCCGGTTGAAATTGATCGGCGGACCCGTCTTGGCGGCATCGGCCAGCATCGCCTGGTACACGCGCTCGAAGGCGGCGAACTGGTTCAGGTATTGCCGCGCCCGGCCGATAGCGGCCGCGTCGTTATCGGCGGAGAACGGGTTGGCCTCCTTCAACTCATCGGAGTAGAACTCGAACTGCTTCTGCGCCAGGTTCATGCGGTCCGCGTCCACGTTGCGGTTGGCGCTCCAGCGGCTGAGCAGCACCGGCGCCAGGAACGCGCGCGTGCTCTTATCGTGGTTGGACGTAGTGATGAGATACGCCTTGAGGCTGTCGTACGTCGGTCCGTAATCCGGTCCCGGCGTCGCCGGCAGGCTGCGCAGGCTGTCCACGATCCCCTGCTGCGTTTGCGCCAGCAGCAGTTGCCGGAAGTTGGCGAAGTACACGCGCCGCACGTCCGGACGCAACGTGTGACCCACGTACAGGCCCCAGCGGTAGCTCCACGGCGCGCCCTCGCGGTCGTAGCGGTTGAGTGTCTCGAGCTCCTGGCGCAGCGTGTCCAGGCGCTTTAGCGAATCGAGCGATGCCACCGTCATCCCGCCCGAATCCACCGCCGTGATGCCCTGCGCCGCGGCCCGCACATCGCGCTCCAACCCGCGGTTGCGGAAGAAGGAGACGGTCAGCGCCGTCAGGTAAAACAGGCACAGCACCGACACCGCCGTCAGCAGGATGCGGCGCGGCAGGCTCGCCCGCACGCTGCTCGCGCTCGCGCCCCGCGCCGCGGTATCGGCCAGCAGCAGATCGTTGAAAAAGTGGCCCAGGAACAGCCACTGCGGCACCTTGCGCGTGCCCACCACCCGCTGGCCCTGCTGCGCACCCGCCGCCCGGAACATGCTGGTAGCGCCCAGCCGGCCCGAGCTCTGCTCCGGTGCGGCCGGCGCCGGCGCCATTTCGTTGACCACGATCGGACGCACGCCGGAGAAGTAGAACCCGCGCAGGAACGGCGACACGTTCAACTGGCTGGGACGCCCCAACTCCACCAGGAAGCGCGCCACCGGCGCCTTGATCTTGCGGAATTCCCGCGGAAACTCGTACATGAACGCGAGCTGCGTCGAATCCTTCTCGCGCGACAGGAACGGCGGACGCGCGTGGCACAGGGACCGGAACAGCCGTTCGAAAAGCTGGTCCAGCCGTGCGCCCTCTTCCTCCGCGTACACGCCGCGCTTGCCGCGGATCGGCAGCGTCACCCCCAGAATGCGGTTGACTTCCTTCTCGTTCAGGCGGCTGAAGTATTCGGCGAAGAACGGCAGGCGGTCGCTGCGCGTGAACAGCACGTACACCGGCAGGTTGATGCCCAGCATCTGCGAAATCTCGCCCAACTGCGCGCGCAGCTTGCGCGCGGTTACCGCCAGCGCGTCCGGGCTCGGGGAAAGCAGCGCTTCGGCGTCCACGCACACCAGCACCGCGCGCGGCGCTTCCTCGGCGGTACCCAGCAGCGCCGCGGCCTTGGGCGGCAGCAGCTTCTTGATCACCTTCTTCCAGTTCTCGCTGTCGCCGAGCAGTTTGCCCGCCATCTCGACGAACACCGTGCCCTTGGCGAACCACACGTTGGCCGCCGGCGTCGGCAGAATGTTGTTGGCCTCGTAAAGCTGTCCGGTGAGCAGTTCCGGCTCGACCCCGGAGTTGACCATCGTATGGGTCTTGGCGCTGCCGGTTTCGCCGATCACGAGAATCGCCGGCAGCGTGCCCAGCTTGGCGTCCTTCTCCAGTTCGGCTTCCGACAGCCGCGCTTCGGCTTCGTACAGCAGGTCGTCGAGATCGGTCAGTTCGGCGCCTTCCGCCGCCCCACCCTCTTTCTTCCCGTCCACCGTCGCCAGCTTCTTGTTGATCAGCCAGCCGACGAACGCGCCGAACGCCACGCCCAGCAGCAGCACCACCCCCTGCAACACCGCCGGACTCAGCTTATTAAACGGGGGAATCGTGGCCAGGACGTTCTGCAGCAGGCTGAACACGACTCCGAAGACCACGATCGCTATGGAGTAAACAGCCGATTTCTTATTCATCGTGGTCTCCTAGTTCTTCACTTCCGCCGCCGCCGTGCGCAATTCGCCCGCGCCCGAGGAGAGCACCAGTTTGTACGTGGTGAACAGCAGCAGCATCAGGACGAAGCACACCACCGCCGTGATGGCCAGCGGCTTCAGCCACGGATCGCTGGCCTCCCGGGCCGCCCCCGGCTGTTCCTCGACCTTCTCCATAAAGGGATCGTTGGTCACCCCGCGGATGCGCCGGATGCGGTCCCCGGTCGTCTGCGTCACCGCCTGCAACTCCGCGCTGCCGCCCATGCTGTAACGCCCCGCGTAGCCCAGCAGCAGGCACAGGTAGTGCACCTCCAGCAGGTCCGCGAGGTCCACCGAATCCGGCCGGCCGAGCAGTTGTTCCAGGTTGCGGAAGAAAATCTCGCCCGCCATGTGGATGCCGAAGAGTTCTTCCTGCAGCGGCTTGCGCGGCCAGTCGGCGAAGATCGGATTGCGCGTGTTCAGCACCGATTCGTCGAGGAACCCGACCAGCGCCAGGGTCGCCATCTTGATATCGTCGGCGTTGTACCCGGCCTGGTTGCGGGCCTCCTGAATCGCCGTGCGGATGGCCTCCCGCATGGACGCGCGGAAGGTTTGCGCGTCCGTCAACTCCTGCCGGTTGGACCGCAAACGCACGATGGCGGTGAGCACTTCCTGAAAAATCAGCGCGAGGTTTTCCGTCCGGGGAGGGGCTCCCGGACCTGAGGTCGATGTCATGGCCGAAGGATCCTCTTATTTATCGAGAACTACCAAAAGTTCCAGCTCCGCGTTGGGAAAGTCGCCGGGGACGTAGATCCCGACACGCTTGGTCTGCACGATATGATCCCAGAACGGGCCGTCGCGGGAAACGCCGAAATACTGCATCTCCATCTGCGCCGGAATCGCCGGCGGCGGCACCGGCAGATGGTTCAGCGCCAGCCCCGCCATCGCCCGCCGGACGAGTTCCCCGACGAACTTGGCCGAGCATACCTTGATCAGTTGCGGCGCGCGGACGATCAGTTCGGCTTCGCCCAGTTGCGCGCGCACGCCCAGCACCCAGCGCGCGCGTCCCAGGCAGCGCGTATCGCTGACGTCGCCTTCGTAGAAGTAGTTCGCCGTCTGAGTCAGCGGAATCGACACGCAGTTGGTCGGTACGATCGTCTCCAGGTGCGAGCGGATGTGCCGGTCGAGCGCGTCGAAGCACTCCTCCGGATGCAGGTGGTCGTAATGCGGCATCGAGCGCGGATGGCTGTCCAGCGCGAACGTGCACAACGCGCCCCCCAGCCGCGACATCTCGAGGAAGAGTTCCTGCGGATGCCCGCGCTTGGTCCACAGGTGCCGCAGCGCCGCCAGTCCGGAATTGACCGCGTGCTTGAGCCAGAAGTTCGCCAGGTCGCGCGACGCGAATTCCGGCAGCCCGCCCGCGCCCGAGGACGCCCGCCCCAGCGATCCGCTCTTGGCTTCCAGAATCTCGATCAGCCGCCGCAGCAGGAGCATCAGCGGCTCGCTCGCGCCAATCTGCAGAATCGGCGGAATAAACGCCGGGTCGTAGATGAAGTGCCCGGAGCCGTCCCGCCGGATGCGCGCCAGGGGCAGCGTCACCGCGTCCTCGGCGGGCTCGGTTTCGAGCAGCAGCCGCACGTTCTTGCGGCGCATCGGAATCGGCCGCGAATCCGCGCCGTTGGTTTCGTCCGTGAAGCTGCGCTGCTCGGCCACGTACCGCGCCTCGCCCGCTTCACCGGTCAGCACGCAGTTGCGCCCCCCGGTCTTATGCCGCGTCATGGCCAGCAGCAGAATCATGCTTTCCTTGGTGGGCGGGAAGACGTCGGCAATCGGCCGCGTCACCGGCAGCGCGTCCGATTCGGGCATGTGGAACGGCGCCCCGTCGGGGAAAATGCCGGAGGCGTGCAGCACGCTGGCGGTCCCGTTGCGCAGCGCGTCGTGGTCCAGCGTGCAGCCGGTCAGTCCGAAGCAGGGAGTCCACAGCGCCGCCGCGGCAAAGTGCAGCGCGTCCTCAAAGTAACGCGCCTGCACCTGGAATTCGTGCGGACCGAGGTACATCCCTTCCGACCAGACAACCGGCGACAGGAATCTCATAGGGCTTTAGCGCAACGGCACGGCAACGCGTCGGAGCTGACTCGCGGTAATAGCAGCAGAGTTACTGTATCATAAGCAGGAACCTTAGGCACGGGCGCGGAGCCGTCTCCGCCTCGCCGCGGAACCCCGGCAAAACCGGCGCGGCGCCCGCTAAGGTCTTGATCTTTTTGGGGATGCCATGAGCTTTGAGCAGAGGTTCCAATGCGCAGATCCGGTACCGGAAACCGCCGGTACTATGGACTGCTCCATCGCCGGCCGCGAAATCTCCTCCGGCCGGCCGGTCACCATCCACCTTCTTGCCGGCGGGTACGGGGCGGAGAATCAGACGCTGTTCCAGAGGATCGCCGAACTGCCGCACGAGTATCGCGTCTGCTTCCTCGAAACCGGCGAGTATCAGGGCATCCCGTACGTCGTGACCGATGTCATCGGGAAGATGCCCCTGCGCGAGTGGATGGGGGTCATCGAGCGCAAACGCGCCGAGCGCACGGCCCCGGACGAACTGACACGCGTCCGGGTATGGAAGATCCCCACGTGGGTGCAGAGCGGGCAAGGACACGCTCCGGAAGCTCCGGCGGCGCCGCCGCCCGGTCCCCCGCCGTCCACCGAAGTCGAGGATGAGTTCAGCCGGATGTTGGGTACCCACACCCCGCCCGCCCCGGAACCCGCCGCACCGCCTCCACCCCCACC
>JBBIQR010000233.1:7122-7763 GCA_037442245.1 Candidatus Solibacter sp. | reverse complement strand
CTCTGCTACCACCGCATCACTAAGGGACTTACCACCGCCTGCTGCGAGAACTGTCCTACTCAGGCGCGCCAACTCGTCGATTTCAAGAATCCCAAAGACCCGGTACACGAGTTTCTCCGCACTCACAAGGTATCGGTGCTGAAGCCGCAGATGGCGACGGAGGCCAAGGTTTATTACAACAATCTCGACGGAGCGGTGAGGTAACCCATGACGATCCCCGGCGTAGACGGATTCATGTATCCCAACGAAATCGAGTTGCAGTGGAGCCTTCTGATCGTGCTCTACCCCTACATCACCGGACTGGTGGCGGGCGCCTTCATTCTGGCTTCGTTGGAACGGGTGTTTAAAGTCGAAGCGGTCCGCCCCACCTACCGGCTCGCGCTGCTCACGGCTCTCTCCTTCCTGCTGGTGGCTCCCCTGCCCCTGCAACTCCACCTGGGCCATCCCGAGCGCTCCTTCGAGATGTACCTGACGCCGCACACGTCAGGAAGGGGAAGAAGGAAGTGTACCCCGGCTTTCCGGTTTAGAAGTGGATCGCCTATCCGGATGTTCGCACAGCCCTCACCTGTCAAAACAGCTCTCGCCCCGCCGAACAGAGGCGGCCGTCAAGGCAGCCCCTCCGTGGGAATCGTGAATTTGAA
>JBBIQR010000233.1:0-7112 GCA_037442245.1 Candidatus Solibacter sp. | reverse complement strand
GGTACCTGACGGTGGTGCTGCTGCTCGAAGTCTGGCTGGATTACCGCGCCGACATCGTTCACATGTCGAAGACCACGACCGGCATCACGCGGCTGATCTACAAAGCCCTCACGCTCGGCTCGGACAACGTCAGTGAAGCCGCACGGCGCGTGGACGACCGGGTCGGGTACATCATCACGGTCATCGGTATCCCCTCTGCCTTCATGCTCCACGGATATGTCGGCTTTATCTTCGGCAGCGTCAAAGCCAATCCGTGGTGGTCCACGCCGCTGATGCCGGTGGTGTTCCTGTTCTCCGCCATGGTGTCGGGCATCGCCGCGGTGCTGGTGCTCTACATGGCCGCGATGAAGGTGAAGCGCATTCCCATCGACATGCGCTGCGTCGATACCATCGCCAAGTATCTGTTCTACACCTTCGTCATCGATTTCACGCTGGAAATGCTCGACCTGATCCACCGCACTTATGAAGCCGACGAGAGCTTCCGCAGTCTGGATTTCATGGTTCATACCCGCCTGTGGCTCCCGCACGTGCTGCTGCAGATCGGCGCGGGCACCGTGGTGCCGATTCTGTTGCTGGCGGCGACGCAGTTGTGGCGCATCGCGCCCGGAGCCCGCAAGGCGATTTATACCGTAGCCTGTTCCCTGACCCTGATTGGCATCTTCGCCATGCGCTGGAACGTGGTGATCGGCGGCCAACTGTTCTCCAAGAGTTTCCTGGGCTACACCACTTACAAAGTCGACCTGGTGACCCGCGAAGGGCTGCTTCCCGCGATCGCGCTGATGCTGCTGCCCTTTGCCATCTTCTTCGTGCTGATCAAGCTGCTGCCGCCCTGGCAGCATAGCGAGGCCGACGCAGCGGACTAAGAGCCTCGGGGGGAGGTTGCCTTGCCGCAACCCGATTGGGACGTTGTGATGCGGGAGATTCGCGACTTACAGTCGCGGGTCGCCCAACTGGAAGCGCGGATGGGGATCGCCGAATTCTCCCAGCCGCCGGTGGACGAAGCGGCGCCCGCCACTGCCGCCGTCCGCGCCGCCGCCGCGCCCGTCAACCTGCTGCCGGTTCTGGGGCGCGCCCTCCTCGGACTCGCGGGCGCTTACCTGCTGCGCGATTTCACCGAATCCGGCACCTTTTCGGTACGGACCGGCGTGGCCGTCGGCCTGATCTACGCCATGATGTGGCTGGTGTGGGCGGCGCGTACGCCCGCCGCCAAGCGCCTGGAGACCGCGCTGCACGGCCTCACCAGCGTACTGGTGCTGGCGCCGCTGCTCTTCGAGGCGGCGTACCGCTTCCACGCCATCTCCACCTGGACGGCGGGACTGCTGCTGCTCGCATTCACGGTGTTCGGACTCGCCGTTTCCTGGCGCAAGGATCTGCTGATCGTCGCCACCTTCGCGACCCTGGCCGGACTCGGCACGTCGGGCGCGCTGCTGGTCGCGACGCACGACGCCGTGCCGTTCGTCTACGTCTTCCTGGCCATCGCCGCCGCCGTCGAAGTCTCGGCCTGCCTGAACCACTGGCTCAGCGAACGCTGGCTCGCCGCCACCGCCGCGGATCTGGCCGTGCTGCTGGCCACGTGGCTGGTGACCAACGAGCGCGGGCTGCCGGAATCCTACGCCGCCATCCCGCACGCCGCGCTGCTCGGCGCGCAGGCGGCGCTGCTCGGCATTTACCTGGCCAGCACCATCGTGCGCACGCTGCTGCGCGGTTTCACGTTCACGCTGTTTGAGACCGCGCAGTGCGCCATCGCGTTCGCCATCGCGCTCGGCGGCGGGATGCGGCTGGCCGCGACCGATGCCGGGGTTCGCGAATCCGCGGCGATGCTCTCGCTGCTCTGCGCCGCCGCCTGTTACCTGGTGAGTTTCCGGGTGCTCGACCGCGACGAAGTTCACGGCCGCAACTTCTATACCTACTCGACCTTCGGTTTCCTGCTGGCGCTTGCCGGCACCGGGATGCTCTTCTCCGGCGCCGCGGAGGCCGCCGCCTGGGCCATCCTGGCCATCGCCTGCGTGTGGCTGGGACGGGTCTACGGCCGCTTCACCCTGCAGGTCCACGGCGGCATCTACTTACTGGTCGGGCTGCTCGTCTCCGGCGCGCTCGAAGACGCCGCGGCGTTGCTGTTCGGCTCGCGTCTCTGGCCGGTGGAGCCCGCCTGGCCGATACTGGGAGGCGCGGCCGCCGCGGCCGTCTGTTATCTGTTGGCGCGCCACGTCCACTCCGTGCTGCGCATCGCCGAAGCGGGCGTCTTCATCTGGCTCGCGGGTTCGATCCTCGCCGGCCTGCTCACCTACGGGTATCACGCCGCCTGCGGGATCTCCGCGAGCCACGCGTATTGCGCCACCTTGCGCACCGCGGTGCTGTCGCTCGGAGCGCTCTGGCTGGCGTGGGCCGGACCCCGCTGGCGGCGGACGGAATTTTCGCGCCTGGTGTATCCGGTGATGGCGCTGGGCGCGTGGCGCGTGGTCGCCATCGACCTGCACCAGGACCGCACCACCGCGCTCTTCCTCTCGCTACTGCTTTACGGGGCCGCCCTCATCCTGCTGCCGCGCATCCTCTCCCGCGGCGCGGGCAGCGGCGGCGATGCTAACCAGCAGCCTCGAGCGACGCCAGCGACTCTTTGATCGTCGGCGTCCGGCCGGCCGCCACTTCGTCCCGCCGGATCTGGTGGAACCGGCTCAGGATGCCGTTGGCCCGCGCCAGAGCGGCGATGCGCCCGGCGAACGCCTCCAACTGCGCGCCCGGAATCGCGTAGAGCGCCACCTGCGGAGTCAGCACGTCCAGGTACGCGCGCGCTCCGCAGCATCCCAGGCTGAGCGCGCTGCGCCCGGTGTTGCGCGCCTGCGGCACCAATGCGCACGCCGGACGCCCCATCGCGGGCGGCATCCCGCCTTCGAGTTGCTCGGACGCCTCGGAGAGAATCAGCGTCTGGTCCGCGCGGACGAACAGCAGCACCACGTCCGGCTCGCCCGGCGCCTCTCCCAGCGGGCCGTAGACCACGTATTCCGGTTTCTCGCGCAGCACCGGAATCTTCGCCACGTCCTCTTCCCGCACGTAGCTCAGCCCGGCGAACACCTGGAGCGCGTCCTGTAAATCCGTCATCGCCGCGGGCGAGATTTCCAGGTTGTGCGTGTACAGCCCGATCGAGCACAGGCCGTGATCGGCCGCCGTGGTGGCGAATACCCTGGTGGCGGCTTCCTCCCAGAACTTGCATCCCGCGGGAATGTTTCCGCTCCATCGGCTGACTCCGGCGGGGATCTCGTCCGTCAGGCGGATGGCGACCGGCGGCTGCGCCAGTCCCAGCGATTCAATGAGTGATTGTGCGATCTCTGCGTGCAGCGGCATGACTACCAGATTACCAGCAGCCGCTAGAGCCGCCGGATCTTCAGGTTCTTGAACCAGGCTTCGTCCCCGTGGTTTTGCAGGCTGATCTGGCACGATTTTTTCGGCTGATCCACGAGCAGCCGCGTCACCGGCGAATCCTTGCCCCATCGCGCCGCCGACGCCTTCTCGATCTCCGGCGCCTTCAGGCTTCCGTCCACTACCTTCACGCCGTTGAGCCAATGCTCGATGTGATCGCCCTTTACCACCAGCCGGGAATGATTGAACTCGCCCACCGGGCGCGTCACATCCTTCACCGGCGAGAAGAAATCGTAGAGCGCGCCGGTCTGATGATTGGTCCCGCGCCGCGCATCGGGATGCCGCTGATTGTCGAGCGCCTGGTATTCGAACCCGATCACGTACTCCTGCCCACGCGCGGGACGAGTCGTGATGCGGTGAGCCATCGCGTCATTGACCTGGGCTTCGAACTTTTCGCCGGGATGGAACGGACCCAGCCACACGCGGTCCTGAATGCGGTACTTCACGCCGCTGTTGCCGCCGGGCGAAATCTTCCAGTCGAACTCCATTTCGAAATCCTGGTAGGTGTCCAGAGTGAACAGGTCCTCGTTGTACTTCGGATGCCGGGTGGACTTCAGGCAGCCGTCGTCGATGGTGTACGCATCTCCCTCGGGGGATTTCTTTGTGGGGTCCTCCCAGCCGGCGAACGTCTTGCCGTCGAACATCAACTTCCAGCCTTCCGCCTTTTCCTGCGGCGTGAGTTGATTGTCCGCCGCCCACACACCCGCGGCCATCGCCGCCATCAACGCTGTGATCCGTAGCAGTGTACGCATGAAACCATTCTCTCCATGCCGGACTACAATGTCCAAGTGCCCCGCCTGATTCCCCTCCTGCTGCTGGCCGCGGCGGCGTGCTCGCCGGCGCAGGATACGCGCGTCATTTTGCTCGGCACCGGAACCCCCAACCCGGAACCCGAGCGGAGCGGTCCGGCGGCCGCGGTGGTCACCGGCGACCGCGTCTACCTGATCGATTGCGGCCCGGGTGTCGTGCGCCGCGCCGCGCAGGCCGGTATCCGGATGGACCAGTTGACGCGACTCTTCGTCACCCACCTGCACTCCGACCATACAGCCGGATATCCGGACGTGATTCTCACACCGCCCAATGCCGGGCGTGTGCACGCGCTCGAAGCCTACGGCCCGCCCGGACTGGCCGAAATGACCACGCACCTGCTCCAGGCTTACGCGGTGGATCTCGACGCGCGGCTCCATGGCATGCAGCCCCACACCGCCGCCGGATACGAGGTCCACGCGCACGATGTCCAGCCCGGCGAAGTGTACCGCGACGAGGCGGTGCGGGTTGTCGCGTTCGCCGTCCCGCACGGCGATTTTCCCGGCGCCTACGGGTACCGCTTCGAAGCGCGCGATAAGGTGATCGTGTTCAGCGGCGACACCACCTACAGCGAGGCTCTCGCCGCCGCCGCGCGCGGCTGCGACATCCTGGTGCACGAGGTCTACTCGGCGAAGGCTCTTTCCGGCCGCACGGCGGATTGGCAGCGTTACCACTCCGCGTTCCACACCTCGGGCGCGGACGTGGGGCGGATCGCCGCTCAGGTGCGCCCGCGCAAACTCGTGCTGTATCACATCCTGCATGGTGGAGAGAGTTCCGGCGAAGTGATTTCCGAAGTTCGCGCGCGGTATCCGGGCGAGATCGTCTACGGCAGGGACTTAGACGTCATCCGCTAAGTGGGTATCTATATCAGCAGCAGATACGCGTAAATGACCGGCATGGCGAACAGGGTGCTGTCGACGCGGTCCAGAAATCCGCCGTGACCGGGCAGAATGGCGCCGCTATCCTTCACCTGCGCGCCGCGCTTCATCGCGCTCTCGGCCAGGTCGCCGAGTTGCCCGGCGATATTCGCCGCCGCCGTGAGCGCGATCACGTGCGCCAGCGGCACTCCGGGGACGAACCGCATCAGGTAGTAGCCGCCGGCCAGCACGCTGGTAATCACGCTGGCCGCCGCGCCCTCCCACGATTTCTTGGGACTCACCCGCGGCGCCATCTTGTGCCGCCCGAACGCCCGCCCGACATAATACGCCCCGGCATCGCCCGCCCAGTTGAGCAGCAGGGCGTACATCAGCCAGTGCGGCGAGTAGGTCTCGCGGAGGGGCCGCGCGCACTTCCAGCAGCCGAACACATAGATCACGCCGAAGACCAGCAGAGCCGCCCGCGGCAGGGCGTGCGCGAGTTCGCGCGAGCGGAGCGCCACCATCAGGATCACGACCACGAAGGCCACGGCCACCAGCCAGGGGACGTTCCAGCAGATGAGCAGCGCCAGCCCGGCGCCGTACCCCACGACGCCCGGCTTGCCGAATCCGTAGGCGCCGGCGATCTCGTTGTACTCGTACCAGCACAGGCAGGCCACCGCCGCGAGCACCGTGAGGAAGATCCAGTTGCCGGCCCACAAGACCACCCAGGCGACCGCCGGAATCAGGGCCAGGGCCGTAAGAAGTCGCTTCATCGGCTACGCGAGGGCAGCGCCGCGAACAGGGCGGGCTCGGCGGCTGTGTCCGCCGTCGCGGCCACGCTCAGCCCGCCGTAGCGGCGGTCGCGCTTCTGATACTCGAGCACGGCCTGCAACAGGTCCGTGCGGGTGAAATCCGGCCACAGGGTTTCGGTCACATACAATTCCGAGTACGCGATCTGCCACAGCAGGAAATTCGAGATCCGCATCTCGCCCGAGGTGCGGATCAGAAGGTCCGGATCCGGGCACGCCGCGGTGTACAGGTTCGTCGCGATCAGTTCCTCGTCGATCTTCAGGGAGGCGGTGCTGCCGTTCAGGCGCGCCATCTCCAGGATCGAGTTGACCGCGTCCACGATCTCCGCCCGTCCGCCGTAGTTGATCGCCAGATTCACCAGCAGGCCGCGGTTGTTCGCGGTCGCTTCCACCGCCGAATCCAGTTCGCGGCGCACCGCTTCCGGGAGCGCGTCCAGCCGCCCGATCGCCTGCAGCCGGATGTCGTTCTTCTGCAGGTCCGGAAGCTCCTGTTTGAGGTAGAAGCGCAGCAGGCGCCATAGGGTTTCCACCTCGTGCCGCGGCCGCTTCCAGTTCTCCACGCTGAAGGCGTACAGGGTCAGCGCCTTCACTCCGAGCCGCGCGCAGGTCTCGACCGAGGTGCGCACCGGCGTGATCCCGGCCTTGTGCCCGGCGACGCGCGGCATGAGGCGGCGGCCGGCCCAACGGCCGTTGCCGTCCATGATGATGGCAATGTGCGCGGGAAGACGCGCCGGGTCGATCGCCTGAGCCAGGACCCAATCCTTTTCGCCGGGCTGGAGGGCTTCCAGTAGGGCCTTCATGAAGTGACTCTTCAGTTTATAACACGGCACGGCAGGCGAACGGCGCTGTGGGCCGGAGGGGGCCGAGGGGCCGGCGCGCCGCCCGTGGCCGGGCGGGGTGAGGACGCAGCCGGGCCGGGAATTCTCCCGATCCGGATTTCTGTACGTTCCGGTGAAACGGCCGGGCGTTTGGAATCACCAAAGAGGATTCCAATCCCCCGAGGATTTGGCGCGGGCGGGCGGAAATGAATTTTTAATAACAACAGTTACTTTTCTCTTGACATGAATTAGAACTCCAGAGTATTCTCCAACTCTAAGTTAGTAAACCATTCGATGTTCGCCTGTGAAAGGGGTGACGGGTGAAGAGGGTAATCCTGTTACTGGCGCTGGCGCCGCTGTGCGGTGCGCAGCCGAAGGTCGATCCGCGGAATACGTACCACCGGTTA
>JBBIQR010000232.1:0-7770 GCA_037442245.1 Candidatus Solibacter sp. | reverse complement strand
GGTCCCCGCCGTCCCCTTCAAGGAGTTACGCGGCGCCGCGCAGGCCGAGTCTTCCGCCGCCATCCGCGCGCGCGTGGAAAACGCCCGCGGCGTCCAGCGGGCGCGCGGCTATTACAACGCCCGCATCCCGGCCCGCGAGATCCGCGGCGTCTGCGCGCTCGACGATGCCGGCGAGCGTACCCTCGAGATGGCCGTCCGCCGCATGGGCTTTTCCGCCCGCGCCCACGACCGCATCCTCAAGGTCGCCCGCACCGTCGCCGACCTCGCCGGCGCGCCCTCCGTCTGCGCCAAACACCTCGCCGAAGCGGTCCAATACCGCAGCCTCGACCGCAACTACTGGACCTAATCCCGGCCGCTGGCCCGGCGCCGCTTGACGATCCCCACTCCGAGCAGCGCGGTCCCCGTCAGCACGAAGGTCATCGGTTCCGGTAGATCGCCGCCCTGTGTCGTCCCGCCCGGTATCTCCGTGCCCCACGTCGTGCCGAACGAGAAGTTTACATTCGTCGCCGCGGTGTGGGCCGTAAGCCCCGTCGCCTGGAATTGGAAGGTCACGGACGAACCCGCTTGTCTCGGGTTGACGAGGTTCCCAAAAAACGGGTTGTGCGGCTTGTTCCCGTCTATCGAGCTGTTGGCCGTCGAGTACGGATCCGCCGCGCTCCCGGTGCCCACTCCCAGGATGCCTTCCGAGGGTTGGATATGCGCTGGTGCGGTCACTCCGGCCCCGCAGATGATGCATAGCAAATAGGACCCGTTGTACTGCGGCTGACTGGAATCGCTATACATGCCGAAACCCCACTCCGCCGCCTGCGTCCCGGTGTACGCCTGAACGGCGCCGTTCGTGTCTACCGTGACCAATTGGCCGCTTCCAGCCTCCACCGAAGTCACCGTGACGACCGGCGCCGGAACGCCTGCCCCGTTGGAAAGCTGGAAAATGAAGTCGGTCAGCAGGTCCGCCGCGTCAATCACCGGCGTAGAGTTCGTCAGGGTCACCGTGAACGAGTTGGTCCCCGGGGTGTAGTTAAAAACCGCGCTCGCAACCTTCGAGCCGCTCAGCTTGATGGTGTCGGCCGGCAACAGCGCCGCGCCAATGCATACCAGTATTGCAATTCTGATGAAGTTCCTCATCCGTAGCCTCCGAAACAGTGGGTTGACACCCTGCTGCGCTTCTTTCCCGAAGGATACGGTGGCTGTTAACCATGGTCAACGTCTAGATCCTATCGTCAGGTACCGGTATTAACGCCGGAAAGTGCCTACTTGCCAGACCGCCTGGCGCACTTTCCGCGAAATCATAGAACTAACGTCCCACACAGACAGTACTGTCCGTCTAGCTTCGGGCGCTTCATCGCCCAGGAGAGCCGTTTCGGTCCCGGTACGAAACCGATCCCTTCCCGCGTAAAGAACCCCTCGCACAGTGATACGGATCAAAGACAATCCAGCCGCCCCTCCCAGCCGCGCTATCATCGCCCCATGGATTCCCTCCTCGGCGTGCCCCGGCTGAAACAATTCTGGAGCAGGCTGATTCAGGCCCGCACCTCCCCCGTCCCAACCCCTGTCGCCGATGGCTGGGACCTCGACAATACCCTCCTCGGCGGCCTCGGAATCAACCTGTTTGAAACCATGCGCTTCGTCTGCGCGGAAACCCCCTCCTTCGAGCGTTTCGAACAGTGGATCCTCGACGCCAACGGCGGCTCCATCCCCCCCGAGCGCATCGCCCGCCTCAACGCCGCCCTCGCCGGCGAACTGCCCCAGGCCCACGACGCCCCGCAGCCTGTCCTCTCTCCGGCCGACCTGGCGTTCTTCGCCGAGCACGGCTATGTCGTCCTCCACGACGCCGTCCCCCCCGAAATCTGCGCCCAAGCCGAGCGCGCCATCTGGAACGCCGTCGACGCCGACCCCGCCGTCCCCGATACCTGGTATCGCGGACCGCAAGGCCATAGCATCTGGGTCCCGCTCCTCCGCCACCCCGCCCTCGCCGCCGCGCGCGAATCCACCCGCATCACCGCCGCCTTCGCGCAACTCTGGGGCCGCGGCGACCTCTGGCCCGTCATCGATCAGACCGGCTTCAACCCGCCCGAACGCGGTTCCTGGCGCTTCCCCGGCCCGCACCTGCACTGGGACGTCAGTCTCGCGCAGCCCATCCCCTTCGGACTCCAGGGCATCCTCTACCTCACCGGCACCGAACCCGGCCAGGGAGCCTTCACCTGCGTGCCCGGCTTCCACCGCCGCATCGAGGAGTGGCTGGCCGCCTTGCCCGAGGGCGCCGACCCGCGCGCCGTCGACCTCCGCTCGTTCGGCCCCGTCCCCATCCCCGGACGCGCCGGCGACCTCGTCATCTGGCACCACGCCCTGCCCCACGGCAGCAGCCCCAACCGCGCCTCCCTGCCGCGCATCGTGCAGTACCTCACCCTCCGCCCCACCACCTGGCCCTACGCCCGAACCTGGCGCTAACCGCTCCGCCCCGCCCGGCATCGTGTGCTAGCATGGGGCGTCTCAGCGCCGGCCATGTGGTTCTACTCCTTCACCATCTTCCTGTCCGCCTTCCTCCTGTTTGAGGTTCAGCCGGTGATCGCCAAGATCATCCTCCCCTGGTTCGGCGGCTCCTCGGCGGTCTGGAGCACCTGCATGCTGTTCTTCCAAATCGTGCTCCTCCTCGGATACCTCTATGCCCACTGGCTGAACACCCTGGCGCCGCGCCGCCAGGCGGTGATCCACAGCATCCTGCTCGCCGCCGGACTCGCCACCTTGCCCATCATCCCCTCCCCATGGTGGAAGACTCACGGCCTCGGGCAACCTTCCATCACCATCCTCGCGCTGCTTGCCGCCGCCGTCGGACTCCCCTACTTCCTGCTCTCCTCCACCAGTCCCCTGCTCCAGGCCTGGTACGCGCGCACCCACGCTACCGGCATGCCCTACCGCCTGTTCGCGCTCTCCAACTTCGCTTCCCTGCTGGCGCTGCTCAGCTACCCGTTCCTCGTCGAGCCGAACCTGGCCTCCCACACGCAAGCGGTGGCCTGGTCCGCCGCCTTCCTGGCGTTCGCCGCCATTTGCGGCACCACCGCGTGGCGTACCGCCGGCCAGTCGAGCGCGGCGTCATCCGCGCCCGATCCCGCCATTGAATCCGATCCACCGCCGGGTTGGGGCCTCCGCCTCGTCTGGCTCGCTCTCGCCGCCTGCGCCTCCATCCTGCTGCTCGCCGTGACCAACCACCTCACCCAGGACGTCGCGGCCATCCCCTTTCTCTGGATCCTGCCCCTCACCGTCTACCTGCTCAGCTTCATCCTCTGCTTCGAGATGCCGCGCCTCTACCATCGCGCCGTCTTCGTCCCCCTGCTGATGGTTTCGCTCTGGTTCATGGCCGACCGCGTCTGGCTGTTCCACGCGCACATGCCGGCCCGGCCCGTCATCGCGCTCCTCACCCTGGCCCTGTTCGTCTGCTGCATGGTCTGTCACGGCGAACTCTCGCGCCTCAAGCCGCATCCGAAATACCTCACCTCGTTCTATGTGCTGGTATCGCTGGGCGGAGCCGCCGGCGGCGTGTTCGTCGGGCTGGTCGCCCCCAACCTGTTCCACGCTTATTACGAGTTCCCCATCGGCTTGTGCCTCACCGCGGCGCTACTCGCCGGCCTCTTCACGCACGCGCTGTGGAAGGTGGCCCAGCCCGGATGGAAGTGGGGCGGGATCGTGCCGCTTTCCCTGCTGCTGGGCGGCTTCCTCTATTTCAACGTGACCGTCATGCGCCAGATGGTCGAGGGCTACCTCGTGGCCACGCGCAATTTCTACGGCCAGTTACGCGTCAACCGCGAGGGCGATCCGCGCTTCGACGAGGACGCCGAAATCCGCCTCGTCCACGGCACCATCAACCACGGCGAGCAGTTCGTCCGCGAGCCCTATCATCACCAGCCCGTGACCTACTTCTGTCCCGAATCCGGCATCGGCCGCGGCATGAAGGCGCAGGAGGGGCGCCCCCGCCGCATCGGCATCCTCGGCATGGGCTGCGGCACCCTCGCCGCGTACGGACGCCCCGGCGATACCCTGCGGATCTACGAAATCAACCCCCAGGTGCTCACCATCGCGAACCGCTACTTCACCTACCTCAAGGACACCCCGGCCAAAGTCGAGGTCGCGCTCGGCGACGGCCGCCTGGTGCTCGAATCCGAACCCGCCCAGCAGTTCGACATGCTCGTCATGGACGCCTTCAGCGGCGATTCCGTGCCCGTCCACCTCATCACCAGGGAAGCCTTCGCCACCTACTTCCGCCATCTGAAACCCGGCGGCATCCTGGCGGTCAATATCTCCAACGCCTACCTCAACCTCGAGCCCGTCATGGAGCGCGCCGCCAACGCCTTCGGGAAAACCGCCCTCGTGTACCACTACTCGCCCGACGACGATACCTACTGCTTCTCCTGCTCCTGGACCCTGATTATGGATCGCTCGGTCACCGCCGCGCATCCCGAACTGCTGCACGATGCCAAGCTCCTGAAACCCGAACGCCCCTTCCGCATCTGGACCGACGACTTCTCGAATATGTTCAGCATCCTGAAGTGACCGGCCGTTCGCTACAACTCTTCGCTCCGGTCGAAAATCTGCAGCTTGAATTGCCAGCCCTCGAACGTCCTCAGCATCCGCCCGAATTCTTCCCACGTGATGCCCCGGCCATCGATCACCACCAGCGGCGCCCGCCCTTCCGCGTCCTCATCCCACCCGATCCGCCCGCGCACGACCCGGTCCGCTACCTGCCACCGTTGGTCTGCCCGCTTGAGGTGCTGGACCGAGAGCCCCCTGCGGATTTTCTCGACCAGCCGCGCGAACAGGATCATCAGATCCCCTTCCGGTTCGCCGATCATTTGAAACCGATACCCGGTGCGGCCGCCATCGCTCCATTCGAACGCGTCCAGCGCCACGCCGGGTCCAAACAGATGAGTGCGGAAGTGAAACACATGCGTCCGCCCTTCGCAGTCGGCGACTTCGATGGGCTCGAAATTCAAGTGCTCGAATTTGTTCAGCCCGGTCCGTTCCGCCATCTCGGCGTTGCAGCATCGCCCGCACATCTTCCGGCTGCCGCCATCGGAGGAAGTGAGATTGGTGATGTCGTAGACGGGTACAACCTTACGGCACTTGCTGCAACGCGTTCCCTTGACCCTGCTCCGTTCCACTCGGCTCATTTCCATGCAGCATAGCAGCCTGCCTGGATCGGGAGACGGTTGGCTGGCATCCCCAGCCGGATGCCAGCCTGCCCCCGCTGCCTACACCTCCACCATCTCGCGCTCTTCCTGCTCCACCGCCGCCGCCGCCGGAGCCCGCAGCGCGCGCAGGTGGAACAGTCCCCACACGCTCGCCGCTACGATCGGCAGCGCCCCAACCACGATGAACACCGTGTCCGGAATCATGCGCAGCCACAACAGCGTCTTCACCAGCGGCTGCTGATAGAACTCGAGCGACCGCGCGCTCCAGAAACCGTTGTTGAAGCTCTCGTACGCCTGCATCACCCCGATCGGCACCAGCGTGACCACGATCATCCCCATCAGCCCGATGTTCAATCCCCAGAACCCCGTCATCAGCCACTTCTCTTTCCAGTACCGCGGCTCCACGATGTTGCGCAGGCTGAACAGCGCCAGCGCGATCGCCAGCATTCCGTACACGCCCATCAGCGCGCCGTGCCCGTGCGCCGCCGTCAGGAAACTGCCGTGCTGGAAGTAGCTCACAAACGGCAGGTTGATCAGGAAGCCGAGCACGCCGGCGCCGAACAGGTTCCAGAACCCCGTCGCCAGCAGGAACCAGAAGCTCGCCGCGTACGGGAAGTCCACCCCGCCCGCCCGGATCACCTTGTATTGTCCGTACGCCTCCACCATCAGCAGCGAAAGCGGGATCACTTCCAGCGCGCTGAACACCGCGCCCAGCCCCATCCACGCTTCCGGCGCCCCGATCCAGTAGTAGTGGTGCCCCGTGCCGATAATTCCGCTGCCCAGCAGGATAATCAACTGGAAGTAGGTCGCCCGCAGCGTGCTGTGCGCCGTCACCAGCCCCAGCCGCACCATCAGGAAGCCCATCACCACCACCGCGAACACCTCGAACATGCCTTCCACCCACAGGTGGATCAGCCACCACCGCCAGTAGTCCGCCATCGTGATGTGGCTGGTGCGGTTCACAAACAGCGCGAAGCAGTAGAACACCGGAATCGCCGCCGAACTGTACAGCAGCAGGTGCGTCAGCCCGCCGCGGTCCGGCTCCGCCTTCAGCGCCGACCGCAGCCCGCGCGCCACAATGTACAGCCAGATCCCCATTCCCCCGATCAGCAGGTACATCCACAGCCGGCCCAGTTCCAGGTACTCCCAGCCCTGCGTCCCGAACCACCACCAGCCGTTGCCCAGCAGGCCCTTGATCGAAAGGTACTCGCCGGCCATGCTGCCCACCACTACCACCACCAGCGCGCCGAACAGGATGTTCACCAGCGCCCGCTGCCCCTTCGGCTCGCGCCCGCTCACCAGCGGCGCGATGAAGATTCCCATCCCCAGCCACGCCGTCGCGATCCAGAAAATCGCCAGTTGCAGGTGCCACGTGCGCGCGATGTTGAACGGCAACAGTTGCGAAAGATTGAAACCGAAGAAACTCGCCCCGTCGGCGTAATCGTGCGCCATCTTCCCGCCCAGCAGGCACTGCGCCAGAAACAGCGCCATGGCGATCGCGAAGTACTTCGCCGCCGCCCGCTGCGAGGGCGTCAGCGGCGCGTTCGCCAGGTCGAAGCGGAACTTCGGATTCGGCACCTCTTCCGCGGTCAGTTGATAGCGGTGCTGGAAGTAGAGAATCAACGCCAGAAAGAAGATCAGCCCCGCTACGCTCGCCGCGCTCCACATCATCGCGCCCGGCGTCGCCGTGTTGCCCGCCGTCTTATCGTACGGCCAGTTGTTCGTGTACGAATGGTTCGCTTCCGGACGCTTGGCCACGCTCAGCCACGCCGTCCAGGTCACGAACGCGGCCAGGTTTTTCGCCGCCGCCTGCGTGTCCGTCCCTTCCGCGGGAGGCAGGATCGCGCCCTTCGGCAGCGCGCGCTCGATCTGCCCGTCCACGATCAGCCTCCGGTACCGCTCCACGATCGTGTTCCACCCCGCCGTCTCCCCGTCCGAAAACGGCAGTGTCCCGCTCGAAGCGTCGTAGCGGTTCGTCTTCAACTCGGCCGCGATTTCGGCGTCGATCGCCGCTTTCTCCCCCACCCCCAGCGCCGCAAAATTCGCCGCCTTCCGCTGGCGCATCGTTTCCGTAATCCAGTGGATCGCTTCCGCCGTGTAATCCGGTCCCAGGTAGGCGCCGTGACCGAGCACCGTCCCGTAGTCCATCAGACCCCGCTTGCGGAACAGGTCCTGCCCCTCCTGAATGTCCGCCGCCGTGAACAATACCGTGCCATCCGGCGCGACGACCCGCTCCGGAATCGGCGCGCGGCTGCGGTACATCAGCACTCCGCCCACGATCATTACGGTGAAGCCGAATAATAAAGTGATAAGAAGGCCGTGCTTCCAAAGGCCCGATTTTTGCGCTTGAGTGGATTTCATGCTCTCTCCAAGCTCTCAGCCTAAAGGGAGCCACTCTCACGGGCTAGGACTTATGTCACCGCGCTGTGGACGGTCATCCCCGCCCGTTACAACTCCTCCACCTTCACCGTATACTCCCCCGCCGAGTCCGCCTGGCTCCACACCTGAATAAAGTACTTCTTCCCCGCCTCCACCTCGATCGTATGTTCCAGGTTCGCCCCGTGCTCCCGCACATCCGGTCCAAATC